>JBGCFS010000044.1:0-73094 GCA_045107035.1 Hyphomicrobiales bacterium
ATCTTTGACGATCTTCTCGCCAGGGCTTTTGCGTGTTCCAGTTGTCTGTCTCATGTCCCACTCCTCAGTGGTTACGATGAGCCAAGAACACTCTCTTATCAAATACCGCTATTTGGACCCATAAGTGCTGACGTCAGACAGGGGAACATTATCTAGCTAACTGGACGCTATGTTAGTAACTTTTGTAATCAATCTGTCAGTCAGTTGGCAAACGGAATTATGCGAAGCTTTTCTGGCAAATTGAATTTAGATCAACGTCATTGCTTGGCTTCTCTAAATTGTTTCCTGTTTCTAAAAGCTGACCAAACACTTCGCCAACTCCAATCAAGACCGGTTGGTCATATCCAATGCTAGCCATTCCACTTTCTAGCTGAGTGAGCGTACCGACCCAGCGTTGAGAAGTTGACCGTCCGATTGACTGCGAAACAACAATTGGTGTTTCGGCGCGCAGCCCATGTCCTATAAGCGTAGATGAGATTTGCGAAGCGGTTCTCCCACCCATGTAGAATATTGTAGTGGTTTCAGGATCTGAGATACCTGCCCAATCCATGTCCTTTGGCAATTCACCCTTACGGCTATGGCCCGTGACAAAGCGTACAGATTGCGCGTGATCGCGATGGGTGAGCGACACTCCAAGTTCTGAGGCCATGGCCAGTGCTGACGTAATGCCTGGTACAACAGATACGTCTATACCTTCGTTTTGAAGCATTGAAATTTCTTCGCCTGCCCGTCCAAAAATCATTGGGTCACCACCCTTTAGACGAACCACATTTTTGCCAGCTTTTGCTAACGTAATCATCGTATTATTGATATCTTCTTGCTTGCAACTTTCGCGTCCACCGCGTTTTCCTACCAACATTCGTTTTGCTTCACGACGTGCCAGTTCCAACACATCTCCAGATACCAGGTCATCGAAAAGAATAACGTCCGCTGCTTGTAATGCGCGGACAGCCTTTAGGGTCAGCAACTCTGCATCCCCAGGCCCAGCCCCAACCAAAGTTACCTTTCCTTTTAGCGACAAGGCATGACCTGATATAGCGGCCGCCTCCAGTATCATTTCTTCTGCAGCACCCATGGAAGGCTGCCCAACAAATGCCCGATCAACAAACTTTTCCCAAAATGCCCGGCGCGGAGCGCCCATTTCCAATCGCTCGTTCACCGCACCGCGAATAGTTTGCGCAAGATGCGCCCACGCAGCTACCGGTGGTGCAATCAATGTTTCGATACGACGCCGAATAGCTTGCCCCAAAATTGGTGCAGCTCCGTCTGTAGAGACAGAAATCACGGCTGGGGATCGGTTGACTATGGAGCCAAATTGAAACTCGCAGTATTTTGGTTTGTCGATTACATTTACTGCAACGCCGGCAGCGCGTGCCGTACAATAAAATGCCTGAGCCTCTCCTTCGGTCTCTGCATCGCAAATTGCAATCTGCATATGCTTGAAACAATCGGGCGCCCATGGCCTTTTGAAAAAAGTAAATGATCCTGCGACCGGTGGAACTGCTATCAACGCCTCGAAAACAGGGTCAAGTTCCGAGGCGTAGATCTTCACATCCGCGCCTGCGGCGGCCAGCAATTCAGCCTTCCATGCCGCAGCATCTGAGCCGCCAGCGACCAGTGCTTTCTTTCCGGTCAGTTTATAAAAAACAGGCAGTGTTGCAAGCGCGGCCATCCGCTCTTTGCCTGCGGACCGCCGTGTTTGGTTATTCTGCAGCGACGAGCTGATGTTCATTGATTATTACCTTAATTTCCGACTTGCAGGAACCGCAATTTGTCCCCGCGCCAGTTGCTGATCCAATTGCGCTCACTGAAAAGCAACCGCCACGCGCAGCGGCCGAGATTTCATTTTTACCAATTCCCATGCAGGAGCAAATTATGGCGCCTTTATCTGGAACGTCATTGGCGGGTCTGCCAGCGGCCACTCGCCACCTAGAATTTAGATCTTTAAAAGAGTTTCCAAGTTGGTCTGCAATCCAACCACGAGACACATGCACGGGCTTGTCGGCGAGATAAACAGCACCAATCAAGTTAGGGCCGTCAAATGATGCGGCGCTTGTGATGCCATTTTTATGATCTGAGAAAACCAATAGAGCTGCATCAGATGTAAGCTTTAAAACCTTGCGAGCGAGGTCCTCGTCAGTTCCAACGACATCCAACGCTGCAAACTCAGCTCGAAACCCATAGTCTGTCTTTGCGATAGCCCAATATGGAAATCCATTTAGTGCAGGTTCTTTGTCATTAACAACGAACCCAAACCTCTTTGCGCTGAAGCGCGCTAAACTCACTGATGAGCTTTTGAGTGCCGGTTGACCGGAAAACGGATCTGTCTCTTGCGAGACCAACCGATCAACGCGTGCATTGGCTGCAACCTGATCAGTAAAATGCATGGGAACAAAGCATTGCCCCGGCGATACTCTGTCTGTGATGAGTGCGCGGACCACTATTTTGCCCTGCTTGTTTTCCACTTCAACCAAGTCTGCATCGGCAATATTAAGTGTGGTCGCATCACTGGGGTGAATTTCCACAAATGGCTCTGCGATATGCGATGAAAGTCGCGCACTTTTGGATGTGCGCGTCATCGTGTGCCATTGATCACGAATGCGGCCAGTGTTCAGGGTAAAACTCTTCTCGTCGGCGCTCTTCCGCACAGATGGAGACGTCACGGCAACAAAATTTGCTCGCTTATTTGATGTGTAAAATCCCCCATTGGCAAAAAAGCGGTTTTCCTGTTTCAAAGATAGTCTGGAGGCAGGCTTTGGCCATTGAAATGAAGAAAGTTTGCCATAGTCAGCATCGGTTATGTGCGCATACGCACCGATATCGAGATCGCGCGTTCCATTATTTTCAAATGCGGTCTGGGCAGCGTATTCGCGAAAAATTGATGCCGCGTTTTCAAAAGAAAAACCTTCGACAAAGCCCATGCGCCTTGCAACTTGAACCATCTGCCACCAGTCAGCTGTCGCTTCACCTGGAGCTGGCAAAAATGCCTTTTGCAAGGAGATACAGCGTTCAGAATTGGTGACCGTTCCTTCTTTTTCGCCCCAGCCTAGTGACGGCAGTTTCACGTGGGCATGGCGCAAGGTATCGGTCTTGGCCACAATATCTGACACCACAACAAATGGGCATGCTTCCAGAGCGGCTTCTACTGCATCTGCGTTTGGCATGGAATCAACCGGGTTTGTAGCCATAATCCAAATTGCTTTAATGCGGCCATCTGCAACCGCATCAAACATATCGACAGCTTTTAAACCTTGAGTGTCTGCAATGGTGGGCGATTGCCAAAAACGTCGCACGCAATCACGATGCTCAGCATTTTCAAGCACCATGTGTGCGGCGAGCATATTGGCAAGACCACCTACTTCGCGACCACCCATCGCATTAGGCTGACCCGTAATCGAAAACGGTCCCATACCTGGTTTGCCAATGCGGCCGGTCGCAAGATGACAGTTGATAATTGCGTTGACTTTGTCTGTACCACCGCTGCTTTGATTTACGCCCTGGCTGAAGACCGTGACGACTTTTTCCCGGTCTCGCCAAAGTGCGTAAAATGACTCTATCTGTGAGGCACTAAGACCAGTCCGCAGAGCTATATCTTCGAGAGAGGCTACACTTGCAGACTGAAGAGCTTCTGAAAAACCGTTGGTGTGTTTTTCAACATAATCAGAATTTGTTGCGCCAGTTTGCGCAAGATAGGCAAGTAATCCGTTGAATAACGCAACATCACCATCACTCGCGATTGCCAAATGAATATCAGCGATATCAGCGGTCATCGTCCGACGGGGATCAATCAGTACGACTTTCATTTCCGGATTGGCAGCTTTCGCCGCCACGATGCGCTGATAAATTACGGGATGACACCAAGCCAGGTTTGAGCCGGTTAATACAACAAGATCTGCAAGCTCCAGATCTTCATAATTCCCCGGAACGGTATCGCTGCCAAAAGCACGTTTGTGACCCGCAACAGAAGACGCCATGCACAAGCGCGAATTCGTATCTATATTGGCAGAGCCGATATAGCCTTTCATCAGCTTGTTCGCGACATAATAGTCTTCGGTCAAAATCTGACCAGATACATAAAAGGCCACACTTTCAGGCCCATGCTCAGCAATCACTTGACTGAACTTTGCTGCTACAAGTTCAAGTGCCTCAGCCCATGAAGAACGGGTACCATTGATTTGCGGATACAGAAGTCGTCCATCAAGATCGATGGTTTCGCCCAATGCAGCTCCTTTGGAACACAACCGACCAAAGTTTGCGCGATGATCCGGATCACCTTTGATATCTATGCCGCCGTCGAGCTTTTTGCTGGCCAACACACCGCAACCCACACCACAATATGGACAGGTTGTTTTGGTTGTGTTGGTTTGTACGGTCGTCACTTCAAGCACCCAGTCGGAGAAGCACGTCATCTCCATCCAATCTAATTGGAAAAGAGAGCGTTTCTCCTTCATCGGCACCTTGGGCAGTTCCAGTTTCTAGATTTATAACCCAGTTGTGCAGCGGGCATGTAACGCATCCATCATGAACAATGCCTTGGCTCAATGGGCCATTTTTATGCGGGCACTTATCTTCCAGTGCGAAAACCCGATCATCCGATGTCCGGAATATTGCGATCGTCATTTCGCCATTCTTTACGCAGCGTGCGCCGCGCCGGGGAATGTCATTGAGTGAGCCAATTGAAACCCATGTCTTTGTCATCGCGTTCATTCCGCAGCCTCCAATGAAAGCGTCGCCATTGGGTTAAACTCGTGTTTGTCGATCCCAGAAACACGCTCGGACCAAGGATCCACCTGTGCAAATTTTTGGCTAAATACAAAGCGATCATAATAAGCTTTTCGCTTACCTTCATCATCCATGATTTGTGAGCGAATCTCGTCAATTCCAATGCGCTTTGCCCATTTGTAAATCCGTTCGAGATACCTACCTTGCTCTCGATACATCTGTGCTAAGGCGACGACATGTTCCATCACTTCATCGCCGCTCTTCACATGACCAAGAACTTCAGTTCCTTTGATATCGAGACCTGCGGCACCTGCGAAATGGATTTCAAATCCGCTATCGACGCAAATAATTCCGATGTCTTTACATGTCGCTTCTGAACAGTTCCTTGGGCATCCAGACACCGCCATTTTCAGTTTGGCAGGCGTCCAGGAACCCCACATGAATTTCTCTAGCTTGATACCAAGGCCGGTAGAGTCCTGTGTTCCGAAACGACACCAATTGGTTCCCACACACGTCTTTACTGTCCGCAACCCTTTTGCGTAGGCCTGACCGGATACAAAGCCCGCTTTGCCCAAGTCCGCCCAAACAGCCGGCAGGTCTTCCTTGTTGATACCCAGCATGTCAATGCGCTGACCGCCTGTTACCTTCACAGCCGGTATTTCGAATTTATCGACAACATCGGCAATTGCCCGCAATTCAGATGATGACGTCATGCCACCCCACATGCGTGGAACAACTGAATATGTGCCGTCTTTTTGAATGTTGGCGTGGACACGTTCGTTGATAAAGCGCGACTGATAATCATCAGCATATTCATCTGGCCAGTCACAAACGAGATAATAGTTGAGCGCTGGACGGCATTTTGCGCAGCCACAAGATGTTTTCCACTCTAGCTCCTGCATGACAGCAGGAATTGACTTGAGTTTCTTGGCGACAATCAATCGCCTTACATCATCATGACCCAATTCTGTACAACCACACATCGGCGTCACCGCGTTCGGATTATAGGCGTCACCAAGCGATAGCGTAAGCAATTGCTCTACAAGCCCGGTGCAGGTCCCGCAGGATGCAGATGCTTTTGTATGGGCTCGCACATCATCCAAGTTCGCAAGGCTTTTTGAGGAAATTGCATTGGTGATCGTAGATTTACAAATGCCGTTACAACCGCAGATTTCCGCATCATCCGGCAAGGCTGCAACGGCTGCCAACGGGTCCATTGCGGCACCACCCTGATACGCCTGGCCAAATATTAGCGTCTCGCGCATCTTGGAGACATCTGTGCCCTTTTTAAGCATGTCGAAGAACCATGGCCCATCGGACGTTTCACCATAAAGCACTGCGCCCATTATCTTGTTGTCTTTCAGGACAAGCCGCTTGTAGACACCCGCCATTGCATCACGCAGCACAATTTCTTCACGATCATCAGCCTCAGCAAAATCGCCAGCTGAATACAAATCAATACCGGTCACCTTAAGTTTGGTTGCTGTGACAGAGCCTGTATATGTAGCGCTTGCATCACCACACAATTGTTGCGCGGTCACTTTGGCCATTTCATAAAGTGGCGCTACTAATCCGTAACAAAGGCCTCGGTGCTCAACGCATTCGCCGAGCGAAAAGACATTGGGATCCGACGTGCGCATATCATCTGAAACTATCACACCCCGGCCCGTATGAAGCCCAGAATCTTTTGCAAGATCAGTACTCGGGCGGATACCAACGGCCATTACCACCATACACGCATCAATTCGTGTGCCGTCTTCAAGTTCAACACCTACGACTGATCCATCATGCCCGAGAATTTGCTTCGTATTGGCCTTCGTGATGACGTCAATGCCAAGATCATCGAATGCTTTTTCGAGAAGATAACCGGCTGTTGGATCGAGCTGACGCTCCATCAAAGTTGGCATAAGATGCAACACAGTGACATCCATGCCTTGCATCTTTAAACCAGCAGCGGCTTCAAGACCAAGCAAACCACCGCCGATCACTACCGCCCTGCCCTTGGTTTCGGAAACATCGATCATGCGTTCCACATCATCCAAATCACGATAGGTCAACACACCATCCAGATCGTGACCTGGCAGCGGAATTATGAAGGGGTTTGAACCAGTCGCGATCACCAAACGATCATAATGCGCAGTTGTTCCGTGCTCACATGTTACCGTCTTGGCATCACGATCTATTGCAACAACTTTGGATGCTTTGTGCAGCGTCACCCCATGAAACGCGTACCAGTCTTCGTCGTGGGTGATGATATCTTCGTACTTTTTCTCACCTGACAATACCGGCGAAAGCATAAGCCGATTGTAATTTACGCGCGGCTCCGCATTGTACACAGACACGTCATAGGCTTGCGCATCAATCTCAAAGAGATATTCTAACATACGGCCTGGTGCCATGCCGTTGCCAACGACAATTAGTTTTGGTTTCTGTGTCATATTTTACTCCGCTGCAACGAGATTGGCCGCAGATTTTTTTTGCCGCAAAATGCGCGTGCTGCGTTTTTCGGAAATAGATTTCAGCTGATCTTCTGTCGGGTTTGCACCGCCTTCATAGGCTTCAAGGAACTCCAGAAGTTCTTCCCGATACGCGTAGTAATCTTCATGATTGAGCAAAGCCTTACGGGACCGTGGCCGCTCAAGGTCAACATCCATAATGTTGCCAATTTTTGCGTTCGGGCCGTTCGACATCATCACGACACGGTCTGCTAAAAGGATAGCTTCATCCACATCGTGAGTGACACATATCGCCGTTACTTGTGTGCGCTTCCATACATCCATGAGAACGTCTTGAAGCTCCCAGCGTGTCAGACTGTCCAGCATGCCAAAAGGCTCATCGAGCAGGAGAAGTTTGGGCGAAAGTGCAAACGCACGGGCTATCCCAACACGCTGTTTCATGCCATTCGAAAGATCTGAAGCTGCGCGGTGCATGCTGTCGATCAAACCAACGCGTTGAAGATAGTACTCTACAACGTCATTACGCTCGGCCTTGCTGGCATTTGGGTAAACACGATCTACACCCAATGCTACATTTTCATAGGCAGTAAGCCATGGCATTAGGGATGGCGCCTGGAAAACCACGGCACGGTCAGGGCCCGCCTCTGTGATGTGATGGCCATCCAGAATTATCGCGCCTTCGGTTATTGGATTTAGGCCTGCCACCATGGAAAGAACGGTGGATTTCCCGCAACCTGAGTGACCAATCAAGGTTGTAAACTCACCCTTTTTCATAGTCATCTCAAAGCCGTCCACCACTGTGAGTGGACCCTTTGGCGTAGGGTAAACTTTTTTAAGCTGGCTAAACTCCAGAAAGCGATCTTGCTTAAGAGCTGCTGACGCTGCGACATAGGCTTCAGGTAGTTTATCTTTTCCAAAAGATACTGGCACAACGTTCGGCAAGCTGATTTCACGTTCGTCGGCGGCACCCCGCTGTGCACCTACTTCCATGAGGTAGCTTGTTATTTCTCCGCGCAGGCGAATGAAATCTTCATTGGAATTCATGTCAGCCCGGCTACGTGGACGAGCAATTTCTACTTTGAAATTTGGTCCCAGTGTCGCCTTTGGGCCAGGTGTAAGAGGGACAATGCGGTCCGCAAGCAGAATGGCTTCATCGACATCATTGGTAATGAGAACAATTGTCTTTTTCTCTTTTTCGCAAATATCAGCGAACTCGTCTTGGAGTTTGGCCCGCGTCAACGCATCCAAAGCAGAGAGAGGCTCATCAAGTAACAAGACCTCAGGCTGCATGGCCAAGGCACGTGCAACAGCAACACGCTGGCGCATGCCGCCTGAAAGTTCAGACGGTTTACGATCCTTCGCATGCGTGAGACCCACCATATCAATGTATTTGTCGACAATTTGCTTGCGTTCAACTTTGGTTTTTTTGCCAAAAACACTATCGACTGCCAGTGCCACATTGCCAGCAACTGTCATCCAAGGCATCAAGGAATAAGATTGAAATACAACGCCGCGCTCTGCGCCGGGACCATCAATCTGGGTGCCTTTGAAGATAACACCACCCTCATCTGGCTGGATCAAACCAGCCAGCGTTGAAATGAGTGTTGTTTTGCCAGATCCGGAAAATCCGACAATGGCGATGAATTCACCCTCTTCGACCTTTAGATTTATGTCATGCAATATTTCGGTCTTATTCGTGTCCTCACCGTAGGATTTCGACATCGATGAAATTTCAAGAAAGCTCATCACTTGGTCCTATCGGTTGGCGGAAAATGTGAATGCGCGCTGCAAGGCGAACATCAAGCGATCAAGCATGAAGCCGATGATCCCAATTGTCAGAACAGCAACCATAATTTTTGCAAGAGAACGCGACGAACCGTTTTGGAATTCATCCCAGACGAATTTACCGAGGCCCGGGTTTTGGGCCAGCATTTCAGCCGCTATCAAAACCATCCAGCCCACACCCAGAGACAAACGAAGCCCTGTAAAGATAAGTGGCAATGACGATGGCAAAACCACTTGCGTGATTGTCTTTGATGTTGACAGCTGAAGTACCCGGCCAACATTCATCAGGTCCTTGTCAACAGACGCGACCCCAAGAGCTGTGTTTATGAGCGTCGGCCACATAGAACAAAGCGTTACGGTAACAGCAGAAATAAGAAGAGATTTTGGCATCCAATCATAGGGTGCTGCATAAGTAGCGGAAACAATCATGGTGACAATCGGAAGCCAAGCAAGTGGCGACACCGGTTTGAATATTTGGATCAACGGATTGATTGCGCCGTTGAAATTTCGCGAAAGCCCGGAGGCAATACCCAGCGGAACCGCAATAATGGTCGCAATCAAGAAACCCAAACCCACCGTAAAGAGCGACGTAACAATTTGGTCAAAGTAGGTTGGTTTTCCTGTATAAGAGCGAAATTTGGGCGGCTTACCAGCAGCTTCGAGTTTGGCGTTGCGCTCGTCCTGTCGTGTGTAAAATGCGTCTGCTTTTTCACGTTCGCGCACATGGTCATCCCACAGATTTCCCACTTGCTCCCAAACCTGTGCCGGCCCGGGAACAGCTCCCAATGAGGTCTGAACCTTTGGCGCCAAAATGCCCCAGGCCAATAAGAATGCCAGAATTCCCAGAAGCGGAATCAGCAGGACACGGCGCAATTCGCCCAATTGTTCTTTGGGGCTGTCGCCCGCGATCATGCGCAAGATTGGCACGAGCCAAGAAAAACCAAGGGCGTCGAGCCATCCACTGGCTTTTGTGATAGCTGAGAAAACCTTTTCACGGCCTTTGGTGTTAATCGGCGCCGTATCTATGACATCAGCCATTTTTAGATCCTTTGATCAGAATTACCATTTGACGGAGCGCAGCAACTCGCGCTCCGTCATTTTTTCGGGAAAGAGTTAACCGCCGGCGACCTCATCGCCTTTGAGACCAATTTTCAGAGAATTCAGATAGTCATTTGGAGATTTGCCATCGTAGCCAATGCCATCAATGATATCTTCTGCAGGCGTGGGAGCGCGGTATCCATCACTATCCCAAGGGAAATCTGCTTCTGCGACATGCCCCTCTTCCACCAGCATGCGGGCTGCTTTCAAATAGGTGTCTGGCAAGTAGACGGACTTCGCGGTCTCATCAAACCATGTATCGGATTTGGCTTCCGAAATTTGACCCCAACGTCGCATTTGGGTCAGGTACCAAATTGCATCTGAGTAGTAAGGGTATGTCGCGAAATAACGATAGAAAACATTGAAATCTGGAACGTCGCGCTTATCGCCTTTCTCATACTCAAACGTACCGGTCATTGAGTTTGCAATTACTTCGGCGTCGGCACCCACATATTCGGAACGTGCCAGAATTTCGACGGCTTCCATGCGATTTGCATTGTTGTCTTCATCGAGCCATTTGGCTGCGCGTATCAGCGCTTTCGTCAGTGCCAAAGTGGTGTTCGGGTTCTGCTCAGTGAATTCTTTAGTCAGTCCGAAAACTTTTTCAGGGTTGTTTTTCCAGATTTCATAATCGGTAATCACCGGGACACCGATACCTTTGAATACTGCGGCCTGATTCCACGGTTCACCCACGCAATAACCATCAATTGTTCCCGCTTCCAGCGTTGCGGGCATTTGTGGAGGAGGCGTTACTGACAAAAGCGCATCAGCTCCAATTTGGCCAGAAACGTCGTTTGGAGAATAAAAGCCTGGGTGAATGTCACCAGATGCCAACCAGTAGCGAAGCTCGTAATTATGTGTGGACACTGGGAAGACCATACCCATGTTGAATGGTCGCCCAGCCTCTTTGAAACCATCGACCACTTTCTTCAGCGCATCGGCTTTGATTGGATGAACTGGCTTCCCTTCACTGTCCATCTCAAGATGGGGCTTCATCAGATCCCACACTTCGTTGGAAACAGTGATGCCGTTTCCGTTCAAATCCATTGAAAATGGTGTGACAATATGCGCTTTGGTTCCAAAACCGATAGTGGCAGCAAGAGGCTGCCCCGCCAACATATGCGCACCATCAAGTTCGCCAGTGATTACGCGATCCAGCAAAACCTTCCAGTTTGCTTGTGGTTCAAGCGTTACGAAAAGACCTTCGTCTTCAAAATATCCTTTCTCATATGCTATGGCGAGCGGCGCCATATCTGTTAGTTTGATGAAGCCAAATTTCAATTCATCTTTTTCGACATCCAACATTTCTGCTGAGCCGGATGAAACCGCCGTTGCTGATGCAAGTGCGAATGCGGCGACCGCCAATGCTGAACGTCGCGTAAATTTTATTCCCATTGCCTATCTCCTGTTTGTGGATTTTCCACATAAAAAAACCGCCAAGCCAATTAGCCCGCGGGAGGATGCAGGTTTCATTGGTTTGGCGGCTATGCCTATTGTGGGCCCGTCATTGGACCCCATTTTCAGCTTTGAATAGCTAATCTTTACTTTGCATTTAGCGTGCCAGTTTTCAGAAATAATTTATATTATTTAAAAACAATGGCTTACGAAATTATTCCTGAAAACTTATAGAAACTTGATGCATGAGTTTTGTGCGCAGCAGCATTTTCTTGATCAATATTTGTGCAAAATTGCGCATCGCACAATTAATGTTTCGATTTTTGCGCCTCAATGTAACTTACGAACTCGTCAGGATCGAAAGTCTTGCCGTCGAAGAAGCCATCCGGGCCCAGAAATAATGATTGGGTTGAAACTCCAACAGCCACAGTCTGCTTAAGGGCACCTTCAACTTTGGAATTTGCCGCAGGCACAGGAATATCCATTTGAGATAATGCGGAACGATATATATCTGGACGATAACTAGAGCGGGCAAGCTCTGCTTTTTTAGCGCTGTGTTCGAAATAGTCCCAACGCACCATTTGCGTGTAAAACCAAAGCGCATGACTTTGCCAAGGAAATGTAGCTGCGCGCGCATAGGGTTCGAAAAAGTTTGTTTCGCTGGTCGCCAGAACATCAGCGAGAATCGAGCTAGTCACTGCAGGCAATATCTGCCCGACCGGCCGGTCAAGATACTCAGGCTTCCCCAAAAGATCCGCCAATTCATAATGATTGTTGCTGTCGCCGCACCACGCAGCTGACTTATAAAGAGCACGTATCAATGCGCATAACGTGTTGTGATTATCGCTCGCCCAATCATCACGCACAGCCAATACTTTTTCGGGGCTGGACGCCCAAATTGCAGACTTTGTTGTTATCAACATGCCTGCGTTTTTTGATACAGCAACCGAATTCCATGGCTCACCAACGCAAAACCCATCAATCTGGCCTGATAGCAATGCATCTGGCATGAATGGTGGTGGAAGTATGACAATTTCGACATCCTTATCAGGCTGAATACCAGACGCGGAAAGCCAATAACGCAGTTCAAAATTATGTCCTGAAAAAGGATGGACCACACCAAATTGTAGAGGCCTTTTACCTTCTTCTTCTCGTTGCTTGATGACACCTGATAATGCCAACCCAGCAGATTTTGCATCAATGATATCAAATGCATGCGCTTCACGCATGGCATTGCCAAGTCCAACGCTCACTGTAATAGCGTTACCACCAAGGCCCAGCGCCATAGGTGCAATCAGCTTAGTATTAAACGGCGTTAGTCCGAGATTTGCTGCAATTGGCATCGGCGCCAGTGCATGAGCGATTTCAAACTGGCCAATTGCCAGCCTGTCGCGCACATTTGCCCACGAAGATTCACGCATCAAATTTAAAGCGATGCCTTCATCCTCCGCAAAGCCCCTTTCCTTTGCGACAATCAAGATTGCACTATCAGTCAGAGGAAGGAACCCTGCGTTAAGTTCAATCATTGTCGCCTCCCAGAAGGTTTGCCGACATAACCAGGCTTTCGGCGACTTCGACTATTTTTCGGTTCTGACTCATCGCCGTTTTGCGAAGCAATTTATAGGCCGAATTTTCATCCATGCCACGTGATTTCATAATTAGGCCTTTGGCTTGATCGATGATTTTACGGCCCTCCAATGCACCACGCGCTTCTTCCAACTCCCGTTCAAGACGCGCGAAAGCGTTGAACCTTGTAATGGCCATATCGAGGATAGATTTCACACGTTCTTGACGGAGGCCATCGACCACATATGCCGATACGCCAGACTCTATTGCTGACTGCATGGTCTGATTGTCAGATCTATCCACAAACATAGCAATCGGGCGTTTAACCGCACGCGACAGCTGAAACACATTTTCAAGCATGTCCCGATTTGGGTTCTCCAGATCGATAACAATCACATCGGGTTCAAGCGCAACAATTCTTGCTGCAATACCATGCATTTCGTTGATTGTGGTCACGCGGTCATGGCCGGCAGCGGTCAAACCGGCTTCAATAATTGAAGCCCGCGTGTTGTTTTCATCAATGATCAGTACGGAGGGGAAGCGTTCGGTCATGTCCAATTTTTGCGCAATTTTAAATATTGTGCAATGCACAAATTTTGATAAATTACCTGCTACACCAAACATTCAACTCTAATTTGTCAAACTATTAGGAGTTCCCTTCAACGGCAATACTTAGAGATCAGTTTTCGGTTTTACTGTTTCCTGGGAGTTGGCACGAAAACCTTCCTGCGTGACTATCTAGAGGCACCTAGCGTGATATGAAAAGCCTCAAGAGGCCAAAGAAGCTGCCTCTTTGCACATATTTCCATGAGTTAAATCCGGGGGAATTGTCTTATTGCAGTGTCAAACTGGGAATAAAATTCTTTGAGCGCGCGCTATATACCCTTCGCAACTATATAGAAATGTTTATCGGAACTTGCCGTTGATCCAACCCAATATAAAAGTTGTGTTAATCGCCTTTTGCTCATTCCTATCAAATAGTGTTTCACCTACGACAACACGCCGTGGCGATTTTTTTGCTGCCAATCTCACCGCAAATTCTGGTGCTTGTAGTATTCAATTTCTCAGAATTTCTTCCAAGACTTCAAAGTTTCGCCCACCTTGACTTACCGCTCAGGTATTAGGCCCTTTGGCGCAAAGCGAAGGGCAAGTACCAGAATAAGACCCATGAGAACTGGGCGAAGATGCGGTGCCGCCTCTACAAGGTTACCGCGTATGGAGCTGTCTTCCGGCAAAAGGCCAGACAGGCCATTCATGAGCGCGAAACCTGCGGATTCAGACTGGACCCAAACGAACCAGATGAGGAAACCACCCAGCACCGAACCCATATTGTTGCCCGATCCGCCAACGATCACCATGACCCAGATGAGGAATGTGAAACGCAGGGGTAGATAGGAACCCGGTGTAAACTGGCCATCCAGTGTCACAAGCATGGCGCCTGCAATACCACAAATGGCTGAACCCAGAACAAAGACCTGCAAGTGCCTGCGCTTGACATCCTTGCCCATTGCAGCGGCTGCATCTGGTTGATCGCGGATAGCGCGCATCATACGACCCCAGGGAGAATAAAGTGCTTTTTCAGACAGGTAGACCAGCACAATCAGCACGATTGCAAACAACGCAATGAAAGCAAGTTTGACCGCAATGCTGGCCAGGGCCATAGGGTCCATGCCCCAGTTCTGCGCAAGCTCTAGAAATGCAGGGTCTGCTTGCAGATCGATCTCATAGGGAACTGGACGTGGCAGGTTGGTGACGTTTTTTACGCCGCGGACTAGCCAATCTTCGTTCTTAATGACAGCTAGAATGATTTCAGCAATGCCAAGTGTCGCGATTGCCAGATAATCTGACCGCAGGCCAATGGCAATCTTGCCGATGATCCAAGCTGCACCGGCGGCCAACAAACCGCCAACAAGCCAGCCGAAAAGGATGGAGATACCCATACCGCCCAGATAACCGGTTTGTGCAGGGTTCACAGCTTCAATAGCTTCTGTTGCCGGACCGAAGGCACCCGCGAACAAAAGATACCCTATGATCAGAACCAAGGCAGTGGCGAGAAAACAAACCAAACCGTTTAGCTTGGCACGTACCAAAACAACCGCTGCAATAGTTGCGCCAATAATAAGCAACGAGAGAGCAATGCCAACTCCACCCGCTGACCATGCCTCCGCCACCGGATCAGCGGCGACCAGAACAGCTGCAACCCCGCCAAGCGCAGCGAAGCCCATAGTTCCCGCATTGAACAATCCGGCATAGCCCCACTGCACGTTCACACCTAATGCCATTATGGCGGAGATCATGCAGAGCTGCACGATCGTCAGTGCAAATAGCCAGCTTTGCGCAAAGCCAGTAAACGCAAGAAGCGCTACCATGACCGCAATCAGAAACCATGGTTGACGCAAAAGAGTGGTCTTCGTTGGTGAGGTGGCTGTTGAACCGCTCATAGCACACGTCCCTTAAAAATACCGGTGGGGCGTATAAGCAGCACAATGACTAAAAGAATGAAGGAAATCGCAAACTTATATTCGGTTTGAATTAATTGCGCGAGGCCCGCAACTTCAAAGCCCTCTGGCCCGATGTATTCGAACACACGTCTATAAGCGTAAGTCAGCGAAACCTCCGAAAAGGCAATCACAAACCCTCCGACAACTGCGCCAATAGGCTGGCCTATGCCTCCTAGAATAGCGGCTGCAAACATGGGTAGCAGCAATTGGAAATAGGTGAATGGGCGGAAGCCTTTGTCCAAGCCGTATAGCACGCCTCCAATGGTGGCCAGCGTTGCTGCAATGATCCACGTGACTTGCACCACGCGCTCCGGCTTGATGCCTGAAAGCAATGCTAGATCTTCATTATCAGAAAAAGCGCGCATGCTCTTGCCTGTGCGTGTTTTCTGTAAAAACCAGAACAGAGCGATCATAACCGCGACCGCCACCACGATGGTGATCACCTGAGATGTACGCAAGGCCAAGCCTTCATCGAGCCCGGTCATTTCCTTGAACTCACGAGCCCGGATAATGAAGCGGGAACCATCAGCAAACGAAATACTACTGGTACCAATCAAAATGCGCACCAAGCCATTCATCATGAACATCACGCCCACCGACGCCATGACAAGAATAATGGGATCGACCTTCTTATTGCGGTAGAATCGGTAGATTACTTTGTCGATACCCAGCACCAGACCAATCGTGATCGCAATTGCCACTGGCAGGGAAATCAACGCGACCGGCAGTGGCCCAAGCGAGAGACCCAGGGCCTGCAGGCCCCAGGTGCAAAAAATGGCGATCATTGTGCCGAATGCCATCGTATCGCCATGGGCGAAATTGGCAAAGCGCAGAATGGAAAACACCAGCGTAATGCCCAATGCACCAAGCGCGAGTTGTGCGCCATACGTTACAGACGGGATGAGAACGAAGTTTGAAAGGAGTACGAAAGCGTTAGCGAAATCTTGCATCAGCTTTGGTCCCCGCCAAGGAATGTGGCCCGCACTTCTTTGTCGGCCAACAGCGCTTCCCCGGTATCTGTAAAGCGGTTCTGACCTTCCACCAAAACATAGCCGGTGTCGGCGATTTCCAGTGCTTGGCGGGCATTCTGTTCAACCATCAAAATTGCAACGCCAGTTTTGGCGATCTCTAATATCCGATCAAACAACTCATCCATCACAATTGGTGAAACGCCAGCGGTAGGCTCATCAAGGATCAACAGCGTTGGCTCGGTCATCATGGCCCGACCGACGGCAACTTGCTGACGCTGTCCTCCAGATAACTCACCTGCATGCTGGTAGCGTTTGTCTTTGACAGCGGGAAAAAGTTCATAAACTTTATCGATCACATCGGCGCCACCATCATCACGAAGGAATGCGCCCATTTGTAAATTTTCTTCAACAGTCATGCCAGGAAAGACATTGTTGGTTTGCGGCACCATGCCCATGCCAGCTTCTACACGCTCTTGCGGCGCCAGGTTTTTGATAGATTTTCCTTCGAAGGTTACATCGCCTTCACGTAAATTCATCATTCCGAAAATGGCCTTAATGGCTGTAGACTTGCCTGCGCCATTTGGCCCAACGATCACTGCGACCTCACCCTTGTCACAGGTGATAGTGCAGCCCTTCAAAATGTCAGCTGCGCCATAACCGCCGCGCATGTCAGTGGCTTGGAGTAGGCTCATAATGATGCCCCTTCAGGGCTTGATACTGCGCTCGGCGCTTCGTTTTCGTGCTTGGCAGCCTGCTTGCGGCCAACTCCTAAATAAGCCTCGATCACGCGCTCGTCCTTACGAACTTCTGCGGCAGTGCCTTCCACAAGAACTTTTCCTTCGGCCATGACAATAACCGGATCGCAAAGTCGGGAAATGAAGGCCATATCGTGCTCAATCATGCAAAACGTGTAGCCACGCTCCTTGTTGAGACGGATGATTGCATCGCCAATGGTGTTGAGAAGCGTGCGATTAACGCCGGCGCCAACCTCATCGAGGAAGACGATTTTTGCGTCCACCATCATAGTGCGCCCAAGCTCCAACAGCTTTTTCTGTCCGCCAGACAAATTGCCCGCGCGCTCATCAGCTATGTGGGTAAGATTTAGGAAAGCAAGAACTTCGTCAGCTTTTTCTCGAAGCTGAGCTTCGCTTGCCTTCACTTCAGTTGGTTTGAACCAAGCGCCAATGAGTGATTCACCAGGCTGGCCAGGTGGCACCATCATCAAATTGTCCCTTACTGTCAGGGATGTAAACTCGTGGGCGATTTGAAATGTGCGCAGTAAACCTTTGCTGAACAGTTCATGTGCTGCAAGCCCGGTAATATCTTCGCCATCCAGCTCAACCTTGCCCGAAGTGGGAGGAAACGCGCCGGCAATGACATTAAAAAGTGTGGTTTTTCCGGCCCCGTTGGGCCCGATCAGTCCGGTAATGGTACCGGTTTTGATCTCGATGGAAGCGCCATCGACAGCATGCACGCCGCCGAACCGTTTGTGCAGA
Organism: Hyphomicrobiales bacterium; assembly: GCA_045107035.1. GTDB lineage: Bacteria > Pseudomonadota > Alphaproteobacteria > Rhizobiales. Next base: position 17,991 of record JBGCFS010000044.1, read on the forward strand.
TCCGTAACTCGGATCATGGCAACTCCATTCTGTTGCGGAGTTTAGGGCCTTGCCCTTTGGTAAAAGAAGGTGGCCGTCCAATACGATGGACGGTCACCTTCAACTCATGAAAGCCTAAAAAGCTTAATGCTTCTTCACGTCTTTAAGAGCACCGTCAACCAGTTCAAACTCGCGATAAACGCCAGAAGACTCGCCTGGTCCAATCAGTTCAACGCCTGAAGCGCCGACATAATCGATATCAGTACCAGCAGCCAAAAGTTCCATTGCCCTAGCTAACTCACCAGCAGCAATTTTCTCGCCTGGTGCGTTCGCGATTTCCATTACTTTGCCTGCAGCGGCAGAACTAGCTTCGCCGCTAGCGTGCATAGCCAGAAGCAATAGCGCTGCTGCATCGTAGCTTTCACGGACGTAAGGACCATTGATGTCAATGTCTGCAGCTTTGGTAAGCGCAACGTAGGGATCTTCACCTTCAATTGCAGAACCAGGCAATGTGCCAAACCAAGATTCCAGATCATCACCAAGTGCTTCGAGCAGGCTGTCTCCATACATGCCATCACCACCAACGAATACGTCGAACGCGCCGGTATCAATGGCTGAGCGCATGACACCCAGTCCGCCTTGATCAATATAGCCGAGTACGACAAGAGCATCACCACCCGCAGCAGAAAGTGCGCCAACTTCGGCGGAATAGTCACCACGACCATCTTCGTGCGCTGCCGACAATGTTACCTTGCCACCAATTGCTTGATAGGATGCTACAAAAGCATCAGCAAAGCCCTGGCCATAATCATTGTTTGTAAAAGTAACAGCAACTTCGTCGATGCCGCGATCTTTAACAACTTGTGCCAAAACAGCACCCTGACGTGCATCAGACGGTGATGTGCGGAAGAATAGGCCATTGTCTTCGATGGATGACAATGCCGGTGACGTAGCAGATGGCGAAATGGTCAGAACACCCTGCGGAACAGCAACATTGTTCACCACAGCGGTTGTTACGCCGGAACAATCTGGACCAAAGATAGCTGCAACACCTTCTGCAGAAAGAAGTCGCTCGGCAGTTGCTGTAGCAGCCGCCGCGTCAATGCAGGTTGAATCTCCGCGAACGGGTGTAACAGTCTTACCGCCCATGAAAGTGCCGGAATCTGAAATTTCCTTCATAGCGAGCTCTGCTGAAGCTCCCATAGCAGGTGTAATAGATTCAAGTGGACCAGAGAAACCGAGGATCACACCAATTTTGATCTCGTGACCATCGGCAAAAGCAGTAGTCGCGGACATCAGAGCAACAGTGCTCAGTCCGGCAAGAAGGATATTTTTCATTTTATATTTCCCCTGTTAGATCGACACGCCTTGTCGAGCTAGACGCATCTTTTACGCTTTAATATATGATCCCTGCCGATACAACGCATTCAAACAAGCGCTTTTTATCAACATCCCCAAGGTAACCATCTTTTCATCGTCAATCAAAACAGATTTTAGCAACTTAGGAAATAAAAAATGCTGGATGCTGCACCAATAGTGGCAAAATAATGGTTTAATCCTCGTTGAAATTCCGGCGAGTGCTTTGTCACGACTCGAGCAGACCTTTGTGGATTTAGCCAACTTGAAGACAATACCCCCGACAAGCTGGAACACAAAATAACGGCTAAATTTTACGATATTTATAGTTTTGTTGGCAGCGTAATCTTGCAAAATCTCTACTTTGCAGAGCATCGGTTCGCAGTCATTGCCTGCCGGCAACACTAAAATCTCCGGCTGGAGGGCAAGGCCTCATAGCCCCACGAAACTATAAAATGTTGATTTTGAAATTTTCTCGGCGGCACATTTTTCGGCTGCTGTGTATCCCTATTGGCAATTTTCAACGGGCCCGGATCATTTCGAAATGGTTTTTTGATCCTTGTTGTAATGCTCCAGAGAGTTTTGTTCTGCGTGTTCGGCGGAAAAGAACCCTGGTGTTGACCAATTTGGCGCACCGCCGACAAAGAGTTCAAAAAAACCAATTGCAGTCGAGGCGTCCTGAGCGGCGTTTTCCTTAAACGACCACCATGTCTTGATATCGTCAACACGAGGAGATGGCTCGCAAATAATGCCGAACTCTTGTTCAAACACCATGGCCCGAACATCGATGCAGAACATGAGGTAGATATAACCATCAGGCCAAAAATGGGCTGGTTGTTCTTTATCTGAACTTTCAAGCTCCCGCAAAACACTCAAAGGCCGACCTTGGATCAACTCACGGAGCATAGTTGCCGCAGCAAATGTGGTGTAGTTGGCTTTTTGTTCCGGATCAGATGGCTTTTGAGCTTCGAACACCTGAACCCAATTTAGAAACACCTCACGTATTTTGTCTTCATCAACCTTGAAGGAAAAGCCGGTTTTGGCCTCGCATGTTTTTACTTGCTCATTGAAAGCCTTGAAAAACCAACGCATCCTGCGCGCAGCACGGCGCACAGGCGTAACACTCTCATCTGTTTTTTTGGTTACAAGCGGGTTCAACTCACCATCTCTTGGTCAAATGATTTTCAAGTAGTAATCGAATAGTTGCTCCAATGCAGAAACATCTGATTGCGCGGAAAAAATATCCAACTTTTTACTTTTAGCGACCCGACAACAGTGAGACAGCAGCTCTTCTTCCGAAGTGGTTTCAATTCTGGGCACCAAAAGCCAAAGAACAGTCGCAAAATAGGCTGCAAAGACGTTTGCTTGATCGCTCTCATCGGTAATTACGTTGAAACCCGGCGGTACACCGCACACCTTCTGGTCAGCGAAGAGATTAAACAATTCCACGCATCTTTGTGCTGAAGATTTGTCGCTGCCTACGTTCTTAAATTGCTCCATGCAAGAACGGCAAATGTACTCGCTAATGAACGGGTTGGTTTCGCCGAAGGATTCCAGCGCAAACACCAAGCCAGCCTTCGCAGCGTTTGCACATTTTGAAACATCAACAATGCTGGTCATCAAACCTGTTGCGTCAAACAAAGAGGAATCAGGTAGCTTATTTGGTCCGAAGGAACCGCCAATTGACTTTCGGGACATCAGCTCAACTTCGGAAGATAGCTTATCAGCTTTGCGAAGGAGCCCAGAGGCTGCAGAACCAAGAGGTTCCGGCATGTTTGCCGAGACAAACATGTGACCGACCCGACGCGCGCCGAACCTAAGCCCTCTAAATGCATCTCTCATCAGAACGCCGGGAAGTCGAGTTGGGTTTGTTTGCTTTTCCATTATCGAAAACACGCCTTTCATTATCAGGCTATCATTTCGTTGGCGTGTTTTCCATAAAATTCAATGTGGATTTGAGATCTGTCACAACAGCCTGCGATCCAAGGCCCATAGCATTTTGAGCTGATGATGCCTGCGCAAGACGCACACAATCTTCCGGAGACATGTCCAAATGCAATCCAGTGGCAAAGCCTGCGTTAAAGCAGTCTCCACAGCCACATGTGCACACCACGTCAATATCGAATGCCGGAATATCAAAGCGCTCACCAGAATTATGACGGTACATCGCACCCAATTCTCCAAGGGTTAGAATGACGCAACCGGCCCCTTTGGTTAAAAGATCGTCTGCAATCGCATCGAAATCACTCAGCCCAGTGAGGGCCATTGCTTCTTCTTCAGACGGCATGAAATAGTCTGTATAGGGCAGAAGCGGTTCAATGAGCCGAAGATCTTCCTTGGTAGATGCGAACACATCCAGCGTTGTAATGCAGCCTCTGGCTTTGGCTTCTTGCAAAACTTCTCCGGTGCGCCCCTTATCCATTGCGTCCATCAGGCCAACACCTCCTACATGGAGGATTTTTGTATCCAGTACCTGATCAACCAATTCATCAGAGATATAAAAGCCTCCGGTTGCGCCCTTTTTATGAAGCGCAGGACGTGCCCCATTCGGCCGGGTCGTAACGATTGACGATGACGTTGTGAAGCCTGGACACAGCTGCATATTTGAAGTGTCGATCTGGAAGCTGGACAGCTTTTGCAGCACCCAGTCGCCCATGTCATCTTCGCCAACACCGCCAACAGCCTGAACCTTCAAGCCATGCTTGGCAGCGATAATGGACGCGCTTCCAGCCGCGCCGGATACGGCCAACGTCAACTCATCGATGAAATAGGTATCTCCGTTTGGCGGTATGTCATTCACAGGTCGACCAAGGCAGTCAAACGTATAAAAACCAATGGATGTGTAATCAAACTTCATAGCTGCTACCTAATTCTTTCACCACTCTCAGCGTCGAAGAAATAGAGCCTGCTTTCATCAAAGACAATGTTTTCAGCAGCTCCCAGATCCGCACGGTAGTCTCTGGCAGCTTTAACTTCAAAGTTCTCGCCATCGAGGCGAATGGTCAAATAGGTCATGTCGCCAGTTGGTTCCACACCATATACCGAGCCGCGCAAATGGGGCTCTTCCCCGTTTTTCGCCAAGTGGCAGTCTTCAGGACGGATGCCTAGTTTCGTTCGGCCAGTGAAGCCAATTTTTAAATCTGGAATTCTAATTCCTTCAGCGACAAAAACCCCATCTTGAATTTCGCCGCTAACGATGTTCATCGGTGGCGAGCCGATAAACGCTGCAACAAATGTATTGGCAGGGTCGGAGTATATTTCATCTGGCGTGCCGATTTGTTGAATTGCACCGGAATCCATGATGACAATTCGGTCGGCCAATGTGAGTGCTTCAATTTGGTCATGGGTCACGTACACAGACGTGATCTTTAACTGGCGTTGCAGATGTTTGATCTGGATCCGCATGGCCTGGCGTAACTTAGCGTCCAAATTGGACAAAGGTTCATCCATCAAAAACACCTGAGGCTGTCGCACCACGGCGCGGGCAAGAGCTGCACGCTGGCGTTGCCCGCCAGACAGTGCGCCAGGTTTGCGATCAAGGTAATCGCCCATTTCCACCATATCTGCTGCGCGTCTTACCAGCTCGTCTTGGTCTTGTTTTGGAACACCGCGCATGCGCAATGGAAAACGAATATTCTCGTAGATCGACATGTTGGGGTAAAGCGCGTAGCCCTGAAACACCATGGCAACATCTCGATCGCGCGCATCGATATCGTTCATATATTCACCGTCCATCAGGATTTCGCCTTCGGACGGATCTTCAAGACCCGCGATCATTCTCATGGTTGTTGTTTTGCCACAGCCGGAGGGGCCAAGAAGTACGAGAAATTCTTCATCCGCAATATCGATATTGACATCGCGAACACCGTAGATCTGGCCCCATTTTTTTTGAATATTCTTGAGTTGAATACGAGCCATCGATTTACCCTTTAACTGCGCCCATGGTCAGACCACGAGACAGATGTTTTTGAATTAGTAGAACCACAATGAACACAGGCAAGAAAGCGAGGAACGACACGAGCGCTATCGCGTTGTAAATGACGCCATCTGAGCCGCCAGTGAAATTGGCGAGTGCCACGGACATTGTGTAAGCATTTGGTGTGGATGCGATCAGGAGTGTGAACAGGAACTCGTTGATTGCAAAAATCATCGCGATCACAGCCGCAGTAATAATACCGGGCAAGATTGCAGGTGTAATGATTTCCCACAGAATCCGCATGTCGCTTGCGCCATCGGTGCGGGCAGCATCTTCAAGTTCCTTTGGGATGTCCAACATGTAAGAGCGGATAATCCATGTCACGATAGACAAATTGATAGCTGCATAGACCAACATCAAAGCCCAGACACTATCGAGAAGCCCCATGTTGCGGAACAAAAAGAAGATGGGTATCGCTACAATGGCAGGCGCCATCATGCGGGTTGAAAGAATGTAGAAACCGATGTCGTCCCGGCCCCGATATTCATAGCGTGCCAGTGAATATGCCGCGGGAATTGCAAGCACCAGATCAATCACAACTGAACCGAAAATAGCGGCTACGGAGTTGAGAAGATATTGTGCCATGGGCCAGTCTTCCCAAATCATCCTCCAAGCTTCTAGCGAAAACGTTGGGAAATAAACTGGTTGCGGAGTGATGATTTCAATACGCGGGCGCAGACCTATGCTTAGGAACCATAAAACAGGCATGAGGCAGAATAGCGCCCAGGCTCCAAGTATTAGATATCGGATGAATAGGTTTTCACCGCGAGACTTGCGTACAGATGCCATGGTCTAAGCCCTCGAAGACACAAATGCTCGTTTGACCACCATTTGCGCAACGACAATTGTGATAATGAGCATTATGACAGACGCTGCTGAAGCGTAGCCAAAGTTGAAAAATTTAAAGCCGGTTCGGTAGATGAAATAGCTGATTGTTTCCGTGCCGAAGGCTGGACCACCTTTGGTGATGATGAAGACATTGGCGAACATTGTCGTAATGTCGATAGCGCGAAGCACGAGCGCCACAGCAATGACAGGCTTCATCAATGGTAACGAGATGTTCCAGAAAATCTTTGGCCAGGTCGCACCATCAAGGCGCGCTGCTTCCTCAACTTCTTCATCTTGACCTTGCAATCCGGCCACAAAAATAATGAAGAGAAATGGAGTCCACTGCCACACATCCGCGACGATCAACAAAAACCTGCTCATCCAGATCGACGATTGAATGGCAAGGTTGCTATCGATCAGGCCAATTCGCATCAGCACGTCAGAAATCACCCGCGCATCGAGAAAGAAAAGCTTGTAAATGAAAGCCACAGCTGAAGGCATGAACAGCATGGGGACGAGAAATATGATGCGCCAGCCTTTAACCCAAGGGTCGCGGTAGGCGTAGTAGGCCAAGGTCAGAGCAATAACACACTGTAGCGCAAGCGATATGGAACCTATGATGAGTGTGTTACCCATCGCCCCCCAGAACTGATAGTCGTTCCAAAGCTCGGAGTAATTCTGGAACCCGACGTAGTTCCAAGGCCCAAACTTAACCGCATGGAAGCTTTGAACAACCGCGTAAATTCCGGGATAAAGCGTTATCATCAGGAGATAGAGGACTGCCGGAGCAACGAGCAAATAAGGAAACCACGCTTTCAGCCTTTTGCTTCGGCGCTTGAACCTGCGTTGACGCTGGGTCCCCGATATCGGTTGGGGTGCTTGTGTCATATCTTTGTTCCAACCTGACTCTAAAGAACGGTGCCCGAGACATTGCCCCGGGCACCAATTGCACTTGGGAGGAAATCCTCAGTAGGTTAGAATGGCAAATCTTTGCCTTCGCCTACATAAAGACCAGGTGCTGCTGCTGCGTATTCCACAGGATCTTTACCCTGATAGAATCCGTTGCTTGCCATGATTTTGCGCACGCCAGCGGCAGCGTTGTCCATAGCTTCTTTCGCAGTGATCTGACCAACAACAGCCCGGTTGATCTCGTTACCAATGGCTTGTTCGATTGGGAACGCACCTGGCAAACGAGGAGCACACCATGCGTGGTCAAGGCTTTTGCCCCAAACTTCAGCAGGTTGTGAAACCGCTTGTAGATCTTTGTTGGAAAGAACCGAACGATAACCCGGAGCAACACCGTTTGCATTGGCTTCGTTCATTGCCATGATTGAAGACGTTGTCAGGAATGCCAACATCAAGAAGGCACCTTCTGGATTTTGTGCAGACGCTGCGACCACGGATGTAGATCCAGCAATGTTTGGTGGAGCAAAACGCCCACCAGAGATGCGAGGCTCATAGATTGTGACAAAGTCATCAACGATCTGAGACTGATCTGGACGCATGGCTTGCGTGCCAGAATCCTGCCAGCTGATATTCGTCGCAACCTGTCCGCCGAGCCATGCAGCGCGATTTTCCGGCCAACCAGCTCCAGCATGGCCTTCATTGGCATTCTTAGCGAGATCGAGGATGATCTCCATGCCTTTCATGCCAGCGTCGCCGTTGAAAATTGGTTCCCAGTTTTCATCGAACAACATCATACCAGCTTGAGCGGCAATGTGCTCCCAGGTGTAAGTTGACCAGAAGCCAGGAGCCGCCATCATGCCCACGCCGGAAACGCCCGGCTCAATCTTGTTAAGCTCTCCAGATACGCGGATCAGCTCATCATAGGTTGGAATGGAGTTTACCTTATCGACTTCACCACCAAGTAGTTGCTCCATGTACTTCTTACGAACGTGAACCATTTGGATGTCACAATCGAAAGGAATGCCGTACATTTTGCCGTTGAAGAAACCATAGTTCAAACGGTAAGTGTCATAGAAGTCATCGAGTGGAAGCGTCCACTTTTTAGCCAGCTCATCCAGTTCATAGAGGAAACCAGGCGCAGCAAAATCACCTAGCCAAGGTGAGAAGAATTGCAATGCATCAAAGCTTGCATTGCCGGAAATGAACTCAGCAATCGCTTTATCATAAAGGCTATCATCTGGAATTGGGACAAGCTCAACTTTAATGCCTGAAAGTTCTTCAAATGGCTTCAAGCCTTCGGCAGCGGATTCACGATCGGCAGCGCCAATTGCAAAACGAACTGTTTTACCTGATTGGGCTTTTCTTACTGCTTCCCAATCAACCGTACGAATCCAATCCTTGTTAGGATCCCAAATTGGATCTCCACTCATATTGTACAGTTTTTGATAATCTTCACGCACATATTTTGTGACGTTGATATCATCCAAAATTGCCTGCGGGTCGCGCATTTGGGCGAAACCTTTGGAGACGAACGGTGATGAAATAGATAGCGCTGCTCCGGCCGCGCCTACAGCAGCTGTGTTGCGCAAGAATGACCGGCGAGAGACATTTCGCGACTTTGGTGTCGCTTGTTTGGGTATTCGATACATCAATACTTCCTCCTATTAGACGAAAAAAGGAAGGACGGCATTCGCCAATGCATAGCGACGCGAATACGAGTCGAGTGTGAACTCAAAATTTTCTGAGTCAAGTTTGCAAATCCTCCCAAGATGGCACTTCGTAACTTGCACAAAGTGTCATATTCCAATACTAATGTTCAAACATACGCGACTGTCAACCCTATTTTAGCTCAAAATACAGAATATTGATGTACATTTGTGTTGACACAATATCAAATGTTCGAGATATTCGAGATAGTCTTCGGAGGAGAGTATAAATGGCGTCTAATGTTTCACCAACCGGCCTTGCTAGGGAACTAGAAGCGCGGGCGGGAGAAGGCAGCCCCATTCGAATTGGGTTGATCGGCTGCGGTGAGATGGGGACCGACATTGTAACGCGGGCCTCTTTAATGTCTGGGATTGAGGTTGCTGCAATCTCTGACATTCGAACCGACAATGCCGTCAAAGCAGTCGATGTTGCATTCCAAGAACAGGGCCACTCCAAGACAGTCTCCTCGACAACAGAACTCAATGCGGCGGTTGAAAATGGAAAAGTTGCCATTGTTGAGGACTCTCATCACCTGCTGGAAAGCGGCCTTGTGGATGTAGTCATCGAAGCCACGGGCCTACCAGGCGTCGGCGCAGAGCTTGGCCTGGCAGCAATGGAACGCGGTAAGCACCTCGTCATGATGAATGTTGAGGCCGACGTAACGATTGGCGCATACCTAAAGAGTGAAGCCGACCGGCTCGGCGTGGTTTACACACTTGGCGCGGGCGATGAACCATCTTCCTGTATGGAACTCGTCGAATTTGTATCCGCTATGGGCCACAAAATTGTTTGCGCGGGTAAGGGCAAAAACAATCCGCTCAATTTTGATGCCACACCCGATCAATATGAAGAAGAAGCCCAACGACGTAACATGAACTCCCGAATGCTGGTTGAGTTTGTAGATGGTTCAAAGACCATGGTTGAAATGGCAGCTATCGCAAATGCAACCGGATTGGTGCCCGATAAACCAGGTATGCATGGCCCCGCAGCAACACGTGACGAATTGTCTAAGGTGCTGGTTCCTGAGGCTGATGGCGGTGTTTTGTCGGGAGTTGGGCGGGTCGACTATTCAGTCGGCAAAGGCGTTGCTCCCGGTGTTTTCGTCATCGCTGAGATGGGCCATCCCCGCGTTCGCGAACGCATGGAAGATCTCAAAATGGGCGAAGGTCCATATTTCACATTTATTCGCCCATATCACCTGACATCTTTGGAAGTGCCACTGACATGCGCACGTGCAGTTCTCAACAGCAAGGCCGATATGGTGCCACTCAATAAGCCCGTTGCGGAAGTTTGCGCTCTCGCAAAACGCGATTTGGTACCAGGTGAGACTCTGGATCAAATCGGCGAGTATTGCTACCGAGCTTGGGTAATGGAAGTTCAAGAAGCACGCACCAGCGGCGCTATTCCTTGCGGTCTGCTTGCTGGCGCTACAGCAACGACAGCCATCCGCAAAGGGGAGCTCATTACCTATGCCAATGCCAAACCGGCATCTGATTCAAAAATTGTCCAGCTCAGAACCCTTCAGGACCAAATGGTTCAAAACCTCGGCTGACCGGAAGAATTCATGTCAAAATTAGAACAAGCAAACATACCGTTTGCAATCAAAAATTTTACTCCCGAAGAGCTGAGAGCAGCACTTCGAAAGATGTACCTCATTCGCAGATTTGAGGAAGGCGCTGAAGATTGTTACACACGCGGCCTTATCCATGGAACGATGCATTTATCGATCGGCCAAGAAGCCAGCGCTGTGGGCAGTTGCATGGCATTGGAACCCGATGACCAAATCACATCGACACACAGGGGCCACGGCCACTGCGTTGCCAAAGGTGCAAAGGCATCAAAAATGTTTGCAGAGTTTTTTGGCAAGGAAACGGGCTACTGCAAAGGCCGTGGTGGCTCAATGCACATCGCGGATTTTGAATCCGGCAATTTGGGAGCAAACGGCATTGTCGCTGGCGGTATTCCCATTGCTGTCGGTGCGGCGCTCACCTCCAAACGGCTCAAGACAAACAAAGTGATCCTCTGCTTCTTTGGTGATGGCGCCAACAATGAGGGTGCCTTTCACGAGTCGCTCAATATGGCTTCAGTATGGAAACTGCCAGTCGTGTTTATCTGCGAAAACAATAAGTATGGCATGTCTACTTCTACAGAACGCTCAACGTCCGTTACCAACATCTCACAGCGTGCCACGTCATATTCCATGCCAGGGGAAACTGTGGATGGGAACGACCTTTCGGCAATTAGTGAAGCTGTATCCAACGCTGTTGCTCGAGCACGAGCTGGAGATGGACCAAGCTTGGTAGAGTCCCTTACCTACCGCTGGCGCGGACATTCCAAATCAGATCGAAATCGGTATCGCACAAAAGAGGAAATTGCTGAGTGGATGGAGAAAGATCCAATTCTACGGCTCTCGACGCTTTTGCAGGAACACAAAATCGTATCCGAGCAAGACATCAAAGATATTGAAGCGAGTGTTGATCAAGAAATTGCAGATGCCATTGAGTTTGCAAAATCCAGTCCTGATCCACTCACGACCGAAGTGACACGGGATGTCTACACCGAGGTTTCAGCATGAATATGGAACCTAATCCTCAGGAGACTGCTCTTGTTGAAATGTCCTACGCCGAAGCCGTTCGTGACGCACTAGATATAGCGCTTTCCAGCGATGAACGCGTAATATTGATGGGCGAAGATATCGGCGTTTATGGCGGTGCGTTTCAGGTCACTGGAGACCTGGTTCATAAATATGGTGAAGACCGTGTCATGGACACACCAATTTCAGAACTTGGCGGTGCCGGTGTTGCTGTTGGCGCGGCGCTCACAGGTCTTCGGCCAATTTTTGAGTTTCAGTTTTCTGATTTTGCTATGCTGGCAATGGAGCAAATTTGTAACCAGGCAGCTAAGCTCAGATATATGCTTGGTGGCGCTGTGTCTGTGCCTCTTGTTATGCGCTTTCCTGCCGGCTCAGGCACCGGTGCAGCCGCCCAACACAGCCAAAGCCTTGAAGCATGGCTTGCTCATGTTCCTGGCCTGAAAGTTATCCAGCCTGCTACTCCTCACGATGCCAAGGGCATGTTGTTGGCCGCCTTGGAAGACCCTGACCCTGTCATGATTTTCGAGCACAAAATTCTCTACAAATCTAAAGGGATGGTTCCAACAGGTCACTACACGGTACCAATTGGAAGAGCCGAAGTTCGCCGTGAAGGGAACGACGTTACTATCGTTGCCAGTTCCATCATGGTTCACAAAGCACTGGATGCGGCAGATAAGCTGGCGGAAGAAGGCGTTTCAGCAGAAGTTATCGATCTTAAAACGATCCGGCCGATAGACAGGGAAACCATCTTTTCCAGTGTCCGAAAGACCTCACGGTTGGTCTGTGTTTATGAAGGCGTAAAGACACTTGGCATTGGCGCAGAAATCAGCGCTATGGTGGCTGAAAGCGAAGTGTTTGACTTTCTGGATGCACCTATATTGAGATTGGGCGGCTCTGAATCCCCTATCCCATACAATCCTAATCTGGAAAAGGCGGCAGTTCCTCAAACAGCTGAAATTGTTGAAAAAGTATCCCAATTGGTCAAAGGGAAAATATAGGCATGCCAACTGAAGTCATCATGCCAAAAGTCGATATGGATATGGCATCCGGCACCATTGCAGCATGGCATCTGGAAGAAGGCCAAAATGTTGAAAAGGGCGCACCGCTCTTTGATATCGAAACAGATAAAGCGACGATGGAAGTGGAAAGCCCTGCGACCGGCACTTTGCGCTTTGTGATTGCCAACAAAGGTGCGGAAATTCCAATCGGCGATCCAGTGGGCTGGATTTTTGCGGAAGATGAGGCACTCGTTGAACCTGCCAGAGCAGCCAATGAAAGTGCATCGAGTTTGGTGGAAGACGCAAATTCCGACGCAAACGATGAAGCCCCTTCAATTGATGTGACATCGTCTGCAGCGAATGAAAGCAACGTTCGCGCCACACCGATTGCAAGGCGCATTGCCACGTCAAAAAATATCTCTCTAATAGACATTGTTGGAACCGGACCACGTGGACGTATCACGCGCTCCGATGTTGAGAATGCTGTTCAAAACGCAGCAACAATTCCGACATCGTCTCTCCAAGAAACCTCGCAATCGGATGCAAAGAAAACGGCAGACAAATTTGGCGTTGAGTATATCGAAGTTCCGGTAGACCGGATGCGCGCCACAATTGCCGCGCGCCTCACCGAAAGCAAATCGACTGTCCCACACTTCTATCTGGATATGGACTGCCGAATTGATAAGCTACTATCGTTTCGCTCAGAACTCAACGCAGCATTGGAAGGCACTGCTGCTCGGCGCATTTCGATCAATGATTTACTCGTCCGAGCTTGCGCGCTTACATTGGCTGCAGTTCCCGAAGCCAATGCATCTTGGGCCAATGATCGTATCCTTCAGTACAAAGATGCCAACGTGTCTATTGCTGTCGCGATTGATGGTGGCCTGATGACTCCAGTCGTTAAGGGTGCTCAAAACAAAAGCATCCAGACTCTATCCAACGAAATTGCCGATCTTGCCACGCGGGCGAAATCTGGGAAGCTCGCAAACAGCGAATACCAGGGCGGCTCGTTCTCGATCTCCAATCTTGGAATGTTCGGCGTTAAGTCTTTCAACGCAATCATCAACCCACCGGAGAGTATGATTTTGGCCGTTGGAGGAGCTGAGCAGCATTTTTATGTCGGAGAAACTGGAACTCCTGACCTTGGAACTAAACTTTCAGTTTGTCTGTCTTGCGACCATAGAGTTGTGGATGGTGCTGTTGGCGCAAAGTGGCTTAGCAAAGTCAAATCCTTGTTAGAAAACCCAATAGAATTGACGCTAGATCCGGTTTAGCTATTTACGCCAGCGCGCCAATTGGCTAGCGAAAGAGCAGATTTACATCAAAGAAGCTGGTGAGCTTTGCAAGGTACAACCATTTGCATTGCGAACAGCACATGTAGTGGTGGACAATTTGACTGGTAAACCAGATGAAAATCTGAGCGGCGACCTTTTGGTAGACACGCTTGACCCTGTGCAGGAACTTCGTGTTCGTGCTGCTTGGCTTTATTATATCGAAGGTAAGAACCAACAAGAGACGGCGTCGGTTCTTGGTGTTAATCGGCTGCAGGTTACCCGGCTGCTTGCAGAAGCGCGCAAGCGTGGTGAGGTCAATATTCAAATAAATTCGAACATATTTGACATTGTAAAATCCCAACGGGCAATTGAGCGACGCTACAATGTTGGCAAAGTTATTATCGCGCCACGATCCGTTGCGAACTCTGATGCGACCAGATCAATCGCTTTGGCCGCGGGTAAATTCATTTCAGAATATGTTCAGTCAGATATGACGATTGGTGTGGGTTGGGGGCGTACTTTGCATGCGGCCCTGCCACACATTGAAGGCCGGGAGCTGGAAAATGTGCGGATCATTTCCCTGTTAGGCGGCATCGCACAGGCAAAGCGATTTAATCCGGCAGAGTTTGCATGGCAATTCGCCGAACGTTTCAACGGAGAGGGTTATCTGGTTCCAGCGCCGGCTTTGGTCGATAGCGCTGAAACAAAACATGCTCTTCTGGAACATTGCGGCATCAATCAAATCTTTGACTTTGCGGACTCCATGGACGTCGCATTTGTCAGTGCTGGCGGTATCACCAAACTCAATACGTCCTACAGGCTTGGGCATGTTTCCGAAGCCGAGCGCAAAACGCTTATGGAAGCCGGGGCTGTGGGCGATCTGTTGTATAATTTCATTGATGCCAATGGCGATATTGTTGATCATCCAGTAAATGAACGCGCCATATCAGTTGGTCTTGAGAAACTTAAAAAAGTCGATGACTGCGTTTTGATTTCCGGTGGTGAAGAAAAAATCGCGGTCCTGCTGGGATGTTTGAAAATTCTCAACCCTTCTGTGTTCATAACTGACGAGATTACTGCACGCACGCTGCTGGAAGCTTCTGAAGATCAGGACTAAGGATCTACCTTTCAGATCAGTTGCACAAATGTGTGCCATAATTTTAGTACTTAAATGAACTGATTCGAATTTAAGAGGTTGGAATGAGCAACAAAAGCAAACTCCTGGCAATTGCGGTCACGCTAACTTTCCTGTCAGCTCCGGCATTTGCTGCCAAATGCAGCAATTCAGGCAATGGTTTTAATGCCTTTAAGCGCGATATTGCCAAAGAAGCGAAAGCCGCCGGCATTGGCCGCCGTGGTTTAGATGTACTTGCACAGACGAAATATTCTTCAGGTGTCATCAAATATGACCGCAGCATCAATCGCAAACTCAAAAGCGCGAAGTCCAACTTCTCACGATTTTACGCTAAAAAAACGCAAGGCTTGTTGGGCCCCACTCGCAAACGTTTAAAGCGCCATGGAAAACTATTGCGGGCGATCGAAAAGCGATATGGCGTACAAAAGGAAGTCCTGGTTACGATCTGGGGTATGGAAACCGCCTTTGGCAGTTACACCGGCAAACATGATATCGTCACATCGCTTGCTTCACTTACCCATGACTGCAGGCGTTCAGGATTCTTCAAACCAAACCTTATGGCGGCTCTTATGATCATCGATAAGGGCTGGTTACCAAAGAGCAAAATGCGTGGTGCTCGACATGGTGAAATTGGGCAAACCCAATTCATGGCAAAGAATTACGTAAAGTTTGGTGTAGACTACGATCGTGACGGCCGTCGTGATCTGATTGGTTCCATTCCAGATGTGCTTGCCTCAACTGCCAACTACCTCAAGGCATATGGCTGGAGAGCTGGCAAATCCTATGCGCCGGGAACACATAATTTTCGTGTTCTGAATGAGTGGAACGCGTCTTCTGCCTATCAAAAGTCGATAGCGAAGTTTGCGGCAACACTTTGATCTGAGCTTAACGAATTCAATGCCCGGCGAAACTTAAATTCGCCAGGCTCTCTTACACCAAATTTTCCAGAACCGAAAATGCAAACAAGAGACGTTTCCTCTTACTGATGACACCTTTGAGGTGAATCCATCTTTTTGCCTACGTGCAATTGTGCGCGCTGACTGTAGATAATGCGCTTTCATAGCGTGCAATCCAGCAATCGATAGAGAGAGTTATCAATAGGCTTTGCGAAATTGCGCAACCTCGTGTAGCAACAGGTCCATCTTATTGCTGCAATGCGGCAAACATCATGGGAGCAGATAATGCGGAAAGTTTTTGGTTCGGCACAAGAGGCACTCGACGGCCTTTTGTTTGACGGCATGTTCATCGCCGCTGGAGGTTTTGGCCTCTGTGGTATTCCGGAACTCCTCATCTCAGCCATTCGCGATGCAGGCACAAAAGACCTGACCGTCGCCTCTAACAATGCTGGCGTAGATGATTTTGGGCTAGGCCTACTTCTACAGACACGCCAGGTGAAAAAGATGATCTCATCCTATGTGGGCGAGAACGATACCTTTATGCAGCAATATCTGTCTGGTGAGTTGGAACTTGAATTTAACCCGCAAGGCACTTTGGCTGAGCGCATGCGAGCTGGCGGTGCTGGCATTCCCGGATTTTACACCAAAACTGGTGTTGGTACCGTGATTGCCGAAGGCAAAGAAGAAAAAGAATTTGATGGTCAGAAATACATTCTGGAACGTGGAATTGTAGCTGACATCGCCATCGTAAAAGCGTGGAAAGGCGATGAACAGGGTAACCTGATTTACCGCAAAACCGCTCGTAACTTCAATCCGAATGCTGCCACGTGTGGCAAGGTATGCCTCGCCGAAGTGGAAGAGATTGTTCCTGTCGGTAGCCTTGATCCTGACAGCATCCATACGCCTGGTATTTTTGTGCACCGCCTCATCAAAGGTGATCATGAAAAGCGGATTGAACAAAAAACCGTACGTGCGGCATAGGGAGACACATTATGTGGGATCGCAATCAAATGGCTGCCTGCGCAGCACGTGAACTTGAAGATGGCATGTATGTAAACTTGGGCATTGGCATTCCAACGCTTGTGTCCAATTATATTCCAGAAGGCGTCGACGTAACGCTGCAATCAGAAAATGGCATGCTCGGCATGGGCCCCTTCCCCACGGAAGAGAATCTTGATGCCGACTTGATCAATGCTGGCAAACAAACCATCACCGAATTGGATCGTACCAGCTATTTCTCATCTGCCGACAGCTTTGGCATGATCCGTGGTGGCAAGATCGATATGGCAATTCTTGGTGCCATGGAAGTTGCTGAAAACGGTGATCTGGCGAACTGGATGATCCCCGGCAAGCTGGTAAAAGGCATGGGTGGCGCTATGGATCTGGTAGCGGGCGTAAAGCGCGTTATCGTTGTAATGGACCACACTAACAAACGCGGTGAGACCAAGCTCCTGAAAGCCTGCACGCTCCCGCTGACCGGTCAATCAGTTGTCGATCGCATCATCACCAATTTGGGTGTGTTTGATGTAGTCGAAGGTGGCCTGAAAATTGTTGAATTGGCCGATGGCGTGTCTGATAGCGAAGTGCGCGAAAAGACCGAAGCGACCATCTTGAACTAAAGTCACTCAGCAACGGCCTTGAATGGTGATATCCAGCCCCACAGAAATCCGAGAAATATCTCTGGTTGCTGTGGGGCTTTCTTTTGTCCAGTTTTTGCTGAAAATGCGTTCATCGAAATTCAGAAACGCTGCGGTTCGGGTAGATGCATGACCCTGCAGATTTAGCGGAACATAACATGTCAAAAACCACTCTCCCAATTCTTGAACAACGCCGAATTGAGGCGAACATTATCAAACCGATTTATGATGAAATGGTCGCTCGTCTTGGGAAAGGAATTTCACAAGCCATTCTGAGTTCAGCCATAACAAAAGACTCAATTGCGCAAGGCAAAGCTTACTCGGAAAATTTAGAGGAAGAGGGCAAGCTTGAAGACTTTCATGGGCTGTTACCTCAATGGAAGGCCAACGGCGCCTTAGAAGTGGAGATACTTGAGGAAAATGAAGACCGTGTGCATTACAATGTGACGCGTTGCAAATACGCAGAAATGTGCCGTGAAATGGGCCTTGCGGACATTGGTGGCATTCTTTCATGCGGCCGGGACGGCACATTTTGCACTGGCTTCAACCCGAAGATAAAACTCGACCGGACGCAAACCATTATGCAGGGTGCTGGCCACTGCGACTTCCGTTATCGTTGGGAAGACAATAGCAAAAGCTAAGCCAGCCTAGGGAGTTGCAACCAATGGCGCTGTCAGTGAATGCAGAAACTCCACAAGGTCGCTGCGCTCTTGGAGTGTTAAATTGAGTGGCTTCAAGATCAACTCCCCGTCTGCATGCAATCTTTCCAAATCAATGTTGGAATAGTGCAAAGCCACAGCCTCTAAAGACAGCAGGCTCCCGTTGTGCATGTAAGGTGCTGTGTTAGCCACATTGCGCAAACTCGGCACCCTAAACGTACCAAAATTCGAATGTTGCTCCCTCACTTGCTGCACCGCCCAGGCGCCCGATTTCTCAACATCATCTGTGTATTCGCCCGCCAATGTGAACGGACTTGACCGAATGGACTTGATACCATCGTGCCGGCCGCTATCCACTCGCCCAGGCTCTACGAAATAGGGAACGCCTGCATCATGAAACTCTCCGTTGGTAAATAGCGGTCCCGTGTGACAAAAACTGCAATTGCCTTTACCAACAAACAACTGAAGCCCGCGCTGCGCAGCTTCAGGATATGTTGCAGCCTGCGCCCAGTTTTGGGCCGCGAGCGCATCTCTAAACTGATCAAAATTGGAGCGCCCTGTTTCCAATGTTTCAACATAAGCAGCCAGTGCTTTGCCAACATTAACCAAGTTTTGCTCATTGCTATGCTCAGATGAAGCGCCAAAAATTCCGCTATAAGCCGAGCCAAAGGGCTCCTGCAGCAGAAAGGCGGATAAACCATTTTGCGTCATTGCCATTTCATTTACATGCACGACGGGCACCAAGCTTTGCGCCCACAGATTATCCGAACCACCACTCCACCCAAACCAACGGTGATGACGCAAATTGAGAAGCCCTTGTGTATTCCGATCAAGCTGTTTGGTCCCAATTGCGCGCGGAAGGCCATCTGTGAAATCCCGCTCAGCTTGGTGACAGGAAGCACAACTGGTCTTTCCATTTGAAGAAAGCTCAACGCTAGAGAAAAACGCTTTTCCCAACGCGATGGCTTCAGCATTACCAGACATGTGATTGCTTGGATCTGGTCGGACCTCAAGCGGCCAAGGACCATGTGAAAGTGCAGCCGCGATTTCATTTTCATCCAAAAGGAGTGACGCTGCGATTGATGAGGTTACCCAGTGGCTGAAACAACCCATTGCCACGAGTAAAGCACAAATAGACCTCACTGGACTGCAAGGTCCAATGTGTGTCGCTGCGGTGATTTTTCTGAGAGTACATCCACAATGACCTGCCATTCACCGGGCATGTGAAACAGCATTCCGCTTGCTTTATAACGCCCTTCATCCAAACGCGTGACGATTGGCCGATAGTTCATGCCATGTTTGTGTGCTGGCATAATAGCGTCCACATCAATGCCATCAATTTTCGTATCATCAACGCCACAAACAGCAAATTCCAGATCAAATCTTTGGCTGACTTTTATGCCTCTATCGGGTTTGCTAAGTGCAACTTTTAAGCCATCGGAGCTATGTACCATTGGTGACCAATCAGCGGAGAATTCACAGGCCTGAGCCAAACCCACAAAACTGATTGCAACAGCTGCGCCAGCTAAAAGGGTTTTCCAAATTCTCATTCAAGAAGACCCAGCATGCGTTCTGCGTTTTTATAGCCAATATTCTCAGCCAGCGTCTTGGGTAAGCTTGCAAGCCATCCTCTGGAAAATTGTGCATGCTGTCCAATGTAATACCATCGCTCTGGGGCAAACGTATCTGTCCCGATCATAAAGCGCTTTGGGTGTTGTTCGAAGGCTTTCTGCCATTCTGGATCAACTTGACTGTTACTTGCCTGATCAGAACGAAACGCCAAATCACTCCATAAATTTGGATGTCGAGACAGCAATTCAGTTACCTCAGATGGTCTGTCAAAACCAGAATGTGCCCAAAGAACCCGGGCATCAGGAAATGTTTTGAAAATGCGCTCAATTGCATCAGCATCAGAATGAGCATGGAGCAGTAGATCATATTCTTTGGCTAGAGCTATCATGCGTTGCAACACCGGCGTTTCAATGTCATCCCCATAAGCGTGAAACTCGCCCAGAGCACGGTATTTGTATTTCGCCAGCCGCCCTTCAACATAGTCGATGACTGTGAGGTCGTGCATCCAAGTGCCTATTTCGCCACGGCGCCGATAGGGACGCAACGCTGGCACTACAATTTCGGGTGCGGCCGCAACAAGTTTTTGAGTGCCGTCATCATCTGAACTTGAAACGAGCGCCTTGGAAACCCCTGCTTCACGCAGAAGTCGGGCTGCCTCTTCCGGTGGCACCTGGATCACAGCATCATGACTGTAGTGAATGTGAGCATCGAAAAGCGGCAGATCCTCCGCAAAGGCCTGTGTTGTAAGGCACGCAAAAATTGCCGCTACTGAAACTAATTTCATGAGTTTACTCCCAAATACCTATTAGAAGGTATGGAGCATCGCAGTCTTTCGTCAACTCCATAAGCCACGAGCTTTTGTCCCGATGTCAATTAGAACGGACTAAGGCCATACTGATCAGCCAAACGGCTTCTATTTCCGCGCTTTCAGTGCGCGAATTGCATCTATGACGGCCTCCGGAAGTGCTGTTCCGGCACCCACTGGCGCTGCATCCAAAGCGCTACGCACGTCCTTTTCCAAAATGCCAATTGTATTATCCAAAGCATACCCATCGCGGGCAAATTCAATGTCGTTAAAGCCGCTAGCCAACCAGTTTTGCCCGGAACTTTTCTCAACAAGTGCCAACAGTTTTTGCTCTTCAAGACCCAGATCATCAGCCCAGTCCAGAACCAGCCTTGTCATAGCTGTTGATGATGCCGCTAGAAGGTTGTTCAGCACTTTTGCCGTCATACCAGCGCCAAACGGACCCATTCTATGAAACGACCTACCCATGGCATCAAACA
This sequence comes from Hyphomicrobiales bacterium, assembly GCA_045107035.1. GTDB lineage: Bacteria > Pseudomonadota > Alphaproteobacteria > Rhizobiales. Next base: position 38,791 of record JBGCFS010000044.1, read on the forward strand.
ATGGCTGCAGAACATCCAAATCTGCTTTCGAACCACCAAGCATGAATGAAAGGCGCTTTTCCTTGGCTGCAATGACTGCGCCCGACATGGGGGCATCTACCAATTTCATATGGCTTGGAACACGGTCCTTCAACGATTTCACATAGACTGGGGACAAAGTAGAACTGACGACAATGTATTTAAGATTTTCTGCACGTGAGACAAAGCTTTGCTGGCCAAACAACACTTCGTCCGTTTGTTCAATATCCCTCACAACAGTAATCAGAACTGTGAGATTTTTTGAAAAAATATCAGGATCATTGGTCATGGCACCGGCAAAAGAATCGTAACTCGAGGGGTCCTTAATATCGAACCCGGATGCTTCAAAGCCGCTCACTCGCAATGCCTCCAACATGGGTTTTCCCATGCGCCCGCAACCAGCTACTCCAAGCTTTGATAGTGTGTTTGAACCATCCATGCTGTATTCCTAAAAACCCATTTAATATTGGCTACTTAGCCAAAATATACACCAAATTACCTACAGATTTTCCTACCAAAATCTTCAAATATTCTATTCATTTTAAGCCCATCTGTATGCTCTAGGGGCATAAATTTTGAGCACCTGTATTTTCGCTCAATAGATCGAAAATAGCGATGGACTTCTCCAACTGATCAATCGGGCCAGATTGTCACACCACTGAACCACTTCCCAAATCACCTCGTAGGAAGGGTCAATGAGGGCGCAATAGAAACAGCAGCCTCTTGTTGGTTATGAGTAAATAATTCCTTTGGAGAGACACCCATGAAAAAAACTATTCTTGGCGCAGTAGCGGCACTTGCTTTCACTGTATCTGGTGCACAGGCGAACAATATTGTTGAAACTGCACAATCTGCTGGACAGTTCAAAACTCTTTTGGCCGCAGCATCTGCCGCCGGCCTTGCTGATGCCTTGGCAAATGGCGACAATCTGACAGTGTTTGCGCCATCAGATGCTGCTTTCGCAGCACTCCCAGCCGGCACAGTTGAAACTCTTTTGAAACCAGAAAACAAAGACCAATTGGTCGCGGTGCTGACTTATCATGTTCTACCGCGCGAACTGACCTCCAATATGCTGCCGGGGCGTACCATTCATGTGCGCACGATCAAAGGTTCCGGCGATAAATTGCTGGCTGTGACAAAAGATCACGATGGTCGCGTAACAATAGATGGAGCCAATGTGGTGACCGCAGATATTTCTGCGTCCAATGGCGTGATTCACGTGATCGACAAAGTCATGCTGCCAAGCAACTAGGCGAGTTACAAATAAATTCGGGCGCATATTTGCGCCCGTTTTTTAAGAATTTCGCGCCTACCGAAAGCCGCACATGATCAAATGATTTGCCTGAGACGTCATCCTCGTGGGCAGGACCAATTCGCATAACCCCCAGAGCGACAAAACACACCGGACGATATACGCGCCGTCTCTATTTTCATTTCTGGCTCTATAAATGCAATGACCAGATTACTTGACGTTGCCATCAATCCATATTGGCCCAAAACAACAGCAACCATCAGTCCTAAAATCGGAAATTTCATGCCTGTCCCCAACACACATTTCTAAGACAACAATCCGATCGTTGCCTGCGTATGTTTTACAGGGCAGGTCTAAGCATCGAACTAAATGCAATCTTAGGATTTAGCTCAAAATGTTAGGGATTTGTTTGGCATACCCGCGCTGATTTTTTAGCCTGCTTCGAGCATGTCTTTATTCGATGTGTACAAAGATATGGACAATAAGGATTCAAGCGTAAAATAGGACCGCAACGCCCGGAACAGAACGTATTCAGGCAGATACAGCAACGCTCGTGGTCGTGCATTCAATAGACACGCGAAGACGGCCATTAGAGCGGGCATACCAATGATGACTGCCAAAATGGCTTGCCAGACAAGCGCGCTGGCGCTGTCGAAATTGGTCAGATATTCGATCAGGCCAAAACACACCAAAGGCAACATCATCGCGCGGCGCGCAGAATTGATCAGCATAAAGGGCAACATCAGTTTGCCGCGCACAGATGGCCACCAACGCTCCAGATAATCCGCATTACGTGAACTCACATGATAGACGGAACGAAACCAGCGCATGCGTTGCTCCCGCAAATGCTTAAAACTGGCAGGAACTTCAGACACAAAACGTACATTGGGATCAATTTTGACGCGATATCCAAGCTCACCAATTGCCAGTGACATGTCTGTATCTTCGCCATTCATTCCTTTGGCAAAGCCACCGTTTTTGCGAGGCAATTCTGTGCGATAGACGGCAAACATGCCAGCAACGCCCACAACTGCGCGTATCGGATAGAGAGCGACCTGATAAAAGCCATGCTTCAACAAGGTTTCAACCTGTCGAGCCCTATCGAATTGTCCGGTTTCTGGCACTAGCGGCAATCCCCCAACGACACCGACATTCGGATTTTTGAAATGTCTCATGGCGCGCAGTAATGCATCCGGTTCAATTTGCGTATCCGCATCAATACGCACAAAAAACTCAGTCGCCACCAGAGACAGACCGTGGTTCAGAGCGTTTGACTTACCCGGTGCCGGGACATCGACTACACGTCCGGTAGCTGAACGGCATGCGGAAAGCGCGAGACGAGCGATGGCCGCCGTAGCATCTGTGGAATTGTTGTTGAGAAGCAGAATGGTTACGGGCGCTCCGTAATCCCTCACCGCCCTATCAATATTGGCGATGGTCTCTCGCAGAATATGAGCTTCATTATGTGCAGGAATAATGATGGTCAATGGAACCCGAAAATCGGCTCTGCTAACAACGAGCAACGCAATGCGTCCTATGACATAGAGAGTTCCGAAAAATAGTGGAAAGAACAAAATTACACCCGGCCCTATACCGCCTAAAAGTGCCAATTGTCGCAGGTCCATAATACGACCGGGTGTGACAAAGGAAATCCAAGCCGCTAGCAAGGCAGACGTAACGATGACCAATAACAATAAAAGTATCGGGGTCAAAACCGAGTGGTTTTCGTATGGCGCATCACGGCGTAACGGCATACGGCCCAGTTGCAACAACCCACTGGAAAATATGTGAAAACCAATGACACCGCTCACTATTTCAATGAGAGAAAGCGGATACAGAAAGCCAAAAAAAGCATAATTTGCGATGTTGAAAACATCGAAGAGTGCGCAGTAAAGAACGAAGCGGATGGAGTTATAAATTGCAAAACGCATTCGTTGCAGCGCGCTGCCTGCGGAAAACACTGAAAAAGATAAAATGAAGCTCAGGACAAACAGACGTACCGGGATGGAATGCGAGCCTGTGTAAGGCGAAAAAATAATATCATCATTCGGAAAGCGCTCGTTGAGAAACGACACCTGATTGACGATGTACAATAACCCATAACTGAGCAAACAGAATAGGATGATCACACACGGAGTTCGCCACAATGGAACTTCTACCGACAGGCCAGGCGGCGCGCTGTCTGTTGACCAAAAATCCTTATGCAGAAAACTATCAGTGAGGTGCAAAGCCATGGGTTACATCACCACTTCACGCTTCAATCAGAAGAAAAACGGCATTCTCCGGCATTGATATGGTTTCGCTCGCAATAAGCTTTGGCGTCAGTGGCACAATTTTGAATGAGCTTTTCCCTGTACCGCTGATCGTGTCTTGACTGACAAGCCAAAAATTCTTCGTGGCATTGGCAAGTGGTAATGCCTTGAGGCGTTCTTCCAGAGCGGCTTTTGTTAGCACCTCAATTTTTGCCGCTTCCGATGGTTCGTCGTCGGTAACACTTACAGCGGCTTCTGTGGGTAAAATATATGCCAACAAATCAGCTGACAATGCAGCTTGAGTTGGCGTTACAGCATGTTCTGCATTCAGAATTATGCCGTTACTTTGCGCCAAAATTTCTATAAGATAGGCAGGCACATTCAGATCCAAGATTGCTTTGCCGTCCAGCTTGCTTTCCGGCAATAGCTGGGCCGTCAACTCCAGTCCTGGATCGCATCCAGCGTTGCTGCCTTGCGTCGTAGCCAAATCAATTGTGATCACATTTTCAACTTGTGTCAGTGCGTGTGGCAACGGTATCGCCTTGATAAACGTATCAAGCTCACTTTCAAGTCGATCACTGCTCAGCAAAGAAGTATTGAACCTGACATTGATCAACCATTCTTCACCCAATTGTTGCTTTGCCAATTTTAATGCCAGATTCAACCTTTTTGGCGCTTGGCCTCCATCCAAATCAGCCAAGTTGTAATTTACCCGCCAGCGATTGCTGCGAAAGAAACTTTGCGCATTCGTTTCAGTGATGAGAGCATATTCATCCGATGTCCCACGGCTATCAGATCGTGAAATCAGATCAGACACGCGAACAGGAGCGGCTCCAGCGAGAAGCGTTCCCACCCCATTCGGATCTCTTACTGAAAACGTTGCTGTCGTGGGTTCAAAAGCAAACACTAAATCCTGCTCACGATTGACCACGAGGGTAGAAGGGTTTTCGATAGGTACAGCGGAAACAATGGTTGGCTCAGATTCTAAAACGGTGACAAAATTTGCCGCAATATCTGACTGGCGCAAACGTGCTGCCAAGAGCAGTGCATCCGCAAGGTCTTGACCAGTATTTTTCTGGATAAGTGGTATTTGAGGTGCGGGTGCACTGACTAACCAAAGATCATGAGGATCTGTTAACGGCCCACTATGCGCCAATTGCACCCCGCTGCTAGGTAACAGATCAACAATCGCGCCTCTTGCTGGCCTGCTTGGGCAACTGCCATGAAATATATCACCCTGTGCTGATAGCGACACCGTTACGTTTGAGCGAGCAAGATCCTCGGGCGATAAGCCGAGTAGTAGGGTTTTTTGTTCTTGACCCTGATTGAGCACCACCTCTGCGCGGCGCACGTCATTTACAGCCACACGTAGCGAACCCACTCCGCCTTGAGCTAACTGGGAATGCAATTGCAAACGTAATCTAGCAGCGACCAAATCGGCGTTTTGAGGCAAAGGAAAACTGTATTTTGCAAAAGAGGGGAAGCCAGACAATGCTTGCCAACTATCGTCTCGCATCTCAATGGTGGTAGTATGTTCAAACTGACTAGCCCAATCGTGCGAGCTGCTAGAGCCTTTCTCATTGGACAGCGAGCTGGTGCCAACTAGCTGACGTGTCTGCTCAACAAAAGACGGGTGTTGAGACACAACCAAAGCAAGGCTAATAAGAGCAAAGGCAAATGCCAAAAGTACAAAAAGACGCATAACTAAAAACCTTTATCGCCCCAATACTGGCGATCTTTTAAAAAATTCGGATGCCTGCCCCACTGCACATCCAATAAATATTTGACGCGTCAAGGCACGCCTAAATATTCCGAGACTCTGATAACTCAGTCGCACTTTGTGGCGTTTCAGAAAGCGTATCGCCACGTTGCGCAACCCATTCAGACGTACTTGGAATGACAGAAAGATCGCAGCGATCGCGGTAGATGTCACAAATCTCCATGGTCTCCTGCAGCAGCCCGTCTTTAAGCAAAATCGGGCTCAGGCCCAGTTCCAAAAAGGAATTGTTACTTGCACTCAATTCATTTTCTTCTTGCTCAATTCGAGGATTGCGCACGCTCGCAATTTGCGCACCAGTTATGCCTGCCACAATGTCCGCTAAGTCACGAACGCGATGGCACTCTGAAATTTGATTTCTAATACTCACCCGATTACCCGCTGTTGGCGGATCGCCAATGGCCAGTGCAATGCATCGAACAGTATCTTGTATATGAATAAACGCTCTGGTTTGGCCTCCAGATCCATAAACACTCAAGGGGTAGCCAATAGCTGCCTGCACAAGAAAGCGGTTTAAGACTGTTCCATAATCGCCGTCGTAGTCGAAGCGATTTATGAGGCGCTCGTCCAGCCGTGTTTCTTCAGTTTGTGTGCCCCAAACAATGCCTTGATGCAGATCTGTAATTCGTAATTTGTCGTTCTTGGCATAAAACTGGAACAGAAGCTGATCCAATGATTTGGTTAGGTGATAAACGCTACCTGGATTGGTGGGATACAGAATTTCGCGCTCCTCAGAGCTTCCGTCTTCCATGCGGATGCCCACATTGAGGTACCCTTCCGGGAGAGTTGCTCCCGGAGTGTCATAACCGTAGACACCCATGGTTCCCAGATGAATAATATGAGGGTCAGTGCCAGTTTCAACCGCTGCCACCAACAAATTGTGTGTGGCCTGTAAATTATTGTCCACTGTATAACGTTTTTGCCGCGGCCCTTTCATGGAATAGGGCGCTGCCCTTTGTTCCGCAAAATGCACGATAGAAGCAGGCTTTAAACTGCGCAGTAACTCGGTCAATGCCACATGTTCATGTGCAAGATCGATATTATAGAATGCAATCGAATTACCGCTGATTTCGCGCCACGCTTTTATGCGCGTTGCCATGTCTGCAATCGGTGTCAGACTATTTGTAGCTAACTCTTCATCAATTTCTCGCCGTGAGAGATTGTCAACAATGCTTACATCATATCCGAGGTTTGAAAGGTGAAGAGCAGTTGGCCATCCGCAAAAGCCATCACCACCAAAAACTAAAATTGATTCAGCAGAACTCATAATGCGCCCGCCCAGAAAAATAATTACGTAAAGGTCAATAATTCACCTCTACATCAGCACCACCAAATTTCACAAGGTAGAAAATCACAAGGACAAATAAACTAGAGATAATTAAGGCGAATTCTATCAAAAATTGTATCTGATTGACCCTTAAGGTGAATTTTTCCAACTGAGATGAGTAAATATCTTCAAGTGAGATTATTTTTGTAATCAGCAGAAAATTTCAGGTGAGTGCCGCTTCACATTCTGAATATACGCCCAGAAAAAAGTTTAAATATATAAACGACTTATAATTATTTTTGAACCGGTTTCCGTTTCGAAAACGGTATGTTGTGGATACAAATTTACTCGAATTTTGAGCCTCAAAACGAGTGAATTTTTAAAAGAAAATTCGGAATTTGTTGCTGAAATGCAACACAAACGTGTAAGAAATCTGCCAACAACATGCGAACATATGTCGCCCCTCTAATGGCCTCCGTAAAAGTGCCAATGAATATGTTTCGAAGTCTCTTTGATCAAACAAACCTGTTGTGGAAACAAAGTAAGCATAGCTTCCAGCTTGGTGATTTTTAGAAAAATTTACTGGGAAATGGGCACAAAAGTGTTCATCGTCACATGTTGGGCAATATGGTTTAAAGTCACGAAAGGCCAGAGTAGTGGAAGCCTCACCAAACCATTTGCGGAACAGTTCGTCTAAACCAGATTATTGCTGGAATTGGTCGTCCAATGAATATCCAGAACCACGGACAGTGCGAATAGGGTCTTTGGCGCGGCCTTTATTTATGGCTTTGCGCAGTCTGCCCACATGCACATCTACTGTGCGTTCGTCGACATAAACATCGTGGCCCCACACGCCATCTAGCAGCTGTTCCCGCGAATATACACGCCCCGGATTCTGCATGAAGAATTCGAGCAGTTTGAATTCAGTTGGTCCCAAGTGGATCTCACGGGCAGCACGCCGGACACGATGGGTTTCTCGATCGAGCTCAATATCTCCTGCCAATAGCATTTTTGAAACGATTTCAGGCTTCGCACGACGCAACATGGCTCGGATACGCGCCATCAGTTCCGGGACTGAAAACGGCTTCACTACATAGTCATCAGCGCCGGTCGACAAGCCTCGAATTCGTTCTGTTTCTTCGCCGCGAGCGGTTAACATTATAACTGGCAACGCGCGCGTTTCCTCACGTGCACGCAATCTACGACAAAGCTCAATGCCAGACAGGCCTGGTAGCATCCAATCAAGCAATAGAAGATCGGGCACAGATTCGCGAAGTTTCAGTTCAGCGTCATCCCCGCGATCAGAGACATCAACCTGATAGCCTTCACTTTCCAGATTGTAGCGTAACAAAAGACTCAGTGCTTCTTCGTCTTCCACTACCAGAATACTGGGGGCTGCCATGCGTGCGTCTCCGAAACTCTATGCGTCTTAGTTTAATGCAGGTGTGATGCTGTTGTCGCCTTTCGGGCGTTCATCTTCCACCTGTGACCCGGTTACCTGATAGATCACTGTTTCCGCGATGTTAGTTGCGTGATCGCCAATTCGCTCTACGTTTTTGGCGCAAAACAACAGATGTGTGCACAGCGTGATGTTCCGTGGATCTTCCATCATGTAGGTAAGTAATTCGCGGAAAATTGATGTGTACATGGCATCAATTTCATCATCATTTTTCCAAACCAGACCCGCCTTGTCTGGATCCTTCGTGACATACGCATCCAACACATTGGTCAGCTGAGCTTGAGCCAACTCAGCCATGTGTTCTATGCCATGGATCAATTTTGGTGGTTGGAATTGACCCTCAACAGCAATAACGCGCTTTGCGATGTTCTTGGCTAAATCACCACATCGCTCAAGGTCACTAGAAATTCGCAAGGTCGAGACAACTTCACGCAAGTCAGACCCCATCGGCTGACGCTTAGCGATGGTGAGAATTGCGTCATCTTCCACTTGGCGCTGCAAGCGGTCGAGATCTTTGTCGTCCTTGATAATTTTGCGCGCTAGGTCCAAATCAAAGCTCAAAAGTGCTTGAATGGCCTCAATAATCATGCCTTCGGCAATACCGCCCATTTCGGCAATATCGCGCGCTAAGCGCTGTAGTTCTTCATCATAAGCACTAACAATATGGACTGACATGGCTAATTCCTATCCTAACACCTAGCCGAAACGGCCGGTGATGTAATCTTGTGTGCGTTGATCTTTTGGGTTGGTGAAGATGTCATCTGTGACACCCTCTTCGACAAGGTTTCCAAGGTGAAAAAACGCCGTACGCTGCGACACACGTGCCGCTTGCTGCATTGAGTGAGTCACAATCACAATTGTAAAATTTTGACGCAATTCATCTATGAGTTCTTCAACCTTCGCAGTTGCGATTGGGTCAAGGGCAGAACAAGGCTCATCCATCAAGATCACTTCGGGACTGACAGCAATTGCGCGAGCTATGCAAAGCCTTTGTTGCTGGCCACCGGAAAGACCTGTCCCCGGTTCTTCCAGACGATCTTTTACTTCCTCAAACAAAGCAGCTCGCTGGAGGCTTTCAACAACGATCTCTTCCAGTTCAGCTTTGCTACGTGCTAATCCATGAATGCGCGGGCCATAGGCGACATTTTCAAAGATCGATTTTGGAAATGGATTGGGCTTTTGGAAAACCATTCCGACACGAGCGCGCAATTCCACAACATCAATTGACGGATCGTAGATATTTTCATCGTCCAGTGTGATCATGCCTTCAACTCGGCAAATATCAATTGTGTCATTCATACGATTGAGGCAACGGATGAAGGTGGATTTGCCACAGCCGGAAGGTCCGATCAAAGCGGTAACTTGCCGTGCCGGGACATTCAGATCCACATCGAACAAAGCCTGCTTCTCACCGTAGAATACGTTTACTTTTTCACCCTTCATTTTGATGTCAAGTGAACTGGTTTGTGAAGGTGACAAAGTCCCAGTGATTTGCATGTCGACAGAAGCATCCATGTTTAAAGTCCCTTTTGTCATGTCTACCAGCGACGCTCAAAGCGCTTACGCAGGAACACCGCTAGGGCGTTCATAAGAATGAGAAAAATCAGAAGAATGATGATAGCGGCAGAGGTCCGCTCAACAAAAGCACGCTCTGCAGAGTTCGCCCAAAGGAAAATTTGAACTGGCACAGCCGTTGAAGGGCTCCATGGAGAAGTTGGAAAATCATTCACAAAGGCAACCATGCCGATCATCAAAAGCGGGGCGGTTTCACCCAGTGCCTGAGCCAAACCAATAATTGTACCTGTCATAACTCCGGGAGCAGCTAATGGCAGAACATGGTGGAACACCGCTTGGTTTTTTGAAGCACCAATACCAAGCGCACCTTCACGAATTGATGGCGGAACAGCGCGCAACGCAGCGCGGGTGGCGATGATGATCGTCGGCAACGTCATAAGGGTCAGCACAAGACCGCCAACAATGGCAGAAGACCTCGGTAAACCAGCATAATTTATGAAAACCGCAAGCCCCAGAATACCAAACACAATGGATGGCACTGCAGCAAGGTTGTTGATGTTAACCTCGATCAGATCTGTCCAACGGTTTTTCGGAGCAAACTCTTCCAGATAAATGGAAGCTGCGACACCGATCGGCAAAGCCAATAAGAGCACTACTGCCATCATGAATAATGACCCCATAACAGCAACAGCTATGCCCGATGACTCAGCCCTACTGGATGGACCTTCAGTAAACAGGAACGTGTTGAAGCGTTTTTCGAGCAAGCCTTGTTCGATCAAACTATCGATCCAAGCCAATTGCTGGTTGTCGATTTGACGCCTATCTTCAGCAGCGTGACGGTCGATCTGCCCCTTCATAAGCGAGTCCACATCACCACGCGCGAGCACGGAAATTACTTGCGTACTGCCAACATGATCTGGGTTTTCGAGCACGTAGTTTCGCACCTGATTGGATGCTTCTCGGGAAACCAGTTCCAGAATTTTACGTACTTCACCGCGGTTGCTCATATCAGCGCCGACTGTTTTGACAATCGCTTCACGCACCAATTTGGAATAGTTGGCTTTTTTGATACTCTCCGGCGTCACTTCACCATCTTTTGAGAGAGCCTTCGTAGACAGTGTTACAGGGAGATCAATAATGGTCTGCTCGAACGCCGTGTAGCCTCGTGAAATGATCGAGTAGAACAATAGACTCAGGAAAATAAGTCCCAATGAAATTGCAATAATTCCGTAGGCTTGGAACCGTTTTTCAGCGGCATATCTAGCTTTAAGAGAATTATCCATCGCCTCGCGAATTGTTCGGCGCGCAGGTTTTTCACTCGGAGGAAGGGTGCTGTCGGACATTATTCGTACTGCTCCCGATATTTGCGCACAATGTAAAGCGCATATATATTTAAAATCAAAGTCATGGTAAAAAGCGTCAAGCCAAGCGCAAAAGCAACAAGCGTTTGTGGGCTTGTAAATTCCGTATCACCTGTCAATTGACTGACAATCTTTACAGTAACTGTTGTCACCGCTTCGAGAGGATTTGCGGTCAAGTTTGGCGCCACACCAGCTGCAAGCACAACGATCATTGTTTCACCAATGGCGCGGGAGGCAGCCAAAAGAATAGCGCCCACAATGCCAGGCAACGCTGCAGGAAAGACAACACGTCGTATGGTCTCTGATTTCGTTGCACCCAAACCAAGCGAGCCTTCGCGCATAGCACGTGGAACGGCTGATATGATGTCGTCGGAGAGAGACGATACAAATGGGATAATCATGATGCCCATTACCATACCGGCAGTGAGTGCACTACGAGCTGACACGTCTAAACCGACTGTCGCTCCAAAGTCCCGAAAGAATGGGCCAACGGTAACAAGTGCAAAGAAGCCGTACACAATTGTTGGTATGCCCGCTAAAATTTCCAATAGTGGCTTGGCAATGCCGCGAACGCGCTTGGACGCATATTCGGACATATAAATTGCTGAGAAAAGACCAATAGGTACTGCAACCAGCAGTGCAATAAATGACACGAGAATTGTGCCCCAAAGCAAGGGTAACAGTCCGTACTGGCCAATTGCGGTGTCTGCGCCAGCGCCTGCAAATCTTGGATCCCATACAGTGCCAAGGAAGAAGTTCGATAAAGGCACAGTATTAAAGAAACGCACAGTCTCCGACATCATGGACATGACGATGCCGACGGTTGTCAATATGGCTATACTGGAAGCGGTTATTAAACCAATGCGAATCGACAGTTCGACAATGTTTCGGGCACGTAATTTAGGGTTGAGGCTTTTCAGTAAATACAGAAACGCTAGCGCTGCAGCGATTACAAGAGAAGCCAGACGTATGTCCTTGCTAGCGCTTTGACGCTCAAGATACACATTCGCCGAGTTAACCATATAGCGCCGCACATCAGAACCAAGTGGTACACCCTTTTCGGCCAGCGCCTCTCTAGCATCTACACGGCCAATAGAAACCTGCCGGCGTTCCGCAGGGCCCAAGAGTTTAAGGCCATCTGCGATAGAGCGGATCTGACCTTCAATCAAACCAACTTCAGATGTAGTTAGCGCGCGCACAGCTTCGGGTAATTGCCCACGAACAACCGATTTCAAATAGAGGGGTTCCGCAACTTGCCAAAACATGATGAGCGCCAGCAAAGGCGCGCCTAGAATAATAGCAGAATAGCTGCCGTGATATGTTGGGCGAGAATGAAGTTTTTTTACGTCTCCGCCAACCATTTGAATTGCACGCGTGCGGGCAAAAATGAAAACGGCTGCCATTAGAATGACAATGACTGTCAGCAATAGACCGGTTGTCATTCGCTACCCTCGCCATTTTTCAACAAAGCCCGAGGCCTCATATCATAACTCAAAACTGAACAATCCATCGGAAAAACGGGCGATTGTTTTACCAACCGCCCATTTCAATTACATAGCTTCTTTTTCGGAGAATTGAGCCAATTCAGCTTGACGCTCTTCTTCAGGAAGAGCAACAAGGCCATACTCAGCAAGCGGACCAAACGGACCAGCCATTTCTTCAGAAAGGAAGTACTCTACATACTCGGCAAGACCAGGAATAACGCCGATATGCGCCTGTTTTACGTAGAAATACAGCGGGCGAGACACCGGGTATTGACCGCTGGAAATCGTTTCAACAGTTGGCACGATGCCACCCATTGTGGAAACCTGAAGCTTGTCAGTATTGTTTTGATAGAATGCAAGTCCGAAAACACCAACACCGGTTTTGTTAGATTCGATCCGCGCAAGTGTTTCAGTGTAATCCCCGTCAATGTCTACTGACTTACCGTCGGTACGAACTTTAATGCAGACACTGTGGGCTGCCTTCTTGTCCATTCCACTTGCTTTCAAAGCTTCCAACGCACCCGTTGATTCACAGCCAGCTGCCAGAACCTTTTCTTCAAACACTTCACGTGTTCCGTGCTTTTCACCAGGAATATAAGCTGCAATGTCCCATGCCGGGAAGTTCGAGTTCACTTCGTTCCAGCTTGTATATGGGTTGTCGACGAGCTTACCATCGACAACAATCTGAGCAGCAAGAGCTTTGTACCAATCAGATGGCTCAAATGCCATTACCGCACCATCAATGTCGTATGCAAATACGATACCATCGTAGCCGAACTTAACTTCGTGAATACCCTCAACGCCTGCTGCTTTACATGCAGCTATTTCTTTTTCACGCATTGGGCGAGAAGCGTTGGCAACATCGATCGTGTTTTCGCCAACACCCTGACAAAACTGTTTTAATCCAGCAGATGAACCGCCAGACTCAATGATTGGCGAAGGGTAGTTGGACGCATTGCCAAACTCTTCAGAGACGATTGTTGCGTAGGGAAGCACGGTGGAGGAACCGGCAACTTGAACTTGATCGCGCGCGTCAGCAGCACCAACGATGGCAAAAAATGAAACGCCAACAGCAAATGCGCTAGTTGCAGATGTAATTTTCAATGGACTTCTCCCTGGAAAGGTCCGGGCGCGCCAATTTTTTGGTGGCAACACCCACAATTCTAATGAACAACCTGACTGCCAACTCAATCATGAGCACCCAGGAGCGAGCGGATTGCAAACAAACCGTTTGTCTGCGCAAAAGACTGGTTAACCAACCTTGTCTTTCGCTAGGCAATCTATCGCCAGCTGATGATGCTTCTATGACATTTATATATCTGTTTTGTGACAGTTTAACCTATTGAAATATAATAATATTACGATTCAATGGGCTCCGTTTTAGTTTTTTCAAAATCTCCCGGTGTCATCGTCTGCGGAAAGCGCACTGTGAAAGCCGCACCTGCTCCACTTTGGGTTTGAATATCGAGCAACGCATTGTGACGATTCAAAATGTGCTTGACGATTGCAAGCCCCAGGCCCGTGCCTTGTTTGCTTTTACTGGTTTCCATATCTGCCCGATAAAAGCGCTCCGTCAGGCGAGGTACATGCGCTGCCGCGATGCCGGGCCCAAAGTCCCGCACTGTTACAACAGGTCCATTGCCTTGGGTTTCAAGAGCCAGCTCAATCTCCACACGTTCACCGGAGGCACCATACTTGATGGCATTTTCAACCAAATTGCTAAACACCTGCACCAGCTCATCTTCTGCTCCTGCTATTAGAAATGCTTCACCTTGCGTATCAAAATTCAGAGAAACATCATTGTCGCGTGCCAAGGGCGCCAACGTATCCAACACATGGTTTATAAGTTGACCAAGATCTACGGAATCGGTTGGTTTTAAGTGCGCCTTCATTTCGATACGGCTAAGAGATAAGAGATCGTCGATAAGCCGAGACATGCGTTCAGACTGTTCTCTCATTATTTTCAGGAAACGCAGACGGGCAATTTCATCATCCTTAGCTGGCCCCAAAAGTGTTTCAATAAACCCTGACATTGAAGCGAGCGGCGTCCGCAGTTCATGGCTGGCGTTGGCAATAAAGTCTTCACGCATACGCTCTGTTCGTTTTTGTTCACTTAAATCTTGAAATTGAATGAGCAAAAATGGCGACATGAGCAGTTCACTTTTGCGCGCACTGGAAGAGAGTGAAGCAAGTCCCAAAGGACTAATCGCCACATTATACCAGCGCTCCACCGGCACTCTTTCAATATATTCTAACTGCTCTGCCGCGTTACTTTTCGCAACACGAGCAAGAGCTGCAACCAGATTTCTCTGCCGCAGATGAAGCGACATTGGTTGCCCAGGGCGAATGTCTCCAAACACTGTGCCCGCGGCTCCATTTAAAAACCGTACAACACCTTCTCGATCGATTAGGACACTGGGTGAGCTGAGTGAGGCAATAACTCGTTTAGTTGATGTATCTGGCCAAACAGCTTGCTGAGATACACTTCTTGCTGCTTGCAATGCCTTTAGGCGGCGGCGTCTCTGGCTAGTTGCGGGCTCAACCATAACCGCCGCTGATATTGCGAGCATGAACAGCATGCCAGCGCCAGGTCCAATATCACCGCGCACCCATAGGGCAACCAAGCCACCTAAGGTTACAATCAGCACCCATCGCAGATCTGCCAGCCGCTTGAACGGTGCGATATTTTCTCTTTCGGCATCAGACAGTTTGGAATCAGCAGCCATAGCAGCCATTGCTCCGTGTTTACGTGGCGGTGTAGATGATGAACGAAATCTTTTATGCGGCAAAGTTATTTCAGTTTTTTGACACTCTGAAATTTGCTGAAATTCAATTCATCTTGTTTCTAATGCGTACATTGTAGCATTGGTGATCATGAGCTAACTTTTAAAAATCTACACGTCAAAAAATTAATCGGGGATAGGCATGGGCAAGAAGTCACCATCTGAAGGCAAAAGAGGAAATCATACGATTTTGGAGGTGTTCGATCTGGACAGACCAAAGCTTGTTGATGAAATCGCCGATGCCGCCATGCAAAGCGGTAACTACCCATATAACGACAAGCTGGATCGTAAAGACTATGAAGCGCGCCTGCGAGAGCTGCAGATCGAATTGGTAAAGGTACAGTCTTGGGCACAAGATTCCGGATCGCGAGTTGTTATGGTTTTTGAGGGCCGTGATGCTGCAGGCAAAGGTGGTACGATCAACTCATTCCGCTCTTATATGAACCCGCGTCATACCCGAATTGCCGCATTGCCGAAGCCTACAGACCGCGAACAGGGCCAGTGGTATTTCCAACGATATATTCAGCACCTACCGACAGAGGGCGAAATCGTACTATTTGACCGGTCCTGGTACAATCGCGGCGGTGTCGAACCCGTTATGGGATTTTGCACGCCAGCTCAACACAAAACGTTTTTGCAAGAAGCACCAAAGTTTGAACAAATGATGGTTGATGAAGGTATTCACCTATTCAAGTTTTGGCTCAATATCGGTCGCGAAATGCAATTGAAGCGTTTCCACGATCGCAGGCACGACCCGCTGAAACATTGGAAGCTTTCGCCGATGGATATAGCGTCACTCGACAAATGGGATGACTATACCAACAATCGTAATTTAATGTTGGCCAAGACGCATACGCAAGAAACGCCCTGGACCATTTTGCGCTCAAACGACAAACGCCGCGCGCGCCTCAACGCCATTCGCCATGTACTGCAAAACCTTGACTATACTGGCAAAAATAAAAAGGCAATTGGAGACATCGATCCGCTCGTATTAGGCGCCGGCCCAGACTTCTTAAAGCTTCATGAAACTATGGATTTCGATAACTAAAACCATTTAAATTATGCTTGGTATTGAAGCCCTGAAACTAATGCTTTCGGGGCTTCAAGAAACTTAGTGTGTGTATTGCGCGACACTATTATTCTGCCTGGCCTACTTTTCTGCGACGGACTGCAGGTAAGCAAAAAGATCATCGATCTGTTTTTCCTTCTTTAATCCGCCAAATGCCATTTTCGTCTTTGGCACCAACTCTTTTGGCTTGCGAAGGAATTCCTTCAATGTCGCTTCATCCCAAGTAAGATTTGCCGCCAACATAGCGTCGGAATATTTATATCCCTCTACAGCGCCAGAATTGCTGCCAATTAAGTCAAACATGCTGGGGCCGACCTTGTTTTTACCTTCTGTCAGGGAATGGCAAGCCTTGCATTTTTTGAAGACTTTTTTCCCTTTTTTTATGTCCCCTTCTGCCATAGCCGGAGCTGGAGCTGTGAACAGAACCAGCAGCGCAGTGATTGCCTCTTTGTACATGATGTTCCTTAAGGGTTGGTCCGAGCCAAATAAATAGCATCGGCGCAATAATCAGAGCGTTCTGTGAGTTAACGAAAAGCTCAACCTACTTCTGGAAAACTAACCTGACGGCAACAGGTGTTACGCGTGTGATTCCCGGCAACTTGGCCAATTTCATCAACATATTAACGCCTTCATCGATACCCAAATCTGCGGTTGGCATCATTATGAAATCTGCTGTTGTCACCAAAACTCGATTTTCAGAGAGGCGAGCAACCAACATTTCCGCTTCGATATCTGTTTCGCCGCCAGCAAATGCCAATTTTGCTTCAATATCAACGATGGCTGTTTCGCCGGCCTTTAATGCGTTGACTTCTTCCATGCCGATTGTGCCAGATATTACTGCCGTTGCAGCGCCGTCTTGGAAGACATGTTTTGCAATTCGCTCATTCCGAATATCAATGTTGGTCTCGACAGAAGCCAAATCGATTGTGATGGAGATTTCCCCACTATCTGCAACCGTTCCGTTGACAGTTTCAAAGTGATGCACTTCTCCAACGGTGTCTTTTTTTACGGAACCAAATGCGATGCTTGATTCTTCTGGGACTGATTTCCAAGTGCTATGTCCGCCAGCAAAAGCGGGCGCTGTAACTAGCAACGATGTGGCACA
This sequence comes from Hyphomicrobiales bacterium, assembly GCA_045107035.1. Classification (GTDB taxonomy): domain Bacteria; phylum Pseudomonadota; class Alphaproteobacteria; order Rhizobiales. Next base: position 56,133 of record JBGCFS010000044.1, read on the forward strand.
TATTAGACCTGTCAAAATTCTCATAGTGTTTCCTCCGGTTTTCATTTGGGTGTAAAAGCCCATGAGAATGAAACACTCCAACTACCTGCCTTATTCATTTTCTTTTTTGACGGAATAAACTTTCGGCTCACGCTAAGGTGTTGTTGAGGTCTATATGTGCTGATAATCGACTGCAATCACTTTTAAAATCCCATAATCGTAGGGGCGTTTTGCCATAAATGATCGAGATCCACATAGCGGTTCGCTAGACCGTTTGGAGGCTTATAAACGGATGCCATTTCTGATGACGATGGAATGGCAAAAACCGGTGTGATGTGACGGTGAAATTCGGCTAGTTTAAAGCCTCAAAAATATTTGCGATTTGATCTGCCAGTGCACTCACACGCCGAGGCTGCGCGCGGCTTGGAGGGAAAAGCATTTGGAGTGGAACAGGCGGAGATGCGTATTCGTTTAACAGCGCAACCAAATTGCCCTTCTTGATATCTGCACCAACATCCAACTCAGATCACAGTGCTATCCCATAGCCGGCCAGACACCATTTTCGGACCAACGCCCCTTCATTAGCAATGCGGTTTCCAGAGACCGTCACAAGTTGTTTCAAATTGTTGGGGCCAAAGTGCCAAACATTGTCGAGATTGTTTCCAAATCGCATCAAAAGGCAATTGTGCTTTTTAAGATCCACAGGTTTTAAAGGAGTGCCCGAATTCTTCAAATATTCCGGCGCGGCACAAACAATACGTCTTCTTTGGACAAGGCTCCTTATCCGCAATGCGCTGTCGGTTATGGCGCCAAATCGCAACGCAATATCGATGCCTTCACCTACGATATCCAAATACCCATCAGATAGGATCAAATCGATTGTGATTGCAGGATTTTCGGAAAGAAATTGATCAATTGCATCAGTTACAATATGACGCCCGATATCAACCGGCGCACTAATACGTATGGGGCCAGACAATGTTTGCGCCCCGTGCCGAATGTGGCTTTCAAGATCTGCAACTTCGCCCAACACAATTTTTGCGCCTTCAACTAAGGCGCGCCCCTCTTCCGTCAAGCTTATAGCGCGGGTAGTGCGGTTAAGCAGCACAACACCATAATGCATCTCAAGCGATGATAGACGTTCTGAAACCGTGGCAGGCGAAAGACCAACCTCACGCCCTGCGGCAGAGAGGCCACCCTTCTCTACGATTTTCAGAAACAGCGCGATGTTATCAAGTAGCATTATTTAGATATTCCGAATTATTATTTTGGACAATGCCGGATTATCAAATTTTACGAAAGAATTATGTTGTGAGGGAAGCAGTCAAAGGTACAGAAATTGTGAACAAATTAAAAATCGTCGCAAACATTCACGCGAATCCGGATCAGATTGATCTTGTCAAAGCAGAGCTTGAAAAACTAATTTCGATCACTCGCAACGAGGAAGGTTGCATTCGGTACGACCTTCTTCAGGATAATGTTGATCCGGCACACTTCGTGTTCTTTGAGAACTGGCAATCTCGGGAGTCATGGCAAACTCATATGAATGCTCCGCATTTAGCAACTTACTTGAAACAACAGATGGAGCGGTTGCAGAATTTACAATCAACGAATTGACACTAACGAAATAAACCAATCCACCAAAGAGGTATTTGAAATGAAAGCTGTTGCTTTGACCCACTATTTGCCAATCGAAGATCCCAACTCGTTTATCGATGTGGAGTTACCCAAACCCGAAGTTGGTGGACGTGACATTCTGGTCGCCGTAAAGGCGGTTTCTATCAACCCTGTAGATACAAAGGTTCGTAGCCCGAAGGATGCTGTTGAAAAAACACCTAGAGTTCTTGGCTGGGACGCCAGTGGTGTTGTGGAAGCAGTTGGTGCTGACGTCACATTTTTTAAGCCCGGCGATGAAGTTTACTATGCAGGAGACACCACGCGTTCTGGCAGCAATGCTGAGTTTCAGCTGGTTGATGAACGCATCGTTGGAAACAAGCCAAAATCGCTTGGATTTGTAGAAGCCGCAGCGCTACCACTCACAACTATAACTGCTTATGAATCCTTCTTCGACCGACTTGGCATTGACCGAGACGGCGCCAATAAAGGGCAGTCGATTCTGATCATCGGCGCTGGAGGTGGCGTTGGTTCCATAGGCATTCAACTTGCCAAAGCAGCGGGGCTGGAAATCATTGCCACGGCATCGCGCCCTGAAACATCTGATTGGGTCAAAGAGTTAGGTGCTGACCACGTTGTCAATCACCGGAAACCAATGGAGGAACAAGTGCGTGCACTCGGCTTTGAACATGTCGACTACATCGCCATTTTCAATGATATGCGGCACTGGGAAACAGCGGTGGAATTGATCCGCCCCCAAGGTGCGATCGTTACTATCGATGACACTGACTTACCGATGCCAATGCAACATATGAAAACCAAAGCTGCCAGCCTGCACTGGGAACTCATGTTCACACGCGCAATGTTCAAGACACCTGACATGGTCGAGCAACATAGGCTTTTAAATTACGTTGCGAATGAAATTGATGCAGGCCGCATCCGCAGCACGCTGAATGAAATATTTACCCCAATAAACGCAAGCAATATGCGTGCAGCACACGCTCTTGTAGAAACAGGCAACGCTCGAGGTAAAGTCGTTGTTCATGGCTTTTAGTCGTGAATGGTAACTTTGGCTTTACCCGTTTAGTGCTTCTTGATAGAGTTTCATAACGCGCTCTTCCATGACTTTTATTGAGAAGTTTTTCGACACTTGATCATGGAGGCGGGCAGTTATTGACATTTGGAAGTCAGCTGCCCTCATATCCCGCATCGCCTCAGTGATTGCATCAAGCGAAGGCGTAACCAATCCATCTGATTGATCCGCATAGATTTCTGAGATGCCGCCGACATTGGTACAAACCATTGCAAGTTTTGCCCCCGCAGCTTCTAGAACAATATAGGGCAATGATTCTGCGCGTGAGGGAACCACAATACTCTTTGCCATCGCAAACACTTCGCGTGCTGGCGTCGCAGGATAGAACTGAACTGCCTCGGATAAACCTCGTTCCGCCACCATCTGTCGGTATCTGGCTTTATCTTCTTCAGCACCATCTCCAACGATCCATGCCGTAGTCGGAGCTTCGTCATTGAGCGTGTTGATTGCATTGATGAAGAGGTCAACACCTTTGAGATCCCGCAACATGCCAATGAACAGAAAATCGCGTGCGTCCGGGCTTGGCACAACTGGCAGCAGCTCCTGTTCCCCAATGCCATTGTGTATGACATGCGCTTTGGTTTTTGGTTCACCGACCTTTTGAACATAGGTCTTTTGCTCATACTCGCTCACATGAGCAAGACCACTGGTCCAACGCTCTAGAAAACGTTCAATGGTAAAATATACACGTCCCTCTTTGCTTTTTGGAGAATAGTGCAGGCTACCTCCGTGCGGTGCGTAGAATACAGCCGTCTTTTTACTCAAACGGCGCAGGCCTTTTGCAAGGCGACCATACACGCCTCCCTTTGAGCCATGACAATGTAAAACATCGGGGTTTTGAGCCCTCAGCACTTTTGAAACTCTGCGCATTGCGGCAATATCGGCTGGTCCTACGGCCCGTGGCATTTCGACACGCGTAACACCCAGCGGTAGGATTTTTCTCAACCGTTCCACATAAGCATCTTCAAACGGACCACCGGTCAAACTGTCACAGATAATGCCAACTTGATGGCCTTGACCGGCTTGTGCTGTGGCCAAATCAGCTAGATGACGGAAGATCCCGCCAATAGGTGCACGAACGAGATGAATGATTGTGTAAGAATTGTTTGGGGACATGAGGGGCTTACGTAAATATTTCGTCTCTTCATTCTAACCTTCCACAGGTTAATAGCTTCTTCAGGTCCAATTAGACAAAACGCTTGAGCCAAAATCATTCATTGCTTTTTTGAGACTATTAGTCTTATTAACTGGCAAATTAACATTTGATCTTAGACCGCGCTGCAGATATCACTGTGGCAGGAGGACCTTTCTATGAGCATGACTGTATCCGCCCCACAAAAATTGGTTGGGGGTGTTGGAGATCGTACGATCACGACCACCGCTCCCGTTGGCGATACTATGCGACAGACCACATGTTACATGTGTGCTTGTCGTTGCGGCATCAATGTGCACATACGCGATGGCAAGGTTCGTTACATTGAGGGCAACAAAGACCATCCGGTCAATAAGGGGGTTCTTTGTGCAAAAGGCTCCGCTGGAATCATGCAACATATGTCTCCAGCGCGGTTAAAAAAACCATTGCTGCGGACTGGACCTCGCGGTTCAAATGAATTCAAGGAAATTTCTTGGGAAGAAGCACTTGATAAAGCGGCAGAATGGCTCGAACCGCTGCGCAAAGACCCGCAAAAACTCGCTTTCTTTACCGGCCGCGATCAATCTCAATCTCTGACAAGCTTCTTTGCGCAGAATTTTGGCACACCAAACTATGCTGCTCATGGCGGCTTTTGCTCAGTGAATATGGCCGCTGGCGGAATTTATACAATCGGCAGTGCATTTTGGGAATTTGGTTCGCCAGACTGGGACCGTACAAAACTGTTCCTCCTATTTGGTGTTGCAGAGGATCATGACAGCAATCCGATAAAAACCGGACTGTCCAAACTGAAGCGTCGCGGTGCGCGGTTTGTTTCAATCAATCCAGTTCGCACTGGCTATTCATCTATTGCTGATAACTGGCTAGGAGTTCGCCCTGGCACAGATGGTCTCCTTATCCTGTCGTTGATCCATGAACTATTTCGCTTGCGGAAAATCGATTTGGACTATCTGAACCGTTATACGAACGCTTCCTGGCTCGTGGTGCAGGCTCCAGGGGACAAAGACAATGGTCTGATCGCGCGCGATGGCAATGGCACACCTCTGGTATTGGCAGAAGACGGCTCTGTTCAGCCTACGAAAACCAAGGGCATAACGCCGAAAATGTCTGGCTCCATCACACTGCCAGCAGACTGCACCGTAGGCGCAGGCAAAAAAGCAGTTCCAGTTTTGGAACTGATGGCTGAGAAATACATGGTTCCGGACTATGCGCCGGAAGCCGTTTCTGAACAAACTGGCATTGCTGCTGACACCATTCGTAATTTGGCTGCTGAAATCGCTCGCGTTGCCTTTGAAGAAGAGATTACGATTGATCAGCCCTGGACTGATATGACCGGCGAACGGCATGAGAAAATGATCGGCCGTCCGGTCTCCATGCACGCAATGCGCGGTATTTCAGCCCACTCCAATGGCTTTCAAACCACCCGTGCCTTGCACGTGTTGCAAGTCCTGATTGGTTCTATTGATTGCCCGGGCGGTTTCCGCTCCAAACCGCCTTATCCAAAGCCTGTTGCAGCACACCCGAAACCGCACGGCAAACCAGAGCACATTAATCCTGGAAAACCACTGGCAGGACCGCATCTTGGTTATGTGCGTGGCCCAGAAGATCTGTTGATTGATGGTGAAGGCAAACCAACACGTATCGACAAGGCCTTTTCTTGGGAAGCGCCGATGTCGGCACACGGCTTGATGCACATGGCGATTGCCAATGCGCATGCTGGCGATCCGTACAAAATTGATACTCTGTTCATGTACATGGCCAATATGGCCTGGAACTCATCCATGAACACCAAGTCGGTCATAGATATGCTGACGGACAAGGATGACGACGGTGAATACAAGATACCGAAGATTATCTATTCAGACGCCTATGCCAGTGAAATGGTTGCCTATGCTGATCTAATATTCCCGGATACTACATTTCTGGAACGGCACGATTGTATTTCGATACTTGATCGACCGATTTCTGAACCTGATAGCGTTAACGATAGCATCCGCTGGCCTGTTGTGGAGCCCGATCGCGACGTGCGTGGCTTTCAATCCGCGCTCATTCAACTAGGTGGAAAGTTAAAACTGCCAGGCTTTTCCAATGATGAAGGTGAGCCGCTATACAAGGATTATGCTGATTACATCGTCAATCATCAACGCAAGCCAGGCATTGGGCCTTTGGCAGGTTTCCGAGGCGAAAATGGCGATAAGGATGGTCGAGGTGAACCTAACCCGAACCAAATTGAACAGTACATTAAAAACGGTGCGTTCTGGTCCAAGGAACTACCAAAGGAAGCGCACTTCTATAAACACGCGAACAAAGCGTATCAGGACTTTGCGGTTGATATGGGCTTCTTCGATGCACCGCAACCTGTAACTTTCCAGCTGTATGTTGAAGAGTTGCAAAAATTCCGTCTGTGCGCGGAAGGTCTGCGTCAACCTATTGCGCCGGAACATCAGCGCGATCGCATCAAAAACTGTTTTGATCCGCTACCAGTTTGGTATGCACCTTTTGAGGAAAATGGCGTAGACTTGAGTGCTTATCCCTATCACGCAATCACCCAACGCCCTGCGGCCATGTATCACTCATGGGGCTCCCAGAATGCCTGGCTTCGCCAAATTCATACAAAGAACGTTCTTTATGTTCCCGGTGCGATTTGCGATTCCGAAGGCTTGGTAGATGGAGATTGGGCCAAGGTTTCCAGTTGGCATGCTTCTATACGTGTGCCCATTGCTCGCATGGAAGCGGTCAATGACAGTACCATGTGGACTTGGAACGCGATAGGGAAACGCAAGGGTGCCTGGAACCTATCAGCCGAAGCACCTGAAGCTACGAAGGGTTTCTTGCTGAACCACTTGATCCACGAACTTTTGCCACCGAAAGGCGATGGCCTGCGGTGGGCTAACAGTGACCCGATTACTGGTCAGGCGGCATGGTATGATTTGCGTGTTTCCATTACCAAAGACCCCGATCAAACAAGTCCGGATAGCACACCTGGCTTTGAAGATATTGGGGTATCCAAGATACTTGAAACACCTGAAGGCGATCTTCGCTATGGCCAGGAATGGACAAAGGAGACGTCCTCATGACAACTCTTCCAACAGTAACAACTGGCAAGAAGCTTGGCTTGGTCATCGATTTGGATGTCTGCGTGGGCTGCCATGCATGTGCGGTCATTTGTAAGGAATGGAACACCGGTGGCTACGGTTCATCTCTATCCGATCAGGACCCTTACGGCGACGACGTTTCAGGAGCATGGCTAAATCGAATTCATACTTTTGAAGTGACACCTGGTGACATAATTCCTGGTTACGGCAAAAAACCAACTGCACCTAAACCTCGAGGCCAGGGCATTGGTGAAGTTATTGCCGAAACTGATGAAGCCCGTGTTGTGCACTTCCCGAAGTCCTGCCTGCATTGCGATGATGCACCTTGCGTGACTGTGTGCCCGACGGGCGCCAGCTACAAGCGCGGCGAGGACGGTATTGTACTTGTGGATGAAGACAAATGTATTGGCTGCGGTCTTTGCGCATGGTCTTGTCCTTATGGTGCGCGTGAAATGGATGAAGCCGCTGGCGTGATGAAGAAATGCACGCTGTGTGTTGACCGGATTTACAATGAAGAATTGCCGGAAGAAGACAGACAGCCTGCGTGTGTTCGTACATGCCCCGCCAATGCCCGTCATTTTGGCGATTTGGGGGACCCGTCCTCCGATGTATCCCAAATGGTTACTGAACGAGGTGGCATTGATTTGATGCCTGAGCAAGGGACACGACCAGTAAACAAATATTTGCCGCCACGGCCGCGCCAGGTACTGCCTGAAGCGCAAATTTCGCCAGTAGTCGCTACTAGTGCAGAAAGCACCGATGGTGCTAGCGGTTTCCTGAAATGGATCGACACCGCATTGTCGAAGATCTGAGGTAAGGTTCAGCTATGCACCCCGCATTCTCTGTTATTGTATTCACGACCCTTTCCGGCTTTGGCTATGGCCTTGCTGCGCTTTTGGGTCTGTTTCAACCTGATCCGTCGCTGCTGGCGGTTAAGTTCGGCTATATACTTTCATTTGGTTCCATAGCACTGGGTTTGCTGTCTTCGACGCTCCATTTGGGCAACCCTCAACGCGCCTGGCGTGCATTTTCGCAATGGCGTTCAAGTTGGCTTTCTCGAGAAGGTGTTCTGGCTATTATTACGTTTGTACCACTGACCATTCAGACTACTATGGTCCTGTTTCAGGATAGCAGCAGTGTTTGGATTGGCGTTGTTATCGCCATTTTGTCTGCCATCACAGTTTACGCTACCAGCATGATTTACGCGTCTCTAAAAACCGTAAATGCGTGGCACAACTCGGTTACCAACACCTGTTATCTGCTGTTTGCGCTTTCGAGCGGTTTTGTAGCTTTGGCCACACTGAGCGCCTTTCAAAAGACCAATACCAGCATCATCACCCTCGCTGTTGTTGCTATGATTGCTGCTTGGATAGCCAAAACTCTATGGTATCGCCGATTGGACCATGAAAGCGGTCCATCAACGCCAGAAAGTGCAACGGGCCTGGGGCAAATTGGTAAAGTTCGACTTCTAGAACGCCCTCATATGTGTGAAAACTATCTGACGCGGGAAATGGGGTTCCGCATTGCTCGCAAACATGCCGGCAAACTGCGCATGCTGGCCTATGTATTCGGGCTATTCGTGCCGATCCTTTTACTGCTTTTGATGATGGCTACAGGAACTGCGTTCTTTGGCTTGATCGCTATGCTATGCCACTTTGCTGGCCTGCTTACTGAGCGTTGGTTGTTCTTTGCGGAAGCTAAACATGCAGTTTCTGTCTACTACGGATCAGAAAGCGCTTAACTTATCAGTTTATTACGTTGATTGACGCAGAAAAAATACTACCCAAAGAAAATATCGATTTTTTTGACGGTTGGGCTTTTACTTCTGTTTGGATGCCCTAAGTTAGGTTCCTAAGCGCGGAACAAACCGTGTGGAAGCTTTCTTTGGAGATCTCCATGACACAACCAACCGTAACAATTTCTCGACGAACTGCCATATTGGGCGCAGGTGCGGCAACACTCGCTGCAGGAAGCGGACTGACCCTTACGGGCGCTTCAGCAATGTCCGAAATGAAAGGAGCGGCCGAGTTACCATTTGCTCGCTTCAAGTTGGGGGCATTTGAAGTCACTACCTTGCTAGACGGCGCGGTAAACGGTTCTGAGCCGCAAAAAACCTTCGGAATGAATGTAGATGCCGACACATTTGCAGCCGCCTCGGCTAAGAACTTTATCCCTGCAGATGCGTTTCGTGCTTTCTTCACGCCAACCCTCATCAACACTGGCAAGGAACTTGTGTTGTTTGATACTGGCAGTGGATCCGGTGCGCAGCCGGCTCGCGGCAATATAGCGGCTTCGATCGAAAGTGCCGGATACACTACCGATCAAATTGATATTGTCGTGCTCACTCATATGCACCCTGATCACATTGGCGGCATGATGACGAACGGCGCTCCAACATTCCCGAAAGCGCGTTATATCACGGGCAGTGTTGAGTATAATTTCTGGTCTGGCATGGATACGCAAGCCAACGGAGTGACCAAGCTTGTGGCGAGCGGTGTGACACCAATGGCTGACAAGATGACATTCCTTGACGATGGTGGAAGCGTTGTTTCAGGCATTACTGCATTGAACGCCTTTGGACACACACCCGGTCATATGGCCTATCAGATTGAGAGTGATGGGCAACGGCTGATCATTGCAGCCGATGCAGCCAATCACCATGTCTGGTCTCTAGCTAACCCAGATTGGGAAGTAAGGTTTGACGCCGATAAAGCTGCGGCGGCAGCAACCCGCCGTAGTTTGTTCGGCATGATTGCAGCAGAAAAAGTGCCATTCATTGGTTATCACATGCCGTTTCCGTCTCTTGGGTATGTTGAGGCAATGGGCGATGGTTTCCGCTACGTGCCGGCGACATATCAACTGCGTTTATAGCAATATCCCAACACAGTTTCGAGAAGGCGGGCTCTACTGGACCCGCCTTTTTTCTTGACTCACAACCTCCAAAAGCACGTGTCAAAATCTACTGGAAATTTTTACATTTGCATATAGTTTAATATCAAACTATATAATTTGATATTAAACTATATGGAACAAACCATGAAAAGACGTAAATTTATCGGACTGCTCGGTGGTGGCGTTGTTTTGGCTGCTGGCGCGTTTGGCGGCTATGCTATCACCCGTCTCCCAGAGCAAGCGTTGAAACCCTGGGGAAATGCCGGAACTCTCTACACGGAACCCCGAAAGAGAGCATTGTCCTATGCCATTTTGGCGCCCAACCCTCACAACCGGCAACCTTGGTTAGTCGACCTTTCGGTTGAAGATCAGATCTCACTTTATGTGGATACAGAACGACTACTGCCACACACAGATCCCTTCAATCGTCAAATCACAATAGGCCTTGGCTGTTTTTTGGAACTTTTGACCATTGCAGCTTCGCAAGATGGCTTTGAAGTTTCAATTGAGCTATTTCCTGAAGGAGGAGATGCCGCAAAACTCGATAAGCGACCAGTCGCTATTGCCACTTTTAGAAAGTCACCCGATACGAAACTGGATCCCCTATTCGCTCACGTGATGGATCGCCGTTCACTGAAAGAGCCATTTGATTTAAACCGCCCTGTATCAAACACCACACTTGAGAGCATTGAGAAGTCGGTGAAATATGGAACATTAGTAGGCACCACCAATGCTCCAAAAAAAGTTCAGACCTTGCGCGAATTGTCCAATGCCGCCCTGCGAATCGAGATAGAAACGCCGCGGACATATAAAGAGAGCGTCGACCTCTTTCGTATCGGCAGCAAAGAAATTGACGCTAACCCAGATGGCATCGATTTCTCTGGACCATTGTTTGAAGCCATGCATTTGTCTGGAATATTCAACCGCGAAGTTGTACTCGACACCAGCTCCAGCGCGTTTGAACAAGGGCAGGACGCCGTCCTGGCAAATACAGACACCGCGATGGCTCACATCTGGCTTGTAACGAAAAGCAACACGCGCGCCGATCAGATACAAGCAGGCAGAGACTGGCTACGGCTGAATTTGGCCACAACCCGAGAAGGCATCGGTACACAACCCCTCAGCCAAGCGCTTCAGGAATATATAGAAATGGCCGAGCTCTATGATAAAATTCATGCTATGTTTGCTCCGAATGGTGGAACAGTTCAGATGTTTGCAAGGCTTGGTTATGCGGCACCTGTTGCAGCAAGTCCCCGCTGGCCTTTGGAAGCAAAGCTAATCTAGGACCCTTGTGAATACTGAAGACAAAAACAAACTGACATTTCAGTTTTTCAATGAGATTGGGATCATCCAGCAATTGGCGACGACTGCTTTTAACCGCCAGATGCCGGATGGTCTGCATGTGTCTCATTTTTCCATCCTGAACCACCTCATTCGGCTTGGTGATGGAAAGACACCGCTATCGCTATCCGATGCTTTTCAGGTGACGAAAGGAACAATGACACATACTCTGGGTACTCTCAGTAAGCGCAAATTTATCATGCTAGCACCACACCCGACGGATGGACGGAGTAAAGTTGTATTTCTAACAAATGAAGGTCGCAATTTTCATGCAAGCGCAATCGTGAGTTTGGCCCCCTTAATGAAAATAATGGAACAAAAAATCAATCTGGAGGATTTAATTGAAATGCTTCCAAAGCTTCGGGAAATCCGAGAAGTATTGGATCAAAACCGCGACATATAGTTGGTGCGCGGTTCCTGGATTTCTTCTGCGTATTCAGTGACCGCCGCTTAAACTGCCTGTTTTGACCGAATAGTCAGCAGCCAGTCCGTAATCTGGATCGTCATCAGAATCCACCATCAGCTGTCCCGCTCGATTGAGCAATTTATGGCAATCCCGAGACAAGTGCCGTAGCTGCAAGTTTTTACCATTCGCTTCATACTTAGAGGCGAGCGTTTCAATGGCCTGCAATGCCGATTGATCAACGACCCGGCTGTTCATGAAATCAACAATCACCAGACCGGGATCTTTTTGCGGATTAAAGATTTCGGAAAACCCGTCAGCTGAACCGAAGAACAGCGGACCTTCAATCTGATAAACTTTCGCGCCCTCTGGCGTAGTATGCGCTTTGGCGTGAATACGCGTAGCGTTATTCCACGCATAGGCCAGCGCAGACATGATGACGCCAACAACAACAGCAATGGCCAAATCTGTTAGCACTGTTACGACTGTCACCAGGACGATCATGAGCGCATCAGTCATTGGAATGCGGCGCAAGATTGTCAGGCTTTGCCACGCAAATGTGCCTATCACCACCATAAACATTACCCCGACAAGAGCGGCCAGAGGAATTTGTTCAATGAGGCCGGAGGCCACCAGAATGAATGCCAGCAAGAACAATGCCGCAGCAATGCCAGACAAGCGTGTACGACCACCAGATTTAACATTGATCATAGACTGACCAATCATGGCACAACCGCCCATGCCCCCGAAGAATCCAGTTACTGTATTCGCAAGTCCCTGAGCCACGCACTCCTGAGATGCGCCGCCACGTTGCTCCGTGATTTCGCCAACAAGGTTCAAAGTTAGCAAGCTTTCAATTAAGCCGATGGCCGCTAGAATAAGAGCAAACGGGAAGACAATTCGGAGAGTTTCTAACGTAAGTGGTACCATCGGAATATGGAACTGAGGTAGGCCGCCTTCGATAGATGCCAGATCACCAACACGCGGCACATCAATGCCAAAAAAGATCACGATTCCAGCGACTATACCAATACCCGCAAGCGGCGCAGGAATGGCCTTTGTCAATTTAGGCATCAGCCAGATGATCGCCATCGTAAGTGCAACCAAACCCAGCATATTTGCCAATGGCCAACCACTCATCCAAGTTTTAAGGCCATCTGTGCCAGTTACTTGAAACTGTGTTAACTGAGCCATAAAAATTACAATAGCCAGCCCGTTAACAAACCCTAGCATCACAGGATGAGGCACGAGGCGAATGAATTTCCCTAGGCGGAAAATGCCCGCTAAAATCTGCATAATGCCCATGAGTACTACAGCCGCGAACAAATACTCAACGCCGTGCATAGCTACCAACGACACCATTACCACAGCCAAAGCGCCGGTTGCGCCGGATATCATTCCCGGCCGACCACCCAGAACTGCCGTTATCAAACCAACGATAAAAGCTGCATACAAACCAACAAGTGGATGAACACCCGCAACGAACGCGAAAGCAACAGCCTCAGGCACCAATGCCAACGCAACGGTAAGGCCAGAGAGTAGTTCTGTTTTAATTCGACTTGGCGTAAATTGTGTCGGAGTTCCGCCGTTCCAATCAGGAAATGACAGTCGTTCGGCAAAAGCGGAAAGCGTTGGCTTGTTCACGGTGAATCAATCCATTCTAAGGCATGAGTTCATCTTGGGAGGTTTTGTAACGCCTTTACATAACCAACTTGCGAAACCATGCAAGTTTGAAAGGGCATTTTGGCCCAAAAGCGCCGGGAATACTTAATATACTCGCGATTTATCGAAATATAACTCATGCAATGTTTGTCTCCCGGCAACATGGGCAGATCGAATGGGCATCAAAGCCAACTGAAAATGCAGCTGTTGAACCCGGACTAAGACGTCGTAGATCCATTTGGATACACGCACCGTTTGTTTTGAATGAAGACGGCCCAAAAAAAAACGTACAAATCATCCTGCTCAACATCTACCTATTGAACAGGGTGTTGCATTCTCGAGCCAACACCAAGCCTATTCAACATATTTATCATGCTAATTGCAACTGTGAGTTGCGCTACTTCCTTTTGTGAAAACACCGCCAACATCACTTGGTAGTCAACATCGGGAATTCCAGTTTGGGCAGCAAATGTAATACTTTCTGTCCACTGCAGGACGGCGCGATCCCGTTCATCAAAGAACTGAGATTCTTGCCAAGTCGATACAAGATGTAGCATCTGAGGAGCTAAACCGTGCGCCAATGCCTCCTTAACATGAAGATCGACACAATAAGCGCACCCATTCATTTGAGAAGCCCGCAGCCTTACTAGGTGTAAGTAACGATGATCAATGCCAGATTTTTTGACCGCCATATTCAACGCACCTATTGCCCCATACACATCAGGAACAAGTTCCGAAATATCCATTCGAGGCTTCATGCATTTTCCAATTTTTTATTGTTTACGAATCATAGATATAATATATCGATGATTAAATTCCGCAAGATTAACTTTTCAATGGAGACTGATATGAGACGTCTTGGAGATGGTGTCGAAGCTGCGCTTCATTGTTCCCTTGTTCTTGCAGCTCTGCCTAAAGATAAGGTTCTACCGGGGAAAACCCTTGCAGAGTTTCACGGTGTTTCGCAAACATACCTATTCAAACATTTGCGCGCCCTCACGGAAGCAAACATCGTTGACGCACTTCCTGGCCCAAAAGGAGGCTACCGCCTTAGCAGAGAGCCTAATCTCATAACCTTATTGGATATTGTGGAAGCAATTGATGGAACGGAACCGGCTTTTGTCTGTCGTGAAATCCGCCGTCGTGGTCCCTGCAAATCCGAACATTCATGCGCATACAAATCGGACTGCTTTATTAAAACTCGGATGCTTGCTTCAGAAAACGTCTGGCGCGACTCACTGAGAAACCAGACGGTGGAGGATCTTGTGCAAGATGGAGATAAGACAATCGGCGACGAGACCAAAAAACGCGTTTCCAGCTTTATCAAATCTGTCCAACGCTAATCATCTGCAAATTCAAACAAAAATTGCTTATTCGATCGGATTATACTTTGGGAATAATGGTGCACCGGGAAGGATGATGGTGGGAACCAATTCATAGTAGGTATATTCTTCTGATTTCTGCCTTGGGTTAACGACCCACCCGCCAACTGGCAAACCGTGCGGTTTGGCGATTAGTGTCAATTGAAACGCGACGTGCATAGCAGATGAGCGAGTCAGTTTTCATATACTGGCGGTCGAGAACCATCTGATCCCAGGCTGCAACATGACAGCCAGGGTGTGGTAATTTTGGGTAGGAAGCAGACGTTCGTTGCACTTGCTTCAACAGGCAGCTATGCGGGTTTAATGACCGTCCAACGATGTTGATGGGTCCGCATAGACAACTTCAAGAAGCCTTTCTCCAACCTGTTCATATTTAACCTGTCCCCAAAGCCTGATCAGCGTCTCCTCGTTCGTGACATTTCTCACAACTACTGTGGACTCTTGGATCGTTCCTTCTGGCAGTTGCTCGTCTAGTTTGGTTCGCTTCGATGTGATGTCGGAGAACATCAAATATAGATAAGTAAACGCCATCAGTTGTTGTTTTTCGATTGATATCAAATAGTTTTCGATTTCATGAGCTGCAGATACAGAAGCATCAAAGCTGCTATCCCGCACGGCGCGTCAAGTTTGACAAACAATAAAAACAACTTTTGGTCGCTCAAAATTAGCAAACCACCCTTGGTATTTTCTACCCCGTGTGTGATGAGTTTGTCTGTGACGAACTGATATATCGAAGCCTTGGTCATTGGTATTCTATCGCATCTTTGTGACTTAGCTACAACGCGTTAAGGCGGTCACTATGGGCTCATCTTCACCGACTAGGACTGAAGAATGAGACATACACACGAAAGCCATTCCTATGCTGCTGACCGCACAGTTGCCATCCATAGACCAAAGGCAAGATCGCCTCTCAGCGTTGCAAGCAATGCCTGTCGGCCTCGGACGACACTGGCATCAGGTCTTGAAGAACCGCACCCTGTTGGAATACTATTTCCTACTTGGTGATCTCAACGCCAGAATCGAACGCTTCGTCGAGCAAATAATCACCACCGATATCACGAGAGCCTCAAAGACCTGACACCTGTTGACGTTTACTTCGGACGCGGCGAGACCATTCTACTCGAACACGAAAAGATCAAACGAGACACATTCAAACAGCGGCGTTTTCAATACCGTTAGCAAGTTGCCAGATATTAATCAAAATATGAGCCAATCTCTCGCTTAGTCCACGCTGCAATCGGACCCAAAACCCGACGTCGGACAACCATCATTTTAGAATTTGATTTTGAAGCCCATTGTTCCCGCGTGTTCGGCATCGTTTTGAGAAAAGGTTCCCTGATAATCTATAAAGCCCGTTGCGTGATTGCTGAGTTTGGCGGCAAATCCGGCGCTGATGCGACCGCGTGTATGGCTCGGTGTCGCGCCGGAGATATTGAAGTCAGCACCGCCAGGTATAAAGCTTGCAGTAGAGGAAGGGGTCACATCGCCAACCAGCTGGTCCAACGCGATCTCGACACTTGGGATTATCAATATCTCGCCAATATTAAGATTTGTGCTGGCGCTCACGCCGGTGGTGATCTGGCCAAGGGCGTGTGTGCTGGCCGCTACATCAAGATTTGCCCCCGCAGCACCTGTTTCAGTAAAGCCATTGCGGTGGGTCCCTGAAATTGCGGCACTGATGAATGGCCGAAATGCAAATTGCTCATAGATGCTTTCGTACCCCAGCTCAACACTGGCAAGCAACGTGTGGGCGTTGTAATCCCCATTGGCTGTTTGATTAATCGCACCCACAACCACATTGCGATTTGTTTCAACGCCTGAGTGAACATAACCAAATGTGCCGGTCACATCCCAACCCTCCAACTCATATTGGCCAAAGGCACTCATGGCATAGCTATCGATTTCAGCTGTGCTCGATCGGTCTTGGATTGAGACCTCGGTGTTTAGATATCCAGCGCTTAGCCCTACCTTCAGATAGTCGTTTAATGCGATGCCTCCACCAGCAAGAAACCCGGTGTTCCAGATATCGGTGGCAGCGCCATTGCCATCAGCCTCAATGGCAATATTGCGCAGCAGACCTTCACTGAAAAAGAAGTGTTTTGGCTCTAACGCGACCACTTGAGGGTCGTTAATGCCAAATAGCGCGTCAGCGGTTTGCTGTGGTGCATAACCCAAGGCGTTACTGGCATTGTCATGTTGTTGGAACTGGCCGACTGAGCCGCCATTTGCGGGGATACCCCTGATTTGTTTTGTAATATTGTTTGCTAAAAACAGACCATTGGAATTGAGCGCAAACAATGTTGGGGCGTGCACTTCACCTGACAGGTTATCAAGTGCAGCATGTACCTTAG
>JBGCFS010000045.1:0-4790 GCA_045107035.1 Hyphomicrobiales bacterium
GCAGACTTATTTGTTTAAAAGTATTATTTTTCTATTACTCAGGACATGGTGTACCCGCAGCAGACCATTTCATCAAAGCATCCATTGTTTCTTGTAGTGAATATGGGGCAGGTTCGCGCGTTCCCCCCGGGTTCCAAGCCCAATGCAAAATCAGATCATGATCGAGATGCACTGCGACGTCTTTAATTGTGCGTTCGCCGTTGCGTGTCGGGTCTTTAAGCTGATTGCAAATATAGCTTGATGATTTACCAAACCATTCCGCCTCTACAGGGGCTAATTGCCAAGCCATAGCAACTTTCGGCGCCGCATGTGGCGTAGAGTTTGCGCTGGATTTTACCCCGCTGAGTGTTGTGTGACACGTGTCACATGTCAGTGTTTCGGCCCCAATACGGCTTTCACCTGCATTGATGTTCATGCCGTGTGCACGTGTTTTGCCATAGCTTGGACCGGACCACATAGGCTTGTTATCCGCACCCACATGGCAATTGGCACAGCGCGGATGGGATGCCACTTCAAAGAACTTTTGCCAGTTTTCCATGCCCTCAGCTTCTGAAACAGAACCTTCAGGATATTCGTTGAGAACGCGATTTGTGCCGACGTTTTCAACTGCAAATGCATACGTCATAAATGCCGCAGAAGCTGCAGCGATTAAAATTCCAAGTCGTTTCATCTGGCTTACCTCACACAAAATCGATGAATTTGTTAAACGGCATTTCGCGCAAACGCGTTCCCGTCGCGGCAAATATTGCATTTGCCAATGCGGGAGCTGCGGGCGGTACGGGCGGCTCGCCAATGCCACGAACCTTGGTACCATTTTCCAGGCCTTTAACAATGATTTCAGGGCATTGATACATTCGCATGGCTTCGTGCATGTGATAGTTCGATTGTTCAGCCTCACCGTCAGCGTAGGTAATTTCAGCATTGATCGCGTGACCAAGACCAAAGATAACGCCGCCTTGGACGAGGTTTTCGAAATTCACTGGATCAACAACCGTGCCAACATCGCAAACGGCCCAAACCTTATCAATTCTAATACCAGAATCGGTGTTAGTGACTTCCACAACTTCGGCCACAGGAACGCCAAAGCTTTCCACAAAGCCAACACCGCGTCCGCGATTTGGACCTAAATCTGATCCCCAATTGGACATCTCTGCCGCGGTTTCAAGCACTTTGCGCGAAACGTCATGATCCATTAAGCGAATGCGCTCTTTCATTGGGTCAGCGCCCGCTTCATGGATCAGCTCGTCCAGCAAGCTATCGAAGAAAAAGCCGGCCGCTGGCGCACCCACAGCTCGCCATGACGATGATGGCGCAAGCTCTGGCGCACGATAAGACTGCATACGGAATGTATCGATCTTATAAGGGTTATTCCACGCACCAGCTGCCAACTGCGCATCTGGCCCTTGCGCCATGGCAGCCAAGCCAGCGCGCGTCATTTGCGATGACATTACTGAGGGCGCAGCAATCGCGAGATCAATCGCGACCACTTTACTATTTTCGACGCGACCCTGACCGCGCCCCACGGAAATATGGCGCGGATAATCATGGGCGAAATCCTCCTCCCGTGTATATGTCAATTTCACGGGCGTGCCGCGCATTTTATTGGCAATTTCGGTGGCTTGTTTGATATGTTCAAACTCCAATCGATGGCCAAAGGAGCCACCCATAAATTGATTATGTAGGATCACCTGATCTTGCTCATGGCCTGTAATTTCACCCACTACCACTTGCAATTGGCGTGGGAACTGATGCCCCGTCCAAACTTCAACTTGCTCGTCTGTTACTTTGACAATGGCATTGAGCGGCTCAAGCGGTGCGTGTGCCACATAAGGAGAGCGATATTCGACTTCAAAATCATTACCATTTGCAAAGGTCGCCTCTGCATCGCCATCATCGCGCCATTTGCTATCAAGCAGTTCTTCTTTGAAGCTATTGGCAAGCGTGTTCCAATGATCGGCTTGCTCTGGCGGATAGGGCGCTTGTCCCCAATCAAAGCTAATTGTGCTCATGGCATTGAATGCACGCCATGTATTATCTGCAACAACAGCAACACCATTCGTGACTTCCACAACGCCCTTCACGCCGCGCATGGATTTCGCTTTGCTTGCGTCATAACCTTTCAGCACGCCACCCTTTTTAGGGTTCACACATGTTGTGGCATAGACCATACCCTCGACAGATACATCAATACCAAAAGGAAGCGTTCCGGTGGATTTGCCCACCATGTCAAGCCGCTCCATGGGTTTACCAATCAAACGCCATTCGCTTGGCTTACGAAGGGTCACATCGCTGATGGGCTCAATGCTGGCAGCAAGGCCTGCAAGTTCAGTATATCTAATTTCCCTACCGCCGGGTAATTGCACAGCAGCCTTCGCGGTTTTAAGTTGTGCAACGGGAATGCCTGTTTGTTGAGAGGCCGCGGCCTTCAGCGTTTCACGTGCGATGGCACCTGCTTTGCGCAATTTGTCAAAACTATCAGGCATTGAAGTCGAACCACCTGTGCCTTGAAAGCCCATCAGCTTGACCAGACTACCCATGACCGAACGCACGGTTTCGGCGGTAAAGCTTTCATCCGTTGCCTTAAATGGCACGCCTTCATCGGCAAAAGCCGTGTTCCAATAGGCAGGGCTTGGCTTGCCAAAGGATGTTTCAAATTGGCCGAACTCGACATCCAGCTCTTCAGCAATCAGTGCGGCTTGCGAGGATAAAACACCCTGACCTTTGTCGCCATGGGGCGTGATCAGCGTGATCTTTTCGCTGTCTATCATCACCCACGGATTAAAAGTTGCTGAACCTTCCGGCAGGTCAGTGGCGAGCGGGTTTTCTGGATCGCGAGAGACCATATAGGCGCCAAAGGCCACACCGCCGGCAATGGCAACTGAGCCGAATAAAAAAGTCCGTCTGGCGATTTTTGCTACACGTCCCATGATCAAGCCTCCCTGATTTTCTGAGCTGCGCTTTTAATGGCGGCTCGAATGCGAGGATAAGTGCCGCAGCGGCAAAGGTTTGCGCTCATCACAGCGTCAATCTCATCATCGCTCGGATCATCATTGATATCGAGAAATGACGCCGCCTGCATGATTTGCCCTGCCTGACAATAACCGCATTGCGCGACCTGATGCTTAATCCACGCCTCTTGCACGATGTGCAATGCGTCAGGTGTTCCAAGCCCTTCAATCGTGGTAATATCACCATCGAGATCGCCCGCGCGCAACTGGCAAGAGCGCACAGCCGAACCATCCACATGCACAGTGCAAGCGCCACATTGGGCAATGCCGCAACCAAATTTTGGCCCTTTGATATCAAGCTCATCGCGTAATACCCACAATAGCGGCATGTCCGGCTCGACATCTACATTATGGGTTTCTCCATTCACTTTGATTTTCATCAGCTTGCCTCCAGAAGCAAATTGTAAGATATAAGTACCCAAATACGGCGCGGATTTGAAACGCAGGAAACTAGATTTTGTATTGACAGTTCGTCAACAGTTGTCAATTTGTACATACATTGACAATTCGTCGAAAAATGTCAAGTTGTAAGTTAGAAAAAAATATGAACGATAAGCAAATTAATATTTTGACCCGGGCGGTAGAAGTTTTCTCCCGCTATGGATTTAAAAAGACAACCATGGGCGATATTGCTGATCAAGCAGGCATTTCGCGGCAGACTCTTTATGCGAGCTACAAAAGCAAAGAAGAGGTTATGTCTGCGGCCATGCTGTTTCTGACCGATAAAACCATTTTGGAAATTCGCGCTGCGTGGGAAGCTCAAGACACTCTATCTGAGAAAATCGATACATTCTATGAGCTGCTGATTCTTGCATATTATCGTGCGGTGCAAAAAATGCCTGACGCTGAAGAATTGCTAAAAGGACCCGAAAGTCTTGGGCCTGAAACGCTCAAATATGCCGACAACCGCAAAACCGAGCTGCTTGAAGAGCTTTTTGTACCCTATGAGGCAAAATTCGCTGCGCGGGGCATGACATCAAAGGACTATGCTGATTTCTTCCTCAAAGCCGCCGCCAGTTTTAAATTCTCATCAGAAGATGAGGCACATTTAGCAAGACTGCTTACCTCGCTTAAAACTGCAACAGAACTCATGCTCATTGATTCCTAGAGTTTACTTGATAGCTTTTTCGAATCGAATAGCTGAAGCTAACATTGTAAAAGCTGCAGTTTCGATTGTCATTTCAAACTATCTCCAGCAACATTGAAATGTCTTCTTTGGGCCGAGGCTGTGTGAAAACGTCAATTTAGGAAAACGTCATAGAACATGATTCCATTGTTTAACTCTCTGCAAAACAAATGTATCGCGAGTACCCATGGTGTTATCTAGTTTTGAAAACTCATTCTAATTGTCGCGCCGAGTTTTACGTTTTCACACAGCCTCGGCCAAAGACAGAATACTCTCAAGCTAACCAGCATGAATGCTTGTGATGTAAAAGTGGTAGTTCTGCTTTATAGTTACCTCGCGTAATCTGCTTTTAACTTGAAAGTGGAAGTTTGATACTAAGTTCTGACTGGCTAAAATGTGCCAAATGAAGAAGTTATTGTAAAATGTAGGTTCCACTAATTTGATGTCAAACTGGTTTGTCATGTTGCTGCTACTATCAATGAAAGCAAAGCATAGGACGAACCGACATTTTCAACACCTCTTGATTATGAAAACGGAAGCGGGCGGCAGATTTTGCAAGACAAATGTTGATCGATGAGAGCACAGTCCAAACCTATCTAATATGGGTTTGGGTATGGGGCATCTGTGTCCATATGTGAATAAGCGGAACTCGCCAC
>JBGCFS010000046.1:0-7200 GCA_045107035.1 Hyphomicrobiales bacterium
GAATCGAAGGTTGCACCATCGACAATGATTTTTCCATCTTGTTCAAAGATTTCGAGACCATAGGCCTCCAACCGTTCTTCACCAGTCGGTTCATCGCCCACTTTGATAATCATCGTCAATGATACAGGATCACCGACATCATCAAGGCCATTGACCAAAGTCCGAATCTCCGAACCAGGTGCCACCGATCCAATGGATTCGACAATACTGGCAGGATCGGTTTCCGTATATGGCGGTGAAATCATATCCATCCAGAACCCTGGACGGAACAATGTGAAGGCGATCAATATCAGCGCAAAAGATTCCCAAATGCGGGATTTCGCAATAAAATACCCCTGTGTACCGGCGGTAAACACAAGTATGGCCGCCGTCGCTACTATGAATACAAACACACCTTGAAGCGCTGTCACATCAATCAAAAGAATATCAGTATTGAAAATGAAAAGGAATGGAAGCAACGCGGTACGCAGCGAATAGAAGAATGCTATGAAACCGGTGCGTATAGGGTCGCCACCCGATACCGCGGCGGCAGCGAACGAGGCAAGTCCCACCGGGGGTGTTACGTCCGCCATGATCCCGAAGTAAAAGACGAATAGATGAACAGCTATTAACGGCACAATAAGTCCGTTTTGTTGACCTAGAGCAACAATCACTGGAGCCAAAAGCGACGACACGACTATGTAGTTGGCAGTCGTTGGTAGGCCCATCCCAAGGATGAGGCTTAAGATAGCTGTGAATATGAGGATCAACATGATTTGACCTTGGCTGAGGAATTCAACCAACGCAGCCAGAACAGCACCAACGCCTGTTTGAGATACTGCGCCAACAATGATTCCGGCAGCTGCTGTAGCAATACCGATACCAATCATATTTCGGGCGCCAGTTATCATGCCGTCAATGAGTTCATTGAAGCCCCTCGCCCAAGCTCCATTTGCATTGTCTCCACGAAATGAAGCAAACAATGGACGCTGTGTGAGCAAGATAAACATCATAAGCATCGTTGCCCAAAATGCAGATAAAGACGGTGAAAGGCGAATAACCATCAAACACCAAATCAACACGCCCACTGGAAGCAGAAAGTGCAGACCTGATTTAATGGTTGGTCCAGGTGCTGGCAGTCGCACAACGGGCTCGTTCGGGTCATCTAGCTCTAGCTCTGGGTAGGCAGAGCAAAACCGCACCAGAACCACGTAGGCAGCTATAAGCAGCGCACCAATTACCCAAGGTGTGTTGTCTCCAGCCAACTCGCCGATAATCTCGACAAGATAGAATACGGTAAAGGCTGCTACGACGCCGACACCCAGCACCATGGCACCAATAGAGAAAAACTTTGTCGCGATATCTTCGCCACGAGATTTTAAAAACTGCAAGGCAGCAATAACAACAGCCAAAGCAATTGCTGCGGCTAGAAGACGTGGACCAGCTGATCCAAGCGCCTGAAATACTTCAAATAGGTAGTAAACTGCACTGGCCAGCGCCATAACGACAGCAATTGTGACACCAAAGGAAATAAGACCCCATTTGAGCGGCTTTGGTTTTGTTGCCCGTGGCAAGCCGGCCATGCCTAGTTTAGCGGCTTCCAAATGTACGATGTATACAAGCGCAATGTAGGAGATAATGGCTGGAACGAAGGCGTGTTTCACGACCTCAAAATACGAAATTCCAATGTATTCAACCATCAGGAATGCTGCGGCGCCCATCACAGGCGGCATAATTTGACCGTTTACCGAGGAGGCCACTTCAACAGCACCCGCTTTTTCAGCAGAGAAACCAACACGGCGCATCATTGGAATTGTAAACGTACCCGTGGTCACCACGTTCGCAATGGATGAACCTGAAATGAGGCCAGTCATACCTGAGGCAACGACTGCTGCCTTCGCTGGGCCACCGCTAAAATGCCCCATCAAAGAGAAAGCAACTTTAATAAAGTAATTACCGGCACCCGCTTTGTCCAAAAGAGCACCAAACAGCACAAACAAGAACACCAGATCGGTGGACACGCCCAATGCAATACCGAAGACACCTTCAGTGGACAGCCACTGGTGATAGGCAACAGCGTTAAAGCTTGCGCCTTTCCAGGCCAGAAAACCCGGTGCATAAGGCCCAAGGAATGTGTAGCCGAGGAAAATGGCCGCAACCACCATCAAGGGCGGGCCAAGTGCGCGACGCGTTGCTTCCAACAGAAACAAAATGCCGGCAACTGCAATCAAAACATCCAACGTGTTGGGATTATTTGGTCGATCTGACAGCTGGGACCCAGTCAATGATTTGATCAGGCTTGTATCAAATAAGAATAGATAGAGTGCACATAGGGCTCCAGCTATCGCCAACGCCCAGTCTATTGTTGGGATATGGCGGCGCGGTGATGATTTGAATGCAGGAAATACGAGATAAGCCAGGAAAATCGCAAAGGCCAAATGTATTGGCCGCGCTTCCCGGCTCGAAAACACGCCAAATCCAAGCGTGTATGGCAGCGGTGACGCGATCCAAACCTGAAAAATTGACCATAAAAGCGCAGTACCTGCAATCAGTAGAGCGATTTGGTGGTTCGAGGGTGAACGCCCACCTGTATCGGTGGAGGCAACCAGATCTTCAAGTTCTTGATCACTTAGTTTTGTGGTTTGTTCAGCGGTCATCGCATGCTCCCTACCCGCCTCCGGTCGGAGGCATCGCCCGTGTGTAGATCGTTAGCTTCCTGAGAATGATATCCCTTTGATCGGTGGTTGTCCCGACCACAATCAATCAAATCCATTAAGCAGAAGTGGCGCGAACTTTATGTCCGCACCACTTTTCAACTAGATATAAATTACATCCAGCCTTTTTCTTTGTAGTACTTGGCAGCACCGTCATGAATAGGGGCAGACAGGTTGTTTTTGATCATCATCGCTTCTTCAAGGTTTTCAAATGCGGGGTGCATTTTCTTGAAACGACGGAAGTTTTCAAACACCGCTTTGGTGATTTCATAAACCACATCATCTGGGGTATTCGAAGATGCAACGAAAGTGGCACCTACACCAAATGTTTCAATATCTTCGTCAGTTCCTGTGTACATACCACCAGGAATTTTTGCCATTGCATAGAAGTCTGCACTAGCGGCCAAAGCTTTGATCTTGTCACTATTGACATTAATCAGTTTTGACTCACACGACGTGGTCGCTTCTTTGATGGTACCTGCTGGGTGACCAACAGTGAAAACAATAGCATCCACTTTGTTATCACAAAGAGCTGCAGCTTGTTCAGAAGACTTCAATTCCGCAGCAAGAGCAAAGCTATCATTTGTCCAGCCCATTTCCTTCATCACAACTTCAAAAGTTGCACGTGCGCCAGAACCAGGGTTACCGATGTTAACGCGTTTGCCAACAAGGTCTTCAAAGCTGTTGATGCCGGAATCGGCACGCGCTACAACAGTAAATGGCTCAGGATGAACTGAGAATACTGCACGTAGTGCTTCAAATTTTCCGTCAGGAAACTTGTCCGGCGCAGTTCCGTTATAGGCATGGTATTGCCAATCAGACTGAGCAACACCAAGATCCAGATCACCGGCACGAATACCATTGATATTTGCTACGGAGCCACCGGTAGTGTGCGTGCATTTAATGTCATGGTCCGCTGTTCCGCGATTTACCAGTCGGCAGATTGAACCACCGACTTGATAATAAACACCTGTTTGACCACCAGTACCGATAGTTACGAACTTTTCGGCTGAAGCCTGTGTGATAAGGCCTCCCGCTGACAGGGCCAGCAATGTTCCAAGTAGAATCTTTTTCATAATGATTTTCCCATTTTAATCCGTAAGCAATACATACAAACGTACACAATGACACATTATCCTTTCGTCGTCGTCAACCGTAAATTTTGGTTCTTTTAGAATGCTCTTTCGTGCACTGATTTTATTTGCCGGCTACTAAAAAATATAGTCTCAAAAAAGACTCGGCTGAGTCTCAATAATACCCTCATGCTTCAGCAAAAACTCTTTAGTTTCAATTCCTCCACCGAAGCCTGTCAAAGAATTATCAGCACCGATCACACGATGACAGGGTATAATAATTGGTATCGGATTTGCACCATTTGCAGCGCCGACCGCTCTGCTGGCATTAGGTTTTTTAATACAGCTGGCCAATTGACCATAAGACCAAGTCCGTCCAAACGGTATTTCAAGCAAAGTCGTCCAAACTTTGTTCTGAAAATCAGTCCCCTTTAGTCGCAGTGGCAAATCAAATTGTATCAACTCACCAGCAAAATAGGCCGCAAGCTGTGTAAAAACAGCATCGAATACGGATTCATCCTTGCGCCAGTTTTCCTTTGGGTGCGTCGCACCACTTCCATTCGGAAAACTAATGAGATGCAATTCTTCACCATCACCCGCAACGAGTAAATTTCCAACAGGACTGTTAAAGTAGCCGTAAGCCAGCGGCAAATTTGTCATGCAGATTCTCCGATTAGGCCTAGACCTGCCCGCATTGTGGCGATTTTTTTATCTGTGAAGGCGAGCGATCATACAATTCCAGAAATGCGGCATTGAATCGACGCAAGCTTTTGAACCCCGATTTCCTTGCTACTTCAACCATTGGCAATTCTGTATCGGTCAAAAGACATTTTGCTTTCTGCAACCTTATGGTTTTAGCAGCTTGAGTAGGGCTTGCACCAATATGACGTCTAAATAATCTCGACAGTTGCCGGGATCCAACACCAAGTCGATCTGCAAGATGCTCCACACTTGAATTGTCTAAATGGCCTTCCTTGATGAGTTTGAGGGCCCTTTCTACGGTTGTTTTCGTCCCATTCCAAGCTGGACAAAATGGTGCAGTTTCAGGCCTGCACCTCAAGCATGGTCTGTATCCCGCGCGTTCAGCGGCTGGGGCGCTTGGATAATATACTACATTCTTTGATAAGGGTTGTTTTACCGGACACACTGGTCTGCAGTAAATCTTGGTGGTTTTGACAGCAGTAAAAAACTGCCCGTCAAAAGCAGCATCGCGGCTGTATCTTGCATCTTCACAGATTTGAAAATCTAACATGCGTGCATGCTACAAAACATGGCAATTTCAGTCGAGAGGTCAAATGATGATCAGGTCTGATTCTGGCTAGTCAAAAGTTGGAGACATATTGCTACTTAAGCTCGGAATGCCTCCAACATATCTGACAGTGCTCACCGTGCCTGTCTCTTGCAATGAATAGTCAAAGCACATCGGTCATTCTATGGATCTGTTCCACTTAGCGGTGAGCCACCTCCACTAGGAGTTCCTCCGCCGGTAGTGCCTGGAGTATCAGATCCACCGCCGCCTGAATTACCTCTGATGTTCTGACCTTTACTTATGATACTAAGACGCTTGCAACTGAAGCAATCGATTCCCTTGTATACATAAGTTCGGCTTGATGGGTGAAACAGGCACTGTGCTGGCACCTCGGTTAGAAAGCTACCAGCTGAGCGTGATTTGCACTCTTCCAAAAAGTTCATTCCAAATGCACCACCACTTAGAAGAAGTGTGACAGCAGCTGCAGCAAGCAATTTAGGCGTATTATTCACAAGTAACATGGAAGTCTCCATTTGCTCCAACGTAAATCTAACGAGTGCTTTTTAGTAAACACGCAAATCAACGTATAATTGAGCACCCCTCTATTTGGAGCAGGTATTCCAGATTGAGGTTGAGGACATCATTCAAATAGATGATTTCATCGCGCAATTTTTATTGCAATAAGCAACGCATGCGCAAATTCAGCCAAGTTTGATGAAACATGCGCGAATAGAAATGTTCTATGCAAATTTGGAGGGGCGCCAATTGCATGACACTATGCTTTCAGCAATCGATACATTCTATGATTGTGTTGGTGATGATTTTCAATATGACCGCGCGACGAAATCTCTGAGCCAAGCGACAAACGAAACCGGATTTCTACTTTCAAAAAAATGGCCACTTCTAAATGGGGAGAGACCCCTCGCATTCTGCAATTTTCCGGACGATGCAATCGACGCTCTAGTTGCTGCAAAACTTGAAGTGGAATCGCATGAGTTTTTCAGGCATTTTATGTCAATCCCCGAACTCGTGCCTATACTGCGCCGCAGTTTGATAAGCGATGAGGAACACTTCCTGACACCAGCATACCATCAAATCATTGAGCCCTGGGGATTTCACTCCGAAGGCGTCAGTATTCTGCGCAATGACATGTATGACGGCCTGTCGTCCTGGTTTGTCAGGCACCCAGGACAAGATGAAATTGGCTATGATCTGCTTGCGAAAATTGCCGTTCTGAACAAACATATTACACGCGCTGTCAGTATGCAAAAACGCCTAGATTTTCTCGAACAATCTGTTTTGAGGGCGAACAGCGCACTTGATCTGGTGGACTTCGGTCTCATTTTGTATGGGGGCGAAACAACACCGCTTTTCATCAATCGTTTGGCGCAAACTATTTGCGACGACAAAGATGGACTTCAATTCGGGAAAAACGGCCTCACGATCGTTGATCGTAAAGCCAATCATACTTTCAACAACCTTTTGAAAAATGTTTTTTCTGATTCCATTCCTGCACGTTCGCAAACTGGTGGCATTGTTAGAGTACAGCGGATATCAGAAAAAAAACCATACAGCGTGATGTTGGTTCCGCTGACGCCTGCAAATAAAAAAATGCAATACAACGCAAATGTTGCCGTTCTGATTTTTGAACCAAACCTCAAGAAAAATACAACGGTTGATCTTTTCAGTTCGTCTTATGGCCTCACAGCATCAGAAGCCAAACTGGCGTTAGAACTGACCAAGGGCATAAGCCTGGGTGACTATTCAGCAGAACGAAACATCAGCGTAAACACCTCAAGGACGCAACTCAGGTCAATTTTCCGAAAAACGGAAACATCACGACAACCAGAATTGGTAAGCCTACTCATGCGGACAGTGGTAGGAATGAACCTGGATGTTTAGGCCATTGGCAGCCTTATGAGACGCAAACATTTTTCGTACTCATCTCAAATGCCATATCCACTACTACCGATACAGTAATGATTTTCCGTTACTGAATAAGTGCAACTTGCTCGGATCAGCTGTCATGCGCAATAGTTTGCCCCGTACATCACGATGGATACCGGGCAGTTTTGCTATTACTGGATTGTTGTTTGGCGCTGATTTCTCAAAGTAAACTTGGGTCACTTCACCTAGTGCCTCGCTTATTTCCACTTTGGCTTCATAGGCGTAGTTTTCAGTATCT
>JBGCFS010000047.1:0-4659 GCA_045107035.1 Hyphomicrobiales bacterium
ATGGGCTATGGCTGTTCCTGCAGGTTCACCAAACTCAGATGAAGCTAAGAAATTCATCGAATGGTCAACTTCAAAAGAATACATCAAAGCTGTTGCTGATCACCCAGACTTCGGTTGGGGCAAAGTACCAACAGGTACACGCGCATCAACATACGCATACCCTGAATTCCAGGCTGTTGCGAAGTTCGCTGCTGCTGAAATGGCTGCGATTGAATCAGCTGCTCCGGAAGCTACAGACTTGAAGCCATACGTTGGTGTTCAGTTCGCTGCTATTCCTGAGTTCCCAGAAGTTGGTTCTGCTGTTGCACAAGAAATGGCTGCGGCTCTTTCAGGTGCTAAATCTGTAGATGACGCTCTAGCTGCTGCCCAAAAAGCTGCTGATGCGATCATGTCAGAAGCTGGCTACTACTAAGCTTTAGCTAACTTACTGTGAGATCCGGTGGCAATAGCTGCCGGATCTTCCGCCTTAGCGACTATTTTTTGTAATTACGATTTATTGTTTCTATGGGCTGGCACGCGCAATATCGTGATGCCGAGTTGGATCCACCATCAACTAAAATCCGATTTTCGATGAGGAGCTAACGCTCCCAATAGGGGTATGAGAACGATGTCGACTAAAAGAACGCTCCCACGATTACTGCAAACACCCGCTGTATTGCTATTATTGGTCTGGATGCTTGTTCCGCTCTCCATGACCCTTTATTTCTCATTCATTCGCTATGTTCTAAATAGCAGCCGTAGACCAGAGTGGACAACGCCAAGTATTAGCAACTGGCGTGGCCTTGGTAACTACGAATATGTATTGTTCAGTGCCAAAGACTTCTGGTTTGCGGTGTCTAACAGCCTCTTTATTGTTGGGTCCATTCTCGTATTGACCGTGACATTTGGTCTTGCGATTGCTGTTTTGATCAACAAATCATTCCCAGGCCGCGGTATTGTTCGTGTTCTATTGATCTCACCATTTTTCGTGATGCCAGCGGTGAACGCTGTTTTATGGATCAACATGATCCTTGACCCTGTGCTTGGCCTCAACGGTTTGGCAGTTGCAGGTATTAACGATCTTATTGTCGGTTTGAAGGATGTACCACTGCTTGGTAGCTTCTTTGCCCTATGGCCTGAGATTGAACCGATATCATTCCGCGCAACACAGACCTCCGCTTATGCTGTTATCATCATGGTAACGTGGCAGTGGACACCATTTGCTGTGCTTATCTTTATGACGTCTTTACAGTCTGAAGATCAGCAACAGAAAGAAGCCGCTGTGCTTGATGGTGCAAATGCCTGGTCGCAATTCCGGAATTTAACAATCCCTCACTTGGCTCGACCAATTGCGATCGTGATTATGATCCAATCAATTTTCCACCTATCACTATATGCGGAAATTGAAATCGTGAGCCGAGGGAACGGTAATAAGAACTTGCCTTATCTTATCGGTGAGTTTGCTTCTAATAATATTGGGGCTGCGAGTGCTGCAGGTATCTTTGCAGTCATCCTCGCCAATATCGTTGCGTTTTTCTTGCTGCGCATGATCGGCAAGAGCTTAATGGATTAGGTGACGGATATGGCTATTGTTTCTCAAAAATCTAAATTTGGTAGCATCGCAAGGCCTACTATGGCCTGGGTTGTTGGACTTATTTTCTTTTTCCCAATTTTCTGGCTAGCGTTCACCAGTTTCAAAACTGATGCTGACGCGGTAAAGCCTGAATTTTTATTCTTCTTCACGCCCACTCTAGATAACTATCTAAACATGGCGGAAAACTACGATTACTGGCGCTTTGCGGTGAACTCGGTTATCACAACAACGTTTGCGACTGCATTTACATTGTTTGTTGGTGTACCTGCTGCTTATGCAATGGCGTTTAATCCAAGCCGGCACACGAAAGACATCTTGATGTGGATGCTTTCAACAAAGATGTTGCCTGCTGCGGCTGTGCTCTACCCAATGACATTTTTGACCAAAAATTTCTTGGGTGTGTTCGATACTCATTTCCTCATCATCATTGTTCTAAGCTTGATTAACTTACCTATCGTGATCTGGATGCTATTTACTTACTTCAAAGAGATCCCAAAAGAGATCATCGAAGCTGGTAAAATGGATGGGGTTAACACTTGGGGTGAGATCAAAGATATTCTTCTACCTCTCGCTTGGGGTGGTTTGGCCTCAACAGCTCTCCTATGCTTTATCTTTGCCTGGAACGAAGCATACTGGACTGTGCGTTTGACAACGACTGATGCTGCGACTTTGTCTAAGCTTATCGAAGGTAACCGCGCACCGGAGGGCTTGTTCTTTGGAAGACTATCTGCGGTGTCTATGGCAGCCGTTGGTCCTATCGTGGTCCTTGGTTGGTTCTGTCAGAAGCAACTCGTACAAGGTCTAACTTTCGGTGCCGTAAAATGACTTTTAACCCTGCCCCAACAGACTTATCTGGAAAGAGATGTTTTGTTACCGGTGCCAACGGAGGGATCGGCGCGTCAGCTGCTGAGCACTTTGCGGCACTTGGGGCGCAAGTCTTTACGACTGATCTTGGCGATCAATTCGAAGGCAATTGTCAGAGCGAACATCGCGGCCTAAATCTGTTAAGTAATCAGGGACTTGAAGAATGCAAGTCTTGGATTGCTGACATGAAGCCCGATGTCATTTTCAACAATGCTGCAATATTTGACATGGGTTCGGTTCTAGAAGCTGACCTTGCGCAATATGATCGTTTGTTTGGTGTTAATGTACGTGCCGCTTATGCGGTGATGCAGTCAGCTGCGCAATCTATGGTCAAAGAAGGCAAGCAAGGCTCTGTTATTAACCTTGCCAGCCAAGCTGGGCACAGGGGTGAGGCACTCGTTGCGCATTATTGTGCAACAAAAGCTGCGATCATCAGCTATACCCAATCTGCTGCTTTGGCGCTTGCACCTTATAAAATCCGTGTTAATGCCATCTCTCCCGGTGTTATCGACACGCCTATGTGGAAAGACGTCGATGCGCTTTTCGCAAAATTTGAAAACAAAGAAATCGGACAGAAAAAACGCGAAGTGGGCGAAGAAGTTCCTTTAGGCTATATGGGATCGCCTGAAGATGTTGCTCGCACCGCTGTTTTTCTAGCCTCAGATCAATCGCAATACATCACAGCGCAAACCATAAGCGTTGATGGTGGGAATGTGTTGAGGTAACCGATGTCGATTATTCTACCAGAATTTGAATATGTTGATCGCGCCACCGAGACCATCCGCTATCTTGAGCATGGTTGGCCGACAGATCTGTGCCGTTGGCACAGTCACCCTGAATATGAGCTGCACCTTGTTGTCGCAACACGCGGCAAAGCTTTTGTGGGTGATTATATCGGTGAGTTTTCGCCAGGATCACTATTTCTGACAGGACCTCATCTTCCGCACAACTGGATCACCGATGAAGTAGCAGATCCACAGCCTGTTGAGATCCGTGATATGTTGGTGCAGTTCAGCCAGGAAAGTATCGATCAGCTCGCAGTGGCATTCCCCGAATTCCGCGAGATGGATGCGATGTTTGAGATGTCTAAATCCGGGATTGAATTTACAGGGTTTAATCCAACTTTCGCCAAAGGTCATCTTGAACGTATCAGATCGACCAAAGGTGCTGAGCGTATTGTGGCATTCCTTCGCTTTTTGGTGCGGGTTAACGAACATGCAGAGAAACGGGCGCTATCTGTTGCTGGTATGATCCAACCTGAGGGCAATTCCAAACAGGCACGTATTGCTGAGGTCGTTGATTATATTTCCGAGCATTATTCGGAAGATATTTCCATCGACATGGCAGCGAATATGGCTGGGATGAGCCCCGCAGCATTTTCAAGAAACTTTCAACGTTTTACAGGCAATAAATTCGTAGAATTTGTTAATCGCATTCGGATTAGCCAAGCCTGTTCCATGCTTTATTCAACCGATGACCAGGTCTCTGCAATTTGCTTCTCAGTGGGCTTTCAGAACCTGGCTAATTTCAACAGACAGTTCCTAAAAATGAAAGACATGACGCCATCTGAGTATCGCGACATTGCTTTGAATGAGTTGGCACCAAAGCAGAAGGCAAGCTCATGACTTTAGCCACGATACACCAGTCAAAACCCGAACTCTTTGCAACACGTTATGATCGTTCTGATTGTTCGTTAGGCGTTGTGCATATCGGCTACGGTGCGTTCCATCGTGCTCACCAAGCTGTTTATCTTGATGATTATATGGATCAAACTGGCGATCTAAATTGGGGTATTACAGCCATCAATTTAAGAGCTGGGGAATCCTCTGCTTTTGCAAACTCCTCACAAGTGGAAAATGGTTATATTTTAAAAACCACCTCACCCGAGGGTGATAAAGAACTGCGTCTTGTGCGTTCGCATTGCAAATTTTTAGATTGGTCACTTGATGCAAATGCTGCGGAAAGTGCGATTGCCAATCCCAATGTGCACATGATCACAATCACTGTGACTGAGAGCGGTTATTATCTAAATGATGACTTCTCATTAAATACAAATGACCCGCTGATCCAAGATGAAATCTCGGGCTCGAAAACAGCGTCAATCTATGCGTTTTTAACGCTTGGGCTTAAGCAGCGTTTTCAGGAAACAGGCAATCCAGTTAACATCTTATGTTGCGATAATATCCGTTCCAACGGGCATATGCTTGAAAACAATTTCAAGC
>JBGCFS010000048.1:0-10065 GCA_045107035.1 Hyphomicrobiales bacterium
GCTGCGGATGGAAAATTGGAACGCGAAGAAGTTCGGCTACTTCAAATGATACGCAATCGTCTGAATTTAGATCGATTGACCGTCGCTGCCATTGAACGCAGTGCAATTGCCCGCTTCAGAACGGTATAAATTTTGATGTCTGGCTACATTGCCATGAATCGGTTCAAGGTTGCTCTGGGCTCAGAGCAAGATTTTGAAGATGTTTGGCTCAACCGTGAAAGCAAGTTGAGCACTGTGCCTGGTTTTACCTCTTTCATGATGTTGAAAGGGGAACGCTCGAGTGATCATTCGCTTTATGTGTCTCACTCGACGTGGGACACATATGATGCATTTGTTATGTGGACGAAAAGTGAGGCGTTTCGTGCAGCCCATCGAAATGTTGGTGACAAAAAGCCCCTCTATCTAGAGCCGCCCAAGTTTGAAGGTTTTGAGGTGATTCAAGCCGAAACAGGAAACTAGCTGCGTATTACTCATTTACAAGAGGCGGTATGCTATATCATTAGCCTAAATGGGTACCACTGACAGGTTTATTCATACGGAAGCGCCCAACATGTTTGGGCAAATTTCGGATAGGCTTCAATGGCTTGCCAATCATAATTTGGCATGACAAAAAGGCCCCATGGCATCTGAATTTCCTCCCTCAGTTGCGCTATTGTTGCAAAATAAATCCGCACCAGTTGTACTTACGCTTGTAATTGCATCATTTGGAGCAGGGTTAGCTTATGCATCTGGCGCGCCCGCACCATTTCTGGTCGGCCCCGCTTTGGCTGTCGCGCTATCAGCCTTACTCGGCTTACCTGTTCTCGTTCCAGTTTGGCTGCGCAATTTATGTTTCATTATCATCGGCCTTTCAATGGGAGCGGGTGTTACGCCCGAAGTAGTAAGCAGCGCGCGCCAATGGCCCTTTAGTTTTGTCATATTGGCAGTTGCGATGTTGCTTATCATTCTCATTGGCAAATGGATGCTGGTGAGCAAATGGCACTACGATCCTATGACAGCTTTGCTAGCGGTTGTGCCCGGTCATTTGAGCTATGTCCTGGGCCTTTCAGCAGAGACCAAAGGGGATCTTGCGACTATTGGAATTGTTCAGAGTATTCGCTTACTTGCGTTGACGATATTGGTTCCGTTTGCGGTGGTGTTTATTGGAATAGATGCAAGTGCAGTCAGTGGAACCGTTGCGACCATGTCAATACCGGCTTTTATCGCTAGCATGGCGGTTTCATTCATAATTGGCTTTATTCTGGAAAGATTTAAGCTTCCGGCAGCTTATCTCATTGCTGGTCTTTTATGGTCCACAGGCAGTCATATAACTGGAACAATTGACGGCACTGTCGCTCCTTATGTTGGGACGCCTGCATTTATCATAATGGGTGCACTTATTGGAACGAGGTTTTCAGGTGTGACCATAGCAATGCTAAAGCGCGCCTTTGTTGCAGGCACATGTGTAACGTTGGTTGCGTTCGGATTATCAGCTCTCGCGGCTTGGTTGGTTTCATTATTTATTGATGCGCCGATGAGCCAGCTTCTTATCGCTTTTGCGCCCGGAGGTGTGGAAACCATGGCTGCAATGGCCGTTTCCATGAACGCCGATCCTGCATTCGTTGCAGCTCACCATGTTATGCGCCTCTTGATACTTACGTTCCTTGCCCCGCTAATGTTGGGAATTGTTCGTACAACTAGCAAAAAGGCCAGCTCAAACACTTAAAACCGGACAAAGAAAAACCCTTCCAACTAAGTTGGAAGGGTCAGGTAGTGTTGTAAATCTTGATTTGGATTTATGCGAAGGCCGGTTCGCTTACAATTGAGTAGCGAACATTGCAGTGTGAGCGATCTTGCTCAGACATGTTGCGCCATAGCTTTTCTGCCTTTTTACGGCATTCCATTGGGCCGACAACTTGTTGGGTGCCTTCAATAACCTGGTTAAAATCAGTGGAGGTAAATTCGCCTCCGACAATCCAAAAACGTCCGTTCTGCATTTCAATTTCCTCCTAGTTTGATGGGCGTCGGGCTATCGGGATTGATGTCCGACGCAGTTGGTTAGAGTTTAGGCTGCTTTTGTAAATTGAGCAGTTTCTGTAGATTCGCCCATCGCGGTGGTGGATGACTGACCACCAGCAATTGCGACGCTGACTGCATCAAAATATCCGGTGCCAACTTCGCGTTGGTGACGTGTTGCCGTGTAGCCATCTGCTTCAGATGCAAACTCTGCTTGTTGAAGTTCAGAGTATGCAGCCATGCCGCGATCTTTGTAGCCTCGCGCCAATTCGAACATGCCGTGGTTCAACTGATGGAACCCGGCAAGGGTAACAAACTGGAACTTGTAGCCCATCGCGCCCAGCTCCCGTTGGTAAATTGCAATAGTTTCCTTATCCAGATTTGCTTCCCAATTGAATGATGGTGAGCAGTTGTAGGCCATCATTTTGCCAGGGAATTCTTTCTGGATAGCTTCAGCAAAGCGGCGTGCATCGTCCAGATTTGGCTTGGACGTTTCCCACCAGATCAAATCAGCATGTTTTGCAAATGCAAGGCCACGTTTGATGCAGTGATCAACACCCGTACCATCTTTCAGGCGGAAGAAGCCTTCCGGTGTGCGCTCGCCGGTTAGGAATTCGTGATCACGCTCATCGACATCTGATGTGATGAGTTTGGCGGATTCCGCGTCAGTGCGTGCAACAACAAGGGTAGAGACACCGCAAGTATCAGCCGCAAGCCGTGCTGCGTTAAGGTTACGGATATGAGCCTGTGTCGGGATCAAAACTTTACCACCTAGGTGGCCACATTTCTTTTCAGAAGCCAATTGGTCTTCAAAGTGAACGCCAGCCGCTCCTGCTTCAATGTAAGCCTTCATGATCTCAAAGCAGTTCAATGGTCCGCCAAAGCCAGCTTCAGCATCAGCTACAATTGGTACAAACCAATCACGCTCTACGCCACCTTCACTGTGTTCAATCTGATCAGCGCGCTGAAGCGTGCGGTTGATCTTGCGAGCAAGTTCCGGTCCTGAATTGGCAGGGTAGAGGCTTTGGTCGGGATACATTGCACCGGCAACATTTGCGTCTGCAGCCACTTGCCAACCGGACAGGTAGATAGCTTTCAATCCTGCACGCGCCATTTGCATGGCTTGGTTGCCTGACATTGCGCCAAGTGCATTGACGTAATCTTCTGATTTCAAAAGATCCCAAAGTTTCCGCGCACCTTTGTCAGCAAGCGTGTACTCAATATTCACTGAACCGCGCAGTTTTGCCACATCCTCGGCGCTATAAGGACGTTCGATGTACTGGAAGCGATCCTCTGCTGTATTTGGGACCAGATCGTTGATTGTTTCGTTTGCCATGTGTTTGGTTCCTTAATTCGAGGTGCCGACTTTACAAGTCGGTCTTGGTGTTAATGCTGCGCCGCAAAAAAAATATTTCCTTGGCTGTTCAAAAAACTTACTGATTGATTGTTTTTGAAGTGCGTTCTAAAAATTACATGTGTTCACAAAATATTTTCAAAACTTACTATCGAAACACTCATTCGTTGTTTTCTTGCATTATTGATTTCATTTTTGAAATTTAATTACAATAAATAATCGAATTTTTGCTTTGAGAATGATGTTGTGCTGTAAATACCGGTTTGTAATTTTTGTAATTTTGTAATTTTTGTAAATTAATTAGTGTTTTTACTGGACTTTTTGCGCTGCACCGTTTTCTGTGTTTTCACAGATGTTTTAAAAGGAACTTCAGATTGTCTGCTGTTGAGAACAAGCTCTTTATAGGCCCTCGATTGCGGCGTATTCGCCGAGATTTGGGGCTAACACAAGCTCGGATGGCTGAAGAGTTAGATATTTCCCCAAGCTATTTGAACTTGATCGAGCGCGGTCAACGCCCAGCGACAGCGCAGTTTTTGATAAAGTTGGCTGGCACCTATGATGTAGACATTCGCGCCCTTGCTTCGGATACTGAGCACCAGGCGCTGGGTGAGCTCCGTGAAATTTTTGCAGATCCAGTATTTTCTGGCACCGCTGGTTCCGTGCCGCAGCAGGAACTTCGCGACCTTACAGAGCATAGTCCAAGTGTCGCAGATGCGGTTCTGCGTCTTTATCATGCTTACAGCAATGCCAAACTTTCCGGCGACCGTTTGGCCGGTGCTGCGGCGGGCATTCACGGGGAAGGGCATGCTCACACAGGTTCGCAGAACTTGTCGAATCCAATGGACGAAATTCGCGACATGATCCGGGGCGCTAACAACTATTACCCAGAGTTGGATCAGGTGGCAGAAGACTTATATGCGAAGTTTCGTCAACATGATGATGAGATTTATGGACCTATGCGTAAACATTTGCGGGAGGTCCGTAGCATTGATGTGCGGGTCATGCCTGAAGATGTGATGCGTGGGGAGTTGCGCCGGTTCGATCGGCATCGCAAAAGGCTGATGTTATCGGAGCTTATGGAAACTGCCGGTCGCACATTTCAAGTCGCTTATCATCTGGCATTTACCGAGGCTGGCAAAACGATAGATGACCTTGTTGAAAGGGCTGCACTCAAAGACCCGGTGACAAAACGCTTGGCTCGTGTTGCTTTCGCGAACTATTTCGCCGGTGCGTTGATGATGCCTTACTCTCGGTTTCTGGATGCCGCTGAAACTCTTGGCTATGATATTGATATATTGGGTCAGCGCTTCGGAGCCAGTTACGAGCAGGTCGCACACCGTTTGACAACATTACAGCGGCAAACCGCTCGTGGCATCCCATTCTTTTTCATTCGGTTGGACAATGCAGGGAATATCTCCAAGCGATTCTCATCAGGAAAATTCCATTTTTCCAAATTCGGCGGGACATGTCCGTTGTGGAACGTTCATTCCACCTTTAGCGCGCCGGGTAAAATCCTGACCCAAATTGTGGAAATGCCAGACGGTGTTCAATATTTTAGCTTGGCGCGAACAGTGCGCCGCGCGATCACGCCATTCTCAGAGCCAGAGCCGCAACTTGCCATTGGTCTTGGATGCGAATTGCGCTATGCGCACCGGCTTGTATACGCCAAGGGGCAAAACCTTGATACGCCGAACCTCACACCAATTGGCATCAATTGCCAATTGTGTGACCGCGTGGATTGCAGACAGAGAGCGGCACCGCCGCTGACCAAAGTGCTGGATGTCGACGAGCACAGAAGGGGGATTTCCCCATTTGGCTTCATTGAAGAAGATGCATAGAAAACAGCGCTTTGCCCGCTAAGACAAAACGCTGCTTGCTTCTAAAAGGAAAGAGAGGCTGGCAGTTAGCCGCCTGTGAGAACTTGGTATTCAGCGTCATCCAACATGCCATCACCATTGGCATCCGCTACAATCAGCTGATCATCTGTGAGGTCTGGCAAAAGAGTTTTCACTTCATCCATGGAAAGCATTCCATCGCCATCGGTGTCTACTGTAGCAAATTCAACGGCTTGAGCCATTGCCACGCTGGAAACACCAGCAAAAAGAGTGGCGAAAAGTGCGGACTTCAGTTTCATTGCATTCGTCATAGTCAGTCTCCGTTGTTGGACTGTTCTTGTTGAACAAGACAGACACTGACAGCTAGGTGTGTTCGGAATTTTGAGAAGGCGTGACAAGGCAAAGGTCATTTTGTGGATGAACTGTGGGTGACACTCCGCAATGTTCTGTGACATAGAACCCCCTTTGGTCCAATCAGAGCGCATTTTAGAAGGGACATTATGTCTTTCGATTTTGACAAGGTCATTCCACGCCGCAACACACACTCACAAAAATGGGACAGCATGGAATCCAGGCTGGGTCTAAGCGACCCGGATACTTTGCCTATGTGGGTCGCAGATATGGATTTTCCTGCACCTCCGGCAGTTAGTGAGTATCTGGCCGAGAAAGTCGCACATGGCGTCTACGGTTATTTCGGTGAAGACGCGGAATACAAGTCAGCAATTTGCAACTGGATGCGCAAACGTCACCAGTTTGATGTGGACCCGGACTGGATTGTGACATCCCACGGTGTTGTTGCTGGTGTTGGTGTGTCGCTTCAGGCCTATAGCGAACCTGGCGACGGTGTTGTTGTGTTCTCTCCGGTTTATCACGCATTCGGTAATACAATTCGGGCTGCGGGTCGAAACTTGATTGAAAGCCCATTGAAGATTGTTCAAGGCCGTTATGAAATGGACCTTGAATCACTGCCGTCTAAAATTGATGACAAAACAAAGATCGTCGTTCTGTGTTCGCCGCACAATCCTGGTGGGCGCGTGTGGACCAAAGATGAACTCGTCGGTTTGTGCAAGTTCTGTGAGCAACATAAATTGATATTGGTTTCTGACGAAATCCATCACGATCTGATTTTTGATGGTAGAAAGCACTGCGTAACAGCAAACGCATGGCCAGAAATTTCAGACAGATTGGTTACACTGACTGCAGCAACGAAAACATTCAATATTGCAGGCTGCCTCACTGGCAATGCCATAATTTCCAACAAGGAGATGCGATCAAAGTTCAAAGGTGTTCTTGCTGGGTGTGGTTCACTATCGCCAAACGGGATCGGTGTGGAAATGGTAACTGCGGCCTATTCCGGTGGTGAAGACTGGGTGGATGCAGTTGTTCCATATATTCAGGCAAATCGTGACAGGCTTGATGAAGCCATGGTCAGGATGATTCCAGGCGTGCGTGCCATGAAGTTGGAAGCAACTTACCTCGCTTGGTATGATTTTACGGATACAATTTATACCGCAGAAGAGGCCACCGATTTGGTGCAAAAGATCGCCAAAATTGGCATAAGCCGTGGACCTACATTTGGAGAAGGTGGCGAAAACTGGTTGCGCTTCAACATCGCTTGTCCACGTCCAATACTCGACGAAGCTATCGACCGCTTACAAAAAGCATTTGGGAAGTAGTTTTCGCGTCGCTAGGCAGTGATATTTCTTCACCTAGTTAGCAGGGACGCTCACATCGAGCCCGAGAAGCGGCGCAAGCATGGGGTTTGGCGCCACAAGGTCATCAATGGTATAGCCGTCGAGGACTTTGAAGAATGCATTAAGTGCTTCGCGCAATGCACTGTTTAGCGCGCAACTCCCAATAAGAGGGCAGTCTGCACCATCGTCTTCAAAACACTCTGCCATCGCAAAGTTTTCTTCAGTGGTCCTCACGACATTAAGCAGTGAAATTTCACTTGCTGGTTTGGCAAGTCGAACACCACCATTTCTTCCACGCACTGACTCCATGAATCCAGCTTCTACAAGCGGCTGCAAAATCTTAAATAGAAATAAGTCTGACACTGAATAGGCTTTCGCGATGGTTCCCACGCGGCTGAGCTGGCCTTCATTTGCTGCGCAATACATCAACATTCGAATGGCATAATTTGTTTGACGGGTAAGGCGCATAACTCGGCTCCATATGCGTAGTTTGGAAGTATTCTAAATAACATGATGAAAAAATTCAAGTTTATTGTTGATTCTGATTGACGTGGATCGGGCACTAAATTAATACATGAATATAAAGTTCATGTTTAAATACGCAATGGCATTCTTAAGTGCCAAATTCAGGAAATGAGTAAATGATGAGACTGACAGACAGTATTTTCACCAGAGCACTAGGAGCGACGGTGTTTGCAGCGAGCCTTTTGGCGGGAACAGCAATGGCATCTGCTGATGGAGAGTTGAACCTCTATTCTTCACGTCACTATGATACTGACGAGCGCCTTTACTCCGAATTTGAAGAGCAGACAGGCATTAAAATCAATCGTATCGAAGGCAAAGCTGACGAATTGATTGCCAGAATGGAAGCTGAAGGAGCTAACAGCCCGGCTGATGTGCTTCTGACAGTTGATATTTCAAGAGTTGTTCGTGCGGTGGAGAAAGACTTGCTTTCATCAGTCGACAGTGACGTTCTCAATAAGCGTCTGCCAACACATCTTCGTAATCCAAATGGGCTTTGGTACGGGTTTTCTCAACGCTCACGTATTTTCTTCTATGATAAAGAAACCGTTCAGAACCCTCCAGCAACCTATGCTGATCTCGCAAAACCTGAATACAAAGGCATGATTTGCGCCAGGTCCAGCACAAATACTTATCAGATATCATTGCTATCCTCGATCATTGCTCACAGTGATGAAGCAGCTGCAACTGATTGGGCGAAAGCTGTTCGCGAGAACATGGCAAGAGCTCCGCAGGGGGGGGATACAGACCAGTTGCGCGGTATTGTTTCCGGTGAATGTGCTATTGCAGTTTCCAACACATACTATTTCGCAAGAGCACTGCGCATAAACGTCAAAAACTTGTCAGATTCCATCGACAAAATTGGTTGGGCATTTCCTGATCAATCTGGCAATGGCGCACACATGAATGTGTCTGCGGCTGGCGTGGCAAAGAATGCACCAAACCGCGAAAATGCGGTTAAGTTTCTGGAATATCTAACCAGCGAAGGTGCACAGAAATACTTTTCCGCAGGTAATGACGAATACCCAGCGGTACCAGGTGTTGGTTTGAGCGATTCTGTGGCTCAGCTTGGTTTGTTCCGTCAAGATGCAATCAATCTCTCAACCGTTGCAAAGAATGCAGCTAAAGCAACTGAGATATTCAACGCAGTTGGTTGGGAATAATAATTCCCCACAACAGATAAGGTTAGCGTCTCAGCCTCTCCGCCGACGCTTTCCTTAACACTGACGCCTTGTTCGGTTTCCGCAATTCCGATCAGGGCGTTTTACTATGCGGAAAATAAGCCCTAATTCGCAAGCGCCGTAGTGGCTCCCGCCACACCGCCATGATTGCGTCTCGTGTCTCTGGCAATTGCGCGGCATAGAAGAAGAACTGGAACAATACCTAGTGCCACGATGACCAATGAGGGAACGGCTGCCTGTTCCAGTCTTTCATCTGATGCCAGACGGTATGCCTGCACAGCCAAAGTATCGAAATTAAATGGCCGCATAATGAGCGTGGCTGGCAATTCCTTCATGACATCGACGAACACAATAAGTAGTGCGGTAAAAAGGCTGCCAGAAATGAGTGGAATATGAACATTGGCCAGCATGCGATTTTCAGTTCTGCCTAGTGATCTCGCCGCGTCATCGAGGCTGGGTTTTATATTACCA
Organism: Hyphomicrobiales bacterium; assembly: GCA_045107035.1. Classification (GTDB taxonomy): domain Bacteria; phylum Pseudomonadota; class Alphaproteobacteria; order Rhizobiales. The sequence goes on from JBGCFS010000048.1 coordinate 9,053, forward strand.
AGGCCGGCATCAACAGACCCCAGAGCGGCAGCCATGAAGCGAACGAGATAGGCGACAATGAGAAGTCCAATGGAACCGGTAAACAATAACCCGGTTGAGAACCCAAACTGGCTTCTAGCAAGCGCATCCAGCCAATTGTCCAAGCTTGCAAAAGGCACCAATAGCCCCACGGCAATAACGCCGCCCGGAATTGCGTAACCAATGCCCGCGAGTAGTTTTGCGCTTCTTGATGCAATGCCTGGTGTCATTCTCGCACAATAGGCAATAAGCAGCGCTCCAATAACAGTCACCACAGCCGCGATACTGGCAAGTGTTAGCGAATTCGTTACAAAACTCAAATAGCGGCTATTGAGAAAGCTTTGTTCTGATTCTAGCGCCATGGAAAGCAACATTACGCCTGGTATAAAGAAACCAACAGCAACGGGGACTGAGCAAAATAATATGGCACCGAAGGCCCGCATTCCGTAAAGGCGTTGTGGAGCAATACCATCGTTCTTCTTGCCGGCCGGAAAGCGTTGCGCAGCTCCGCGTTCCATGCGCTCGATTACAGCCAGCAAGAGTGCAGCACCAAGTAGGCAAAGTGCAAGCTGGGTGGCCATGCCACGATCACCCATGGCAAACCAGGCACGATAGATTCCTGTTGCGAAGGTCTGAACATTGAAATGAGCAACCGTACCAAAGTCCGCTATCGTCTCCATCAGCGCCAGTGTCACACCGGCTGCAATTGCAGGTCTTGCCATTGGTAGGCTGACGCTTTTGAATGCCCCCCATGGACCACGTCCCAACATGCGAGCTGCTTGGTATGCGCTGGCGGATTGCTGAAGAAATGCGGTGCGCGCCAGCAAGTAAACATATGGGTACAGCACAAAGGTAAGCATGGCTGCAGCGCCTCCCAGTGAGCGGATTTCTGGAAACCAATAATCGCGTGGCCCAAGATTGAAAACGGCTCGCAAAATGGACTGAACTGGACCTGGGTGATCCAACAGGTTGGTGTAAGCATACGCCAAAACATA
>JBGCFS010000049.1:0-10544 GCA_045107035.1 Hyphomicrobiales bacterium
CTTTGCACCAAGCCCCGCCTGATGTTCCTTCAAGATCCCAATGATCTGTTCTTCACTAAAACGGCTTCTCTTCATCGTCTGTCTCCTCAGTAGGAAAACAGGCTAACCCAAAACACCGGACTTTTCAGGGGAGCAGGTCAATCTTGATCTCAAGGAGCCCGATTTCTCAACACTATCGCGCCGTGGTAAGGGGTTGAAATTACCCCGAAAGCAGCGAGTGGCCAACAAACCTGTCACCATCATCGTTGACAGTACCGGCCTTCAAATGCATGGCGGAAGTGACTGGTGCAACACAAAGCATGGGGGCAAAAAACCTCATAAAACATGGCGTAAAGTCCATATCGCACTCGACGCAGAGAGCGGTGAAATCCTCGAGTCACTTTTGACGACAGAACATGTTGGCGATGAAACGGCTCTGCCAAACTTGCTGGCAAAAATGGACGTCGATGTGGAGCGTTTTCTTGCAGACAGCGCCTATGACGGACAAGGCGTATTCGATTGTCTCGTCGCTAAGTTCGGGCCTGACGTTGAGCTCATTGTTCCCCCTCCGAAAAACGCGGTCGAAGGCGGCAATCCACAGCGTGACCAGCACATCAAAGACATCGCTGAGCATGGCAGAATGAAATGGCAGTTCAACACGGGATACAATTTGAGATCACTGGTTGAGGCCCAAATCGGGCGATGGAAAGAGGTACTAGGCGGCGGCCTCCAAGCGAGGCATTTTGACAATCAAGCCTGCGAGATCAGGGTCGGAACGAAGGTGCTCAATTGCATAACCACGCTTGGTCGTGCGAACTACGAGCGCGTGAGCTGAAGGCTGTGGGTAGGGTGTATTCCGGCAAAAATTTGACCCATGCAACACGCCTGTCATGCATTTGATTTGGCTAGCACGTGTTCGTTTTTCCCAAATTTAAAAATGACACGTAGCAGGGCCATAATTGTTGTAATTCTAAAGTAGCCATGTGGTCCCAGTATCTTCGGGGATTGCCGTAAACGGTGTTGGACCTCGACCACTCCGGTGCATATTTTTCGACGTCGACTATTCGCCGGAAGTAGGTATTTTGATCGAGGGCTGGGACGAACCCCGAATTCTCTTTCGCATGTTTCGAAAATACCAATGATCCGTCGTTTTTTGCATCAAGATGCAGCGTTGAAACTTTGTTATGAACAGCCCAGTCGTGAATAGTCTTGTAACTTGTATCGGGGCTGAGCATCAGAATGCGGTCTGGGAGATTATCAATTCGTGCCAATGCTTTACTTAAGATGTCACAGCCGATGCTGTGGCATACCAAATTGTAAGGGCCTCGGATTTGCGGCAAGTAGGTTTCCAGCCCATCAACGACGGCTGCCGTATTTCTAAGGGTCAAGCTATAAGGGCTGGGTAATCCCTCTGACCATGCTTCAATAAAATTGCGTGGTGTAAATCGAACTGACGACCATCCTATACCTACCAGTGAATACTGATCTTCTTGCTTCAGCATAGTACGCAATACTTCGTAAATGGTAAGATGCGGGTTATCCAAACCAGTCTTTTCGATATCGTAATTGCTACCATGAAGCACCACAACTGGTGTCCCAGTACTGATACGCGCAGCCATTGCACCAGATGTTGTAGCTATGTTGGACAGACCTTTGGCCGTTATGGTATGAAAAGCACTTCCGTCAATATTAAACGACTGGTTGCGGTAATGCTCTGGCACACTTTCAGAAAACCCAAATCCATCGAACAACACAGAATTGCTGCAAGATCCAATGAAGAACAAAATAATGCCGAGCAATGCCCATCGCTGGTTACGCGCAAAAATCGAAACTTGGGCCATTTTTCCAATACCTAACTTAGTCCACTACGTCCGTTGATATTCTAGAAATGCGCGACTAACCTTACAATCGTATTTATTCTGAACTCCGATTGTACTGCGCCTCTATTCAAGATTACCCAAACTTCATCTGTGAGCTTCAACATATGAGCGGACGTATTTTCATCAGCTACAGAAGAGACCTGTCTTCTGATACCGCAGGCAAAATTGCTTTGGCGCTTAGACAGCACTTGCCGCGTTGTGATCCTTTTCTGGATGTTGATAAAATTAAGTCGGATCAGTTCTATAACCGAATTGAGACAGAGTTGGCTTTGACCGAAGCGGTTCTTGTTCTGATCCCACCGGATTGGGAGCATACTGCGAACGAGCATGGCGTTCGTATCCAGCAAGAAGGTGATTTTGTGCGGCACGAGGTTGCGACTGCATTAAGGCGTGGCGTCGGAGTTATTCCAGTTTTGGTTGATCGCGAAACTCTGCCGGACGCCGACGATTTGCCCGACGATTTGCGTGAGTTGTCGATGTGGCACGCCACCAATATCAGTTCAGATGTCGGTCCAGCGGATGTGTTTCGACTCACGGAAGTTGTTCGACCAAAACTGCCCGGCAGATTAACGGCCGTGTTGATCAAACTGATTGCAGTTACGCCGGCTACGTTTCTGCTACCCTATATCTTGTCAACTGCCTTGCTGTTGTTTGCTTCGCACCTTCTTCAAATCCAGTTTATCGACACGCCCTTTACGGCGATTCACCAGATTGAAACGGGCGCCTTCGAAATAATCGAGGGAACGCGTGACCTTGGTTTCTTTCAGGCTTTGAACTGGACCGTCGTACTAATCATGTGCTGGCCGATACTCTTTTTTATATCGCATCAGTTATTGCGAGAATCGCAAGCGGTCTTCGATTCTATCAGGAAACGCGGTCTGATCGTTTTCATTGCGCCAACAGGGGAACAAAAGCCCAGACCACCGGACCCCATCTTTCGAAATTTGCTCAAATTCACGTCGATTTCAATGTTACTTCTCGTCGTCCTTACAATTTTTCTATCGGGCTGGAACTGGTTTCATTTTTCCGGAAAATGGCCGGTGGAAAATTTCCCAATGGGTGAGTTTCTTCAAAATAGCACCGGCCCTGATTGGCAAGTGGCCTGGAGTCTGAGCACTTTTGATTTTTCTCAAAACAGCCTTGGGATCAAGATATTCGCCTTCATTTGCTATGAGCTATACAATTTGGGCTGGATTACTAATTTTTGCATCTTCATCTATGCAATTTTTCTGGTCACGGAATTGGACAATATCGCGCAAAGCGCGGGTGACTACAAAGCAGAAAAACTGGTCCTTGATGGCTCAGACCCAGTGGCTGGAGGCTTAGACTCGTTCGATCGCATTCACCGTTTGCTTGCGATTGCAGTGCTTTTGGGCCTTGCTACGATGTATTTGATGGCCATCCGCAATTTCTTTTTGCCACCTGGCTGCCGAGCAATCGAGCTTTTAGACGGCACGCTGCTGTCAGCCCACTGTTTTCATACCTTGGGGATACTTCAAACTAGCATTCAAGTTTTCTGGGATATCATTACCAATTTAAATTCAGTTGGCTTGGGTGGTTTTGAAACGCTTGGGACCTTGCCGAACTCACACAACAGTTTCACGATGGGTGCCTTTTATACCGTTGGGATCTTTGTTGCTTTATTTCTGTTCGCGTCTATAAAAATGATCAGCTTTGTCCGAAAATGTCAGGAGAATTCTGGTATCAATCCGAGCGGAACCGGGGCCGGATTGGTTCAAAAGATCCAAAAACGCGTGCGGATTATATTGGCCATGTCGATCATTGGAGTCCTTGCAATACTCTTTCCCATCACTTCCGTGATTTTCATCCTCGCTTTGTTGACGATTGGAACAACTCGTGCGGTGTGAACATCCACTGCATATCTACTTCGGTAAAACCGGCTTCCTTTTATGGGAAAAAACTGCGGCTTTGTTTAATAGTTAGCAAAGCAAATTTGATGAGAAAGATAAGTAAATTATGAAGCGCATTCTTGCTTTGTCCGGCGGTGGTGTGCGTGGCATCGTTGAAGTGGCTTTCCTTGAGGCGGTTGAGAATGTTTACAAGCGACGACATGGTCCGGATTTGCGGCTTTGCGATATCTTTCATTTGGTTGGCGGCACATCGACCGGCGCTCTGATTGCGGCGGCGGTGGCGCTTGGGCATCCGCTGGATCAAATCCGTGATTTCTACATCACCCGCGCTGAACGATTTTTTAGCCGGAGGCGGTGGTGGGCGTTCGGGCAAACAGCTGCGTTTGACGGCGATGCGCTAGAGCTGGAATTACGTCGGGATGTCGGTGATCTGACACTCGGGAGTTCTGAGTTGCAGACCTATTTGGCGGTTGTTCTGAAACGGATGGACACGGGACAGCCGTGGATTGTGAACAACATTCCAACTGCACCCTATTTTGAGACACAGAAAGACGGGCGACTTCTGGGCCATCGACATTATGAGTTGGCTAGGGTTTTGCGGGCAACGACTGCAGCCCCGACACTTTTCGAGCAGCACAGTTTGGATATAACGCACTGTGGCGAGGAAGGTGTGTTTGTGGATGGCGGGATGTCTCCGTACAACGACCCGAGCCTTGCGTTGCTACAACTGGCCCGTCTGCGGGCGTTCGGGTTGGAGTGGCCTGTGGGGACAAACAATATGTTTGTCCTGTCAATTGGTGCTGGCCGCTATCGCCAATATGTGCCTTCTGAGGTTGCTGAACGGATGTCGCCCATACGGGTGGCCTACCTGTCAATGCGTGGCATGTTGATGGATGCCGAGCAGCACAGTTTGACGATGATGGAATGGTTGGGCCAGTCGCGCGCGCCGTCCTATATCAATTCGGAGGTGGGGCATTTGGATCGTGATAGCCTGACTGGGTCGCCCGCGTTTTCGTTCCTCAGGTTGGATCTGCCTTTGGAAGTCACCCCATTGTCCGAGGCTTCTATTACTGTGACCGAGCGTGAATTGCGCGGATTGCGGCGCATTGACAACCCAGATGCAATTGCGCCGCTTTACGAGATGACAAAGGCCTATATCGCAGCGACGCTGGATCTTGAGGCGTTGTTGGTTTGATGGACGAACGGCTTGACCTGTTTGGCGGCACTTAGCATGGTTGATTGATGAAGAATCTTAATTCGATTGTCTTGTGTATTATCGCGATTATTTCCGTCCTGACGATTGGTATTGGCACGCGGTCGTGGATGAATTTGGAAGCAGGGGGTCTGGATTGGGATCAGGCGCTTTATGCCAGTTTTTTGGCGATTGGTGGTAGCGACATTTACCACAATCATCAGGATTTCGGGGTTCAACTGACGCGTTGGTTCGGTGCGGGAACAGGGCTTGCTGTCGTTCTGGGATTGCTGGCGCTGATTGGCTCGGACCGGTTGCGGCGGTTTCGGGTGTCGCGGTTGAAGGGTCATCGGGTTTTGGTGGGCGTTAACGAATTTGCGTTGTCCTACATGCTGGCGCGACAAAAAGTTGGCGAGACTTTGGTTCTTGTTGATAATGAAGCGGCGCTGGTAGACAAATCTTTCGGTCTTAGTCGGAAGGGTGTTGTTCGCGCACCGATTGATTTTACGGATGACGAGGCAGTGTCGGAGGCTCTTGGTTCCGCGCCAAAGGAGGTTGTGTTTGGCGACCCAGTGGCCAGTCTGAATATCGAGCGCGCCCAGAGCATTTTTCTAAAGCGGCCTAATATTACAACGCGAATTCGGTCTGAGAAGCAAAATATCACGGCTGATCTTGATCTTTGGTCGGACGTATTTGCTGATGTCCCAATTCTGAGTGAAACCGAATTTGTGGCTCGTGCTCTGGTGACTGACCTAGAGCCGATGAACATCGCGCGGAGCCGGGGTCAGACGCGCCCGCATATAGCGGTGATCGGCATTGGCGATATGGCATTGGGAATTATCGAGGAGCTTGCCCTGAGGTGTCATGCACATGATATGGGTCAGTTGAAAATTTCGACTTTCGATAGATCCTCAGGCAGTGCTCAACGTAAATTGGATATGGAGCGTAGCGGGCTTGGACATGCGATTGAAATGCCCGAAACAGCCACTTTGGATGGGACTGAATGTGGGTGTTTGAGCTCAGGCAAAGATCCTCTTATTCAGGCCGACACACCGGGTGTTCCGTTTACGGCAATTATTGTTTGCACGGGTGATGACGAGGTGAATGTTGATATCGCGCTTCGCTTGAGACGATTGCAAGATGAAGACGGTTTGTGCATGGCTCCAATTTTGATGCGGTCGCGAGCGACGTCCAGCATTGCACCTGATCCGATTACGGACATTTCCAGTGGTCTTTATCGCTTTGGCGGGCCGCAAGTTCGCAAGACGGATATTGAATATGAAAAGATGCAACATCGTTTGGGGCAAGCGATGCATGATATCTGGAACACCGAAGTGGATACAAAAGGATCAAGCTGGGACAGTCTTGACTTGGCACAGCGACGGACGAACACGCGGGCTGCGTTATCTGCGGTAGAATTATTTCAGACGCTTGGGCTTGTTCCACCTGACGGCGCTGGTGCAGCAGCGTTGCGAGTGCATCCCGATGTGATTGATTGTGTCCTTAATCTAAAAGCGGTGATGCCCGACTTGGCAGCGACGGAACACAAGCGGTGGGTCGCCGAACGTTGGGCAGAGGGTTGGGTGCAGACAGAGGCTAATCCTCCGATGCGCAAAGATCGGGATGATAGGCGAAAAATACACTGGCTGATGATGGATTTTGATGAGATGCAATCCAAGGCACCGGCTGAAGTCAAAAAGGATTCCAATAACGTTCAGGCTGTTTTTGACGAAGCACGGAGGCAATATTCCGCCGCCCGTCATGCGCCTACTTGGAAAAAACGGGTGCGGATTGGCGTCATGGGACCTTTGGCTTTGGCGACTGACACTGAACTTCATCCCATGCTTTCTAGTATCAGGCACTGGTTGCAGTCGGAGGGGATTACCGGGCGAACACATCGTTTGGAGATCGTTACCCCAAATGCACCCGGTTTTGACCGAATTGCGGCAAGTGCGCTTATGGTCGATTGGACCAAGAGCCAGCCTGGTTCAGTCGTGGACTTGCTCTTGCTGGAGGCGGAAAAGCGCCGTTATCTTGATCTCAATGCATCTGGCCGTGTCGATGGAATCGAAGCAAGTGCACAGTCAGCGCAGCTTGCAAAACTTGTTACCGGGCGCACTCGCCGCATGACATTGCGTGGTGGCCCGATTGCTGCCGAGGCTTTTCTATCTGAGGTCGCGCATGCTGCGGATGCGATGTCGCGTCTGTGCGATTTGATGGTCTACAGTGCCCGCGCTGGTGGAGGGGATATGACAAGGCAGAACGCGGCTGCCCGTGATCTTGCGGGCAAAGCCAAGATTTGGTTCGAGGTGCCCTAAGATGCGACACGACACGTCAAAACCCCTTCAGATAAACCGTAAAACCAGAGTCTTTATCTCGTATGCTCGTGTGGATAGCGAACGGATCGACGAAATCTATTCAGGTTTAAAGGCCGACCAAGAAATAGAAGTTTTTTTGGACAAAGAAGACATTCTTCCGGGTGAGGATTGGCAATCACGGCTGGAAGCTTTGATCCGAAGTGCCGATGCGATTGTGTTTGCGCTGAGCCCGGAGTCCGCCTCTTCCGATGTTTGCGCTTGGGAGATGTCCAGTGCCGAGCAGATGAACAAGCGGATCATCCCGTTGATTATAACTGAGCCCTTTGGAGACGTGCCGGCGAACATTCAAAAACTGAACTATATTTTTGCACGACCTGACGATGACGGTGTGGTCGCTTTGGAAAATCTGCGCAAAGCAATCACACAGGATATCGATTGGTTGCGAGAGCATACGCGGCTTGGGGACTTAGCGGATCGTTGGGATAAAGCGGCTAAACTTGGTGCGCAGCCTTTGACGGGGCGGGAGTTGGAAGCCGCTGAGATGTGGTTGGCACAGCAACCCAAAGCGGCCCCTGATCCGACCACGCAACAACGTAGCTACATCTATGAAAGCCGCAGGCGGTCTACCAAGCGGCAACGCAACCTTTTGTCTGGTGTGCTTTGCTTGGCTTTGGTTATTGGTGCGATGGGGGTCTTTTCATGGTTTCAAAGGAATGCGGCGCTAGAAGGTGAGCGGAAAGCTGATACAGCATTGCGCGCCGCACATGATGCGGCAAATACCATGACGAGTGACTTGGCTGGAGATCTGCAAGGTGCGGTTGTTCCACAGGAATTGGTGCGTTCAATTCTTGATAAATCTATTGGGCTCCAAGAAACCCTGACCGAGAGTTTCCCAGAGGATTCTGCCTTACAGCAGACGATTATTCCCAGTCAGATATTGGTGGGAAAAGTTCTGGAGTCGCAGAACGACGATGAGGGCGCGAAGGCGGCATACCAAGCAGCTCTGGACCGCGCGTTGGAATTGTCATTGCGTGAGGGTGCAAGCGTTCTGATCAGAAGCTATGTGCCGCTAATTTATAGCCATTTTGGAACACTTCATCACACGAGGTCTGAATATGACGAGGCTTCGGGTTATTTCGAGAACGCTTTAGCCGCATACGATGCAATTGCCACGACTATGCCGACGATTGGCAACATGGGACACTACCGCAAAGCGGAAACGTTCTATTTTCTCGGTGGGATTTCGTTGCAGAACGGCGAGGCGGTAAAGGCCGAAGGATACTTTGAGAAAGGGTTAGAGCAGTACAGGATCCTTCAAGCGCGATCAAACGCCTCGCTGCAATGGTTCGAATATATGCCTGAAACGTTGGCAGACCTTAGTGATATCAAGCGGTCAGCTGGAAAAGTTGATGAAGCCGACAGACTTTTTGCGCAAGGGATACTGTTGGCGCGTGCTCTTGCTCACGAAGATCCGAACAGTCGCCGATATCAGCTTTCGCTGGGATGGATGTTGACGCGGCAGGGAGATCTTGCATCCCGACGTTTTGACGTGCCTGCGGTCCTTTCGGCTTATGAAGAGGCGCGGACAGTGTATCAAAGTGTGCGGAGTTCTGATCCGGACAATGCTGTGACCATAAATGCCTACGTGGTTATCCTTGGACGGCTAGGCCCTATTTACCGAGAGAACGGGGATACTGCTCGGGCGCAAACAGTTCTGCAAGAAGCGGTTTCTTTGAAGCAAAAAATTAATGAAGCAAACCCTGGCGATATTTCCAATCGTGCCGACCTTGTTTTCCTGTTGAGAGAGTTGGGGTTCACGCAAGCCACACTTGGTCATAATTCAATAGCTTCGGAGCTGTTTAAGGAAGCACTAGAATTGAATACGGAATTTAAGACCCACAAACACTACAAGAAAAACGCTGAGGGAGAAGAGCTTACCCTTTTGAACGGCTATGTTGATGCCTTGCGTTTAACAGGCGAATTGGATCGTGCAATTGCCATGAACCTTGAAATGCGCGAAGCGGGTGAACGGTTTATGGATGTCTACGATCTGGACCTCCCGCCCAGAGTATTGGCGGTTTCTTATGCAAATGAGGGTATATTCGCCTATGACGCGAATGACTGGACCAAGGCGAAAGCGCCTTTTGAGTGGGCCCTTGTTCTTTTCGAACAGCTTTTTGCAGATCAGGATGGTTTGACGAGCTACGGGGATGACTTAAACTATGTTCTCAACATGCTGGGCAAGGTATCGGCAAATCTTGAGCAGTATGAAGACGCGATCTCATATCTGAACCGCGCTTCGGATATTTCACACAGGATGTTAGAGATTGATCCAACAAACGGGACTTGGCGCCATGACGTGTTCGACTCGCAGCGTTTGATTGGGCGCGCGTTAAAATTACAAGGCGAAGTGGTAAAAGCTTATGAAAAGCATGTTGCTGCACAAGAGTTAATAGATGCGCTTGTTCTTGAGTTTCCAACCAATGCTGCATGGAAAGTCGATGCTTTGGCGCAGATGGATAGTGCTGCAATGCTGGCGTTCGAGAACGACGCTTACGAATTGGCCGTGACGCATTTTTCAGAGATTATGGAGCGTGCGAGTTTGTTCTTGCAAGACTATCCAGAGAACACCCAGTTACAGTTCTACGAGAAAGACAGCCGCGAATACCGGGCCTTGTCATTGGCTGCGTGGTCTAACCAGCAGATACATGGTGGTGATTACGGGGTTGCTGTCGTCACAGCGCAGAACGCTTTGCAGTTTTGGCCTGATAGTTTGGTTATTAAGGTCTATTTGGCAAATGCTTATCTTATCAATGGTAACACGGAACAGGCGCAGACGATCCATCTGAGAAATAAGGGAAAGATCTTTCCAAACGGCGATGTTTGGGAAGATGTTATACAATCCGAGTTTTATACGCTGAGTGCAGCAGGTTTGAAACATTCAGCGATGGATGAAATTTTGAACGCGTTCGATCGTTGAAGGTTTCTCAGGTTTGGTTCACCCAAATTGACCCAGCCTCGATTATTGCCGTCTTTGCAATCACTGCTTCGATCCAGCTTCTGACAGCCTCGGCGAGGGTTTCGATGATTTGCTGCGATACCGTTGATGACGAAATGGATAGACTTAAACCTATAAATTGCAGGTCAGTATTACTGGCACAGTCAACATAACCTTGATTACGCGCGACTTGACGATGAACCTACTTTTATTATATGTAGTCACATACGGAGGGTTTGCAAATGTCGGAACAATTCACACTACGAGAAGCAAAAGCACGCTTATCAGAAATTTTGGATATGGCAG
>JBGCFS010000005.1:0-4389 GCA_045107035.1 Hyphomicrobiales bacterium
TCTACATCGGACAGTCTATGGAAAATCCGTACTAGCAATTGGCCAAAACCCGAGAGCGGCCATGTTAGCTGGGATTCGTGTCGATTTTATTCGTTTCGCGACCTACGTAATGAGCGCAGTCCTCGCGGGTTTTTGCGGATACATGCTTTCAGGGTTTTCCGGTGGCGCCTCACTGAACATGGGTGCTGAATATTTGCTTGCATCCATTGCCGTGGTTGTAATTGGTGGAACATCCGTCGCAGGAGGCTTTGCAAACCTCCCCGGGCTATGGGGAGCGTCAATGTTCATGTTTTTGCTCGTAACCATGCTCAACACATTTGGCCTGTCTGCCGGTGTGAGGTTGATTTTAACGGGCGCCATTATTGTCGGCGTTATTGTTTTGGCTGGCGGCCGCAAATCGTAAAAATGCAAATCAAATCACAATGCATGCCATGACTGAACTGCTGTACACTCCTGGAAAGTTCATTTTTTAAGTTTGCCAAGTTTTGGTGTAGTATCCCAGATCAATTATTGGGGGACGATCGACATGAAATATCGCACTCATGTGTTGGTAGCGGTTTTTTACTGGTTCGCTTTAAATGTGAGTTTTGCACACGAACTGCCAACTACCATCAAATCAATTTCTGCCGAATTAGATTTTGCCAACTCTGAGACAATCAACGCCGATATTTTTTTCGAAAAACTTGAAAACAATGACGGAAAAATTGTCAGGCTGGACTTGGAAATCATCCCAAATCAAGAATCGGGAAATTTGGGATATACTTTACTTACAGTGGGAATGGAGTCCGAAAAAGACCAAATAATATGCGGAAATGGCAACTATGGTTTAATCGATAATCTGACCACTAATTTTGAACTCTCTTTCACCCATCCTGAGAACTTCCATTCTCCATCCACAATCAACATCGGCGATCGTCGGGCTTTTCCCTTTCAGAGCGTTTATTGTGGCATAGAAAATTACACGTCACTGACCTATACCAGCCTGAAACTTTCCGGGACATTTGTAGTATTCGTTGCACAGATACCAACGGCCAACCAGATTGTCCTATTTCCTTATAACGACTAGCCAAAAACCCCTACCGGGATGAATGAAACCAATGAGCGACACAATACTCACGTTAAATGCTGGGTCTTCTTCGATTAAGTTCTCTATCTATTCGGCAGCAGAAGAACCCATTCAACGGGTGCGCGGACAAGTCGAAAACCTTGGACCAACAGCCCGTTTGATAATTAAAGAGGAAGGGGAAGAGGAACGAGAAATTGAATTGGGCGCGGCCAATCATATGTCTGCACTCAAAGCTGTATTGGAACACAGCCGAACTTTCCTGACCAACACGCCAATATCTGGCATCGGCCACCGCATTGCTCATGGGGGCATCGATTTCACACATCCGGTAGAATTAACCGATACTGCCCTTGCTAAGCTGCAAGTTCTTGCTCCGCTAGCGCCACTTCATCAGCCACATAATTTGAAAGTTGTTGCGGCGGCAAAAGAAGCGTTTCCAGAGGCTAAACAAATTGGCTGTTTCGACACCTCATTCCACCGTGGACACCCATGGGTCAACGACACATTTGGTCTGCCACGTAAGTACTACGAAAAAGGCGTGCGACGTTATGGGTTTCACGGCCTTTCCTATGACTACATAACAAGTGAGTTGGAGCACCTCGAACCAGATTTGGCCAAAGGCCGGGTTGTCATCGCACACCTAGGAAATGGCGCTTCCATGTGTGCAGTAAAATCAGGTTCCAGCATCGCATCAACTATGGGGTTTTCAGCATTGGATGGGCTTCCCATGGGCACACGTTGCGGACAATTGGACCCTGGAGTTTTGCTGTATCTCATGGATCAGGAAAACATGTCAGCAGATCAAATCAGCGACCTTCTTTACAAAGAAAGTGGACTTAAAGGACTTTCGGGAATGTCGAACGATATGAGAGCGTTGACCGCTTCTGAAAGGCCTGAAGCCAAGCAGGCTTTAGATTACTACGCATTTCGCGTGCGCCGTGAGCTAGGTGCCATGATTGCAGTCTTAGGCGGAATTGACGCCTTCGTTTTTTGCGGCGGTATCGGGGAAAACTCGGCCCCAATGCGTGCACAAATTTGCGAAGGGATGGAATGGATCGATATCGGAATTGATCCAATGAAGAACGACGCAAATGCCTTAAACATTGGGAGTTCTAAGACCCGGGTCTTGGTCATTCCAACCGATGAGGAACGGGTAATAGCGCGCGCAACTTTGGAGATTATGAACACAGCCTAGACTAAGTTCTATACTTAAATGATGCCTTCAAAACTCGTGGTCAATTTGCCGACTATTTCGTCGATATGTTTGTCTTCCATAATAAATGGAGGCGCCAGTAACACATGGTCACCCTGCACCCCATCGACAGTTCCACCCATTGGATAGCAAACCAAACCTGCTTCAAATGCTGCTTTTTTGATCTTCTTATTAATATCTAAAGATGGATCGAACGGCTTTTTGCTACCTCGGTCTTCGACAATTTCAAGTCCACGAAAAAGACCACGCCCTCGAATATCGCCAATATGTTCATGTTGATCAAAGGCCGCCTCGAGTGAGCTTTGTAACTTTGCCCCCATATCCACAACACGAGATACCAAGTTTTCGTTCAAAATGGTCTGAAGCACTGCAAGCGAACCCGCACAGGCGGCTGGATGTCCGATATAGGTATGGCCATGTTGGAAAAAGCCCGACCCTTGCTCAATAGCATCATAAATCACGTCGGTGCACATCATAGCACCGATCGGTTGATAGCCAGCGCCAAGTCCCTTTGCGATACATAGAATATCAGGAGAAACGCCGTCTTGATCACAAGCGAATAAGGAGCCCGTTCGGCCCATGCCACACATCACTTCATCAAGGATCAAGAGCACGCCATACTGATCACAAATCTCGCGAATGCGTTTATAATATCCATCGACGGCCGGAACAGCTCCCAACGTTGCGCCAACAACAGGCTCGGCGATAAACGCCATGACGCAATCTGTTCCCAGCGCCAGAATTTCGGTTTCCAGCTCATTGGCCACCCGTTGGCCAAAAACAAACTCTGATTCATCGGCTCTACGCTCGCGATAAGCATAGCAAGGTGAAATATGCCTTGTATCAATCATCAGTGGCGCAAATGGTTTCTTTCGCCACGCGTTTCCACCGGCTGCAAGTGCGCCGAGTGTATTGCCATGATAGCTTTGTCGACGCGCTATAACGTGCTTGCGACTGTCTTCACCTTTTTCAATGAAATACTGTCTTGCCAATTTCAAAGCAGCTTCCACGGCTTCAGATCCGCCAGATACAAAATATACGCGATCTAGATTTGCTGGTGCATTTGCAATCAACAAATCGGCCAACTCTTCCGCTGGTTCGGATGTAAAAAAGCCGGTATGCGCAAACGCGATCTTATCCAACTGGTGCTTGATGGCTTCTGTAACCGCAGGATGTCCATGACCAAGGCAAGAAACAGCAGCTCCGCCCGAACCATCAAAGTAATGTTTGCCCGTTGAATCGATAATATGACAGCCCACGCCATCTACCGCGACGGGCTGCATGCCCTTGGTTGTACGTCCAAAGACATGCCCTTTGCGAGCAGATTGACTAGTCATGTTTTTCGCCTGTATTGCTACTTCTTCGTTCTAACTACCAGAACCGATTGCACTGCGTGCCGTACAACGCGAGCAGCATTTGGACCAAGAAGATAATCCTTCAACTTAGGTCGATGAGAGCCAATCACGATGACATCAGCGTCTACCTGGTCGGCTGCTTCAATGATTTCCTCATAGATATTGCCGTGTGCAATCATATGTTGAATGGGAATGCCATTGGGCACATGTTTGGCGGTTAATTTGTGCAGCTCTTCCAAAGCCTGCTGAATGGCTTCTTTCTCGTGCCCTTCCGGGAAGTAGGTGCCAACCACGCTCATTCCATAGTCGGGAACCACACACGCTACATGCAAGGTATCGCCATCTTCAATGAGCTCAAGGCCAGCGGCAATGACAGAAGCTGAAGAATCCGGATCGCCCAAATCGACGGCAGTCATTACTCTTTTGAACATGCTCATGCTGCAGCTCCTTCCGCAGTTGCACTAATGGAAGGCTTTCGACGGCGTTGCAGCATGTAAATGAACCAGAGCAGCAGAAGCGCTGGGATATAAAGTAGCTGCTTCATCGGCTGATTAGCTGGCAACAGAACCTGAACAATTTCCTGATCGAAATCAAAGCCCGCAACCTGTGCCGGTGAATCGAAGGTTGCACCATCGACAATGATTTTTCCATCTTGTTCAAAGATTTCGAGACCATAGGCCTCCAACCGTTCTTCACCAGTCGGTTCATCGCCCACTTTGATAATCATCGTCAATGATACAGGATCACCGACATCA
>JBGCFS010000050.1:0-5857 GCA_045107035.1 Hyphomicrobiales bacterium
AATATAGCGATGCTTGTTACGCCAGATTTGTTCCAACCAAATACAGTCTACTACGCATCTGCTCGTATTCCCTAGGATAAGCTTGGAGTTACAGTGTGAACCAACATTGATTTTGAGTTTAGAGAAGGTTGAGGCAGATAGACGAACTGTGTTGGCCGCAAACAACAATGCCGATCTTTTGAGGCCGTATTTTCTGCTCATGAAATTTCCTACCGGCGTTCACCGTATGCACTGGTCGGCCTTCAAAAACCGCCACCATATTATTCCAGCTCAACGACCTTGTCCGGCAATGCAGTTATGGAACAAATGGATGAAATAGAGCGCCTAGTTAGCACTTCGCTCAAAGGGCTCACTACTAAAGACAGTTTTCAAAATTTGAACCTGCAACAATTTGGTTTTCGCAAATTGTTCGCAGCATAATGGCTCTGGGCGGATTTCAAAAATCTTTTGAATGCAACCGATTCCTGACTGGAAACGCATTGAGACATCAGACCAACTTTTCAAATGGGAACAGAACTGGAAGTGCAGTGGTTCCCCACTGGCAAGCGGGTGTTTCCAAAGGCAATGCTCGATATGCCAAACATTGCTTTTTTGGGTCGCCAAAGCAACGATCACTTTGACACGGGCTTCATTGCAAACCGCTCTCAAGAATGTGTGGGATTGTCAAACATAATTGCAGCCGGTCTTAGTGCCATGGAGTTTCATGAAGCAGCACATTTAGCTGCCCGATTTGGAGAAGGCTTACCAATAGTGAGGTACAACAACGGCGCAGAGCTCGATCTGACGCTAAAAATTGGATTTCAATCGATAGGTAATTTGCGAACTTGAACAAATTGAACAACTGGCATTGTTCAAGAAAGACCCCCACTTTTAACCAAGTGATAATCTTCATTCCTGTCAAAAACTGTCAGCGCGACGTGGTTACCTAATGCAATTGGCAAACCCAGAGATTTGTCTGTTTATTCAAAAACCGAGGAAATCCATTTGCCAAAATTAGCAATTTTACTAACCAACGGGTACGCGGATTGGGAATGCTCATTCTTGAATGGCATCGGAAACGCCTACTACGGAATTGAAACTAGAAATGTTTCACCCAATGGCAAACCTATTGTCTCGCAGGGCGGTCTTCAGACAATTCCTGATGACACGCTCGCAAGCGTAAAACCGAAAGTATTTGATGTATTCGTTATATGTGGTGGCAATATTTGGGAAACGGAAAATGCTCCAGAAATTCAACATTTGGCGGAAGATTTTTTAGGCGCACGCAAACATGTCGCGGCTATCTGCGGTGGAACGCTAGCACTTGCGGATGCAGGGATCCTTAATGATAAGAACCACACCAGCAATGCACCCGAATTTCTATCGAATGGTTCAAAAAACTATTCTGGTCAATCGCATTACATCAATAAAGTGACCGCGGTTGAAGACCAAAGAGTCATTACAGCGCCAGGCCACGCACCCGCACATTTTTCAGCTGCTGTGTTCAAGGTTGTTGGCATAAACGAGGACCGAATTTCAGAATTTCTAGCCATGCTATCGGCCGAGCACAATCAGAATTGACAAACCCTCCTACAAGAATTTCGGGCGCTATTAAACTGGCTCATTGCACATAGATGCAAATCGCCGTATATAGGCTGCAATTCCCATCAACAGACTTGTTCGATGTGGTGCCATCGGCCCGGAAAAGGTTGGCGGCAGGCAGACCAATTGTATCTGCTGCACCTCATCAGCAATGCGAGGATATGATATGGCCAATACACTTTTGATGCCCAAAGCGACTGCCGTGTGGCTTGTCGACAATACCGCGCTTTCATTCGACCAGATTTCTGCGTTCTGCAAATTGCATCCATTGGAAGTAAAATCCATTGCGGATGGAGAGTTTGCTCAAGGTATCAAAGGCCTAGACCCGATTCAAACAGGTCAGCTGACACGCGAAGAAATTCAAAAGGCTGTGGATGATCCAGCCCACCGCTTGGAGTTGTCCGCACCAAAAGTACGCGTTCCTGAAACAAAACGCCGCGCACCACGCTACACGCCAGTTTCCCGTCGCCAGGATCGTCCGAATGCAATTCTTTGGATGGTACGCAATCATCCTGAATTGAAGGATTCGCAGATTATTCGTCTGGTGGGCACTACGAAACCGACAATCGCGGCAATTCGCGATAGAACACATTGGAATTCAACCAATTTGAGCCCAATGGACCCAGTAACTCTCGGTCGTTGCAGCCAAATTAATCTGGACATGGAAGTCACCAAGTCTGCCAAGGATGCTCCGGCCAAACCTGTGGAAGAAGAAGGTACTACTCTTCTATCACCTGAAGAAACTACCAACCTTGACGCTCTGGAACGTGCAAGTGCTGCCCTCTTCGGTGGGGCTCCAATGCCAAAGCCAGAAGAAGAAGAAATCGATGCGGATGCTGTTTTCGCGAAATTGAATAACTTGAAGAGCGATTCTTCAAACGAAGAATAAGATGCTCGGATGCCGGGTCGATCAACATCGACCCGGTACTTGCCTTAAGGGCACGCCAAAACCGGGTTTTATCAAACCCAGCCGGCACATATTCCAAACATTAGGCTTTTAGCTGTTTCAAGATCTCTTTGAACAATGATTGAACCTCATCAGAGGCCAATTTATTGCCAGGCGTTTCAACCGCTGTACTACCATGCCCCATCGCTGCTGCATAAGCAGTGCGATTTCCAAACATGGCTTTTGCAACAACTGGCCCGTATTTCTTTAGGCCCTCAAGAACCTCTCCAGTGAGTTTGGCGCGCGGCGGCACTCGGTTCAGAACCACCAATGCTGGCACGCGCTCTTTTTCTGCCAAATCCAATGTCAGCTGAGTTGCCCATAAATCTACCGGCGATGGTTGCATCGGCACCAAAACCAAATTGGCAGCTTCGATTGCTGGCTGCGCCTCACGATCGGACTTTGGTGGCGTATCGGCAAACACATAGTCATGATCCCGAGCCATGGCCCGCGCTTCACGTCGCGCACCCCATCCACTAGCTGTACGGAAAGTAAAACCAGCAGCCTCTTCACCTAACGCGCTTTCACGCGTTTCGAACCATTCACCTAAGCTGCCTTGCGGATCAATATCCAACAAAGCCACAGAGGCACCTTTTTTAAACAAAAGTGCCGCAGCGGCCATGTGTGCGGTTAATGTTGTTTTCCCGGAACCGCCCTTTTGCTGAGCGATAGTAATAATGGTTCCAGTCATGGCAGTGCCTTTCAAAATGACGTTTAGCAATTATGACATATTGCACTGCACAATCGCAAGCGAAGCCTGACTGAGAGACGCTATTCGTCAACGGGAACCGTATAGTTTAGTGCTAGTCGTCCCCCATCAGCATAAATTGTATGCCCGGTCACATAACTTGCATCGTCCGAGGCAAGGAAGGCTGCAATAGACGCAATTTCTGACGGCTCGCCTATCCGCCCCAAAGGTGTACGAGACAATATGCGGTTTTTCGCTGCTGGATCGTTGTTGACTGCAGCCAAAATGTCCGTGTTTATCGAACCAGGTCCAATGGCATTTACGCGAATGCCAAATTTCGCCAAGGACAACGACATAACTTTGGTTAGTTGTTGTACGCCGCCCTTAGAAACAGAATAGGGCACCTGACTTGGAATTGCGACCTGAGCGTTGATACTTGACATGTTGATGATGGATCCGGGTGCGCCGCCCTCTTTGACCTGATCAACCATTTGCTTTGCGGCAGCTTGCCCACACAAGAATACGCCCTTCAGATTTACCTGAAGAACACGGTCAAAATCTTCTTCAGATATATCCAAAAAATCATCGGAATGAATAATTCCAGCATTGTTGATCAGGACATCCACACTATTGAATACATCCAGCGTTGCTGCCATCAAATTCCGCACAGCAAGGCGGTCGCCAACATCAGATTGAACAAAACGCACACTACCAAGGGTTTTTAGATCCTCTTCAGCTTCATTGCCGGCTTTCTCATTGGTATCTGCAATAATTACTTTGGCGCCTTTTTCTAAAAAGTGACGCGCACATGCCAAGCCAATGCCTTTAGCTCCACCAGTTACAATGGCTGTCTTATTTTCTAAGGTCATTCAAATTCCATCGATTGCGATCGTATCAGCGGACCATGGCGTTTTCGCGTAAGAAATTCAAGAAAAGCATCTGGTTTGTGCAAGTTTGTCATGGGATAACCGGCCTTGCCCTGGGAGCCTTATTCGCATTTAGAAAGCTGTGTCAGTGTCTGATAATACTCAAAGCGAGGCCGGAAACGGCATCCTGAAAAATGCACACTGTATTGCTATGGCAATTATTAGCCAAGTTCAGGAACGCTGCGATAAAATCGTGGGCATGAACTTTATCGAACGAGACCGAATTGAATTCGAGCTGATCGATGGAAAGAGAACTGGTGGGCATTTTGATATCATTCCGCAACTACTGGGAAAGACCGTGGAAGAACAACAGACTGGAATCGACGCCATCTCGACAAGCATTATTGAACATGCGGAAAATCTATCCCGTCACTACCGGCAATTCGCCCAGCAAACTCAGATCCTGCCAGTAATACGCACACGAGATGATGTTGAGAAGTTCGACAAAGCTGGCAACGTCGATATGATCGGCTCAGGCCTTGCACGTCATCTTATAGGCGATCTATTCGTAATGCTGGTTGAAGACAGTGAGGAAAGTGCAAATATTGTTCTACATTTTGACTCACAAAAGCAAAATGCAGATGCCTTGCATGAATTGGCAATCAAAAACCTGGAAACAGTTACAGAGCAAAAAGGGCTTGATACCAATGCAAGCCTAGCGCCATTTACCAAACTGAGTTTGGACGGCTACTATGACACAAGCCTGATTTTGCTCCCAAGCTTTTGGGAGTTCCACCTAGCTTATCACTATGATGGTTACATTCCGCTCTGCGTTTGCGCGGCAAGAAATGGGCTTTGGTTTCTGCATGATAATGGACAACCAGATGAACTGTCCAGTCAGTTGACCGCCTTTGCAAAGGGCGCACAAAAATATGCTGAATACCCAATTTCTTCGACAGTTTTAACACGCAATGAACAAGGCGCATTTGTAGTCGTAGAGCCTTTGGAAATCTAAATCAGGGCTTTCCTAAGGTTACCGAAATCTCATCCAAAATCGCTGGATCATCAATAGTTGCGGGTGCCTTGTAAGGCTGATCATCAGCAATTTTTTGCATAATACCGCGCAAGATTTTTCCCGACCGTGTTTTTGGTAGTCTGGTGACAGTAACAACGTGTTTGAAAGCTGCAACCGGACCGATCGTATCCCTCACCAACTTTACAACCTCAGCCTCAATATCAGTGTTTGATCGTTCCACCCCCGAGTTCAGGATAATAAATCCAAGCGGTAGTTGCCCCTTTAGTTCATCATATGCACCCACGACAGCACATTCGGCCACATCAGGATGGTTGGCCACCGCCTCCTCCATAGCACCGGTAGAAAGGCGATGCCCTGCAACATTTATAATATCGTCAGTCCGCGCCATGATAAATAGGTAACCGTCTTCATCTACGTAGCCCGCATCGCCCGTTTTATAAAATCCGGGAAATTCGTTCAAATACGACTCGTGGAAACGCGCTTCTGCATTCCAAAGTGTCGGCAGACAGGCAGGAGGCAATGGAAGTTTCACAACAATATTGCCCAATGTACCGGCTTCAATCGGTTGCCCTTCATCATCCAAAACCTGGACATAATAACCAGGCATTGGAACAGCCGGAGAACCACGTTTCACTGGCAATGCACCAAGGCCAACAGGGTTGCCTGCGATGACCCATCCCGTTTCTGTTTGCCACCAATGGTCGATCACCGGCACATCGAGCTTATCTTCAGCCCATTGA
>JBGCFS010000051.1:0-63788 GCA_045107035.1 Hyphomicrobiales bacterium
AAAGTTTCCATCATCAAGGAATGCTTGCATCTGGCCGCCATCGCCAAAATTCAGTGCCTGTGCGGTGTCGTTTGTTACTTGATAAACATCTTCCAGCCATTGCTCAGCAACGATGAAACCCAAGACATTTCCGGGATAAGCATCTTGAGAAAAATGCGCACCGAGCGGCAAATCTATCAAGGGAACCGGATTTTCCGGATCATCAACAGCTGCAACTGTCATCAACTCATAGGCGTCATTGTTGATCAGGACTGAAACTGTCGTCAAAGGCGTGGTATCGGTCGGTGTTTGCGCACTTGCATTATTTGTGTTTGATACAAATGCACCCGATTCATCAAATCCAACTGTCTGGCCAGCATCTTGTGTAACAACATAGGGCTGTCCAACCCATGCTCCGCCAGAGGCAAAGCCAAGTTGGTTGCCCGGGTAGGCTTTTTGAACGTATTGCTCGCCACGCCCAAGATCGGCAAGAGCAACAGGATTTTGGGGATCATCAATGCTGGCAACCGACAGGCTTTCATAACCATTGTTGATAATGGTTACGTCAATCGTTGCCGGAGCACTGCTAGACTGTGACTGTTGCTGTTGTGGATCTGTATTTGTTGCGTTTCCAGCAGCAGGTTCATTGTCGATGTAAGATTGGAATGTGCGGGTTTCGTCAAAACCTAACGTCTGACCGACATCTGCCGTCACGGTATAAGGTTGTCCAACCCAAGCACCACCAGAGGCAAAGCCTAGCTGATTACCTGGATAGGCTTTTTGGACATATTGCTCACCAAGACCCAAATCGGCGAGAGCAACCGGATTTTGGGGATCATCAATGGCGGCAACTGACAAGCTGTCAAAGCCATTGTTGACAATCGTCAGATCAACAATAGAGGGATCGTTACTTTGGGTCTGTTGCTGTGGCTGCTGTCCGCCTGCATTTACAGTGTTGTCTGTAGCAGGTTCATTGTCGACGTAAGCCACAAATGTACGAGTCTCGTCAAAGCCTAAAGTCTGACCAACTTCCGCCGTCACCGTATAAGGTTGTCCAACCCAGGCACCACCAGAGGCAAAGCCAAGTTGGTTGCCTGGATAGGCTTTTTGAACATATTGCTCACCAAGGCCAAGATCAGCCAGAGCAACCGGGTTTTGTGGGTCATCAATGGCGGCAACCGACAAGCTTTCAAACCCATTGTTGATGATCGTCAAATCAACCGTAGAGGGGTCATTATTTTGGGTCTGTTGCTGTGGCTGCTGTCCGCCTGCATTTACAGTGTTGTCTGTAGCAGGTTCATTGTCGACGTAAGCCACAAATGTGCGAGTCTCGTCGAACCCTAACGTCTGACCAACATCTGCCGTCACCGTATAAGGCTGTCCAACCCAAGCACCACCGGAAGCAAAGCCTAACTGATTGCCTGGATAGGCTTTTTGAACATATTGCTCACCAAGACCCAAATCGGCCAGTGCAACCGGGTTTTGCGGGTCATCAATGGCAGCAACCGACAAGCTTTCAAACCCATTGTTGATAATCGTCAGATCAACGGTAGAGGGGTCATTATTTTGTGTCTGTTGCTGTGGCTGCTGTCCGCCCGCATTTGCAGTGTTATCTGTAGCAGGCTCATTGTCGACGTAAGCCACAAAGGTGCTTGTCTCGTCAAAACCCAGCGTTTGGCCCGCATCTGCCGTCACCGTATAAGGCTGTCCAACCCAAGCACCACCGGAAGCAAAGCCTAACTGATTGCCTGGATAAGCTTTTTGAACATATTGCTCACCAAGACCCAAATCGGCCAGTGCAACCGGGTTTTGCGGGTCATCAATGGCGGCAACCGACAAGCTTTCAAACCCATTGTTGATAATCGTCAAATCAAGTATCTGGGGTCCAGAACTAGAAGTCGACCCTGAGTTTTGAGCATATTGTGCCGGAGTTAAAAGCTCCCAAGCAGCTAAGGGAGAGTTCATATCTATCTGGCTCGCCGCAAATAAACTTCGTTCCCAACTGCGTCGAGCCATTACCAAATTTACGCCAAAACCATTTTTATCCACCCTTTGGGTTGGATACTCTCCCCCCGAAACGTGCAAATAGTAACCAGGCGCACCAAAATTGCTAATCCTCATACCATCAGCCAGGCTCGTCAATTCCCATTGAGAATTACGGTCTAGGGGATCAGCAGGACCCGCCGAGAGCATACCATTTGAAACAGAAAGATAGATATCGACCTGGCTATATTTTTCATTCCTGAGAGTAAATACGCCAATCTGTCCCCAGACTTTCTTTAAGATCCAGGTGTTTTTGCCAGACCGCGTAAGATTACCATAGGGATCGACAGAAGGAGTATGACCTTGAGCAACACTGCGTAAGACATAAATTTCTTCGCGTTCGGATTCCACTTCATCTTGTTGCACAATAGAGAGAGCTTTTGCCGGTACGGCGCTGAAGATCAGCGCTTGTAAAAAAGTAAAACATGCAACCAACAGATAAAGTTTTATGCGCTTCATAGTTCTCAACTCCCGCACCCGTAAACGCTGTCGATGCGCAAAACGCGCATCAGTTTACGTGGTCAACCCAACACAATCACACCAGCTGCCTTTGTTATGGTCATCTTCAAAAAACCCAACAAACTGCGAGGTCCCAATACCGTAACCAAGACAAAAGGTTTGTTGTGAAGATACACAAAGGCGTAGCTATTCAAAATTCCTGAATATTTATCCCGAATTGAACTTCCCGCCTGGCTCTGATCTTCCCCAATTCAATATGTCTTACACCAGAGTCATTATGATACTTCGTGACAATTTGTTGCTACCCAAGCATCACAATAGGAAAGTCCCTACGAAACGTTCATGAACGAGTTGTTCATATTCAGTTCAGAATAAACTCCAGAATATATCGAAGAGGCTATAGTGCATTGCCACATTAGACAAGTAACAATGAACTAGTCGCATAGCAGCGCACGAAACAGCTAACACACTCTGACTGCGAATCTTTTCGCCACAATATTAGGGCTCATATACGCAACGACCTGTCTATTAAGGCACACCCAAAAGCTAAGTTCACAACGTTGATTTGCTCCAGGCCTAAGGAACCCTGCTAAGAAACAAGCGGTTTTTTATCACAATAGGTGTGGGAGTTTCTCATTTGCTTGCGAAACCGATTCAAAGTTTGTCCTCCTTTAATAGGATGGTGATAAGGCATTAACACTCACGCCAATTTCACCACTCAAGAAAGCTCAGAAATGGATACCGTTTATCTGTTTGATGTCGATGGTACGCTAACCCCCGCCCGGCGACCAATGGACCAAGCCTTTCATGAATTCTTTATCCAGTTTTGCAAAAAATTTGATGTCTATCTTATCACTGGCAGCGACCGCCCGAAATTAAATGAACAGGTTCCAGCTGATTTTCATGGCCTGGTGAAAGGTATATTCACTTGTGCCGGTTGCCAATTTTGGCGAGACCAGGAACTCATCTACCAACGCACTCATACATTCGATGCTGAACTTATTGAGACGCTGGAGAGCTTTGTTGCGGAAAGCTCATTTGATGGTCGCTTTGGCCACCACATTGAGCATCGCACTGGCATGATCAATGTTAGCGTGCCAGGCAGAAACATCTCCCACGAAGGTCGCCTACGTTATTATGAATGGGACAAAAGACACGCCGAACGCGTAGGTTTCTTGAATACCATAAACCACAAGTTCCCGGAGTACACAGCTGCTGCAGGCGGTCAAATTTCTATCGACGTTTCACCCCTCGGTTGGACCAAGGCCCAAGCATTGGAAAGACTGAAAGAATGGCATCCAGTTTCGAATTTCGTATTTTTTGGTGATCGGATGAACGATGGCGGAAACGACCGTCCACTGGCAGATGCACTCTTGGCGGACTCAGCGCTAAACCAAGCAATCGCGGTCGACGGACCTCACGAAACCAAATTGACTTTGGAAAAATTGCTAGCTCTCACTCCTTGAGAACCCAATCAAAAGTGGTTGGCTCTGTTAAAGAACCTCAGTTGGTTTCATGAAATCAAACGTGTTGCTTTGACCATTTTCCAATGAACGAACAAATTTCTTTCAGACCAAATGCAGAAGTTTTGCATTATTTGCAGTACAAATCGTGCAGCGTTTTCAGTACCGATTCAACCTCGTTGCCTTTCAACGAATAGTAAATCGTTTGAGCCTCTCGCCGGGTCTGAACCAACTTGGCCAGTTTGAGCTTTTTGAGGTGATGCGACATTGCTGGTTGCGACAACTGAACCGCGCTTGCCAGCTGCATTACGCTTTGCTCGCCCTCTAGCAAAATACATAATATCTGCAAACGTGCTGGTTGGGACAGCATCTCCATGAGAGATGCAGCCTCATTTATCTTCGGTTCGAGTTTTTCAAAGTCCATATTTTGTATTGCTTACATTGAATATTTATGACTACTTATATAAAAAATCGTTGAAATATACAAAGCGGAGATTTCGCCGTGTTCAAATCTGCAAATGTGGGCCCAGTTGACCGTCTCATCCGTATCGTAGTTGGTATGGTATTAATAGCCGCTCCGCATGTGATTGCATCAGAACTCTGGTCAAACACACTGATACGTTGGGGCGCACCAGCGGTTGGCGCGATCTTGATTTTGACCGCGATGTTTCGCTTCTGTCCGTTTTACCGCCTGATTGGCACCAGCACATGTAAAACAGGATAGTTCAGTGGAAACAGAATTCACCCCATGGATGTCCCTGATTGGCGGTGTCCTAATAGGATTAGCCGCGACGCTCCTAATGGCGCTGCATGGCCGTATTGCAGGTATTACAGGCATTCTAACCGGCATCATTCCACCGGTATCAACAGACTGGAATTGGCGATTGGCTTTCTTGGCTGGTGCAATCATCACACCCTTTGCATTTACGCAATTTGGCGGCTCTGTCCCTCTTTCTGTTCCAGTAACAACAACTGCCTTGGCAATTGGCGGAGTTATTGTTGGCATAGGAGTTTATTTCGGCTCCGGCTGCACCAGCGGACATGGTGTATGTGGCATGGCCAGATTATCACCGCGCTCAATTGCAGCCACAATTATCTTCATGCTCGCAACCTTCATCACGGTTTTTGTCACACGCCACGTTTTAGGGTCATGATATGAGAAAACTTATAGCTGCAGCTTTTGTTGGGGGCCTGTTTGGGTTCGGCATCGCGATTTCAGGAATGGCCAATCCTGCAAAAGTGCTCAATTTCTTTGATGTCTTCGGACACTGGGATCCAAGTCTTGCATTTGTTATGGGCGGCGCGCTTTTGACCACTGCCTTTGGATACCGACTGGTTTTCGGCCGACAAAACAAACCAGCATTCAACATGTCATTTCTGGTGCCTGAACATAAAGCGATCGACAAACGTCTCATTTTAGGCTCTGCAACATTTGGTATAGGTTGGGGCATTGCAGGGTTTTGCCCAGGCGGTGCAATTCCGGCACTTGGTCTTGGATACAACGAAACATTCATTTTCTTTGGGGCGATGGTCATCGGCATAGTAGCTGCTCGCTCACTAAGCACAGTACTGCAAAAACAAACCGAGGTGCGGGCCTAACAGCCAGTAACGTCGATTGAATCCGTCAGTACCAACTCACCTCACCTGCTTCGTAATGCTTGAAAACGCAACCGCTGTAACAACAATCGCACCAACGAGGATTTCACGTACATAGCTATCGACGCTCAACTGCGTAAGGCCATTGTCGAGAACGCCTAGGATCAACACGCCAACAAGAGTATATAAAACACGCGGCTCTCCTTCCTCGCTCATGGTCATGCCAAGGAAAACAGCCGCAATCGCATCTAGCATTAGACCACTACCCTGTGTGGGATTGGCTGATGCAACGCGACTGGCATACATCAAACCGGCAACCGCCGCTCCCAATCCTGTAAGAGCAAAAGCATAGAGGCGAAGCGTTTTGACCTTTAAACCTGCAAGGCGCGCAGCTTCGTAGTTCCCTCCGATAGCGTAGAGTCGGCGACCGAAAGTAGTTTGCTCCAAAATGAACCACACAAGGCCTAATACAAACAACGCAACCAAGCTAAGAAATGGAAGCTTCAAGCCTTCCAGTCCAATCGCATCCAGATGAATGCCACTTCGCGCAAAACCTGAAAATTCTGACGGAATATCTCTGCCAAATATCGTCTTTCCGCCGCTTGTTAAAAAGGCTGTACCACTAAACATCGTTAGTGTCCCAAGGGTCGCCACGAATGGAATGATGCCGAAAATTGAAACCAGCACACCATTAAAGACGCCTCCCAAAACACCCACAAGCAACGCAGCAGTTATCCCGACGTAAATTGGGTATCCCAAGGAAAATAGGATAGCCGCCACAACACCTGACAAGCTAGCCATTGAACCCACAGACAGGTCAAAATCATTCATGACCATAACCAACGTCATAGAGAAAGCGACCACGGCAAGCATGCTGATTTGTTGGCTGATATTAATCAGATTGCGTGCTGTCAAAAAGGTATCTGGCAACTGTATTGAGAAAAACACGCAGATGCTTATGAAGCCGATCAACGTGCCATACAGTTTAAAAAGTCGGATCATTAATGGACTCGCGTTGCGGAGGAAGTATCGTAAAAACGCGTCAACAATTCGGCCGGCGTAAGGCCATCGGTTGATATAATTTCGCTTTGTTTGCCATCTTGCATCACCAAAACTCGATCGCAAATTCCCAGCAATTCAGGCAGATCGCTGGATGTTAGGATAATCGAACACCCAGTATCACTCAATTCACGGACAAGCGTGTAAATATCTACCTTGGCACCAACGTCAACACCTCGTGTCGGCTCATCCAGAAGCAAGAGATTAGGGGATGCTCCCATTGCTCGCGCAAAAACAACCTTTTGCTGGTTACCACCAGAGAGCTGATAGACCGCTTGATCTAGAGATACCGATTTCAGCCGCACAGCATCGGAAAGCCGCGAGACTTCAGCTTTTTCATTGCGCGAATTGAGCAGTACTCCCTGTGGAAACAATGCACTTAAATGGGGCAGAGCCGCGTTCTCAGTTATACTTCGGCGCAACATAAGACCTTCACTGCGGCGCTCCTTTGGCACATAAGCAATTCCCCTGTTCCAAGCCTGCGAAGGATTGGTTGGGGTTCGGCAATGTTCGATATGAATTGCGCCATCCATAACTGGTTCCACGCCCATTATCGCTTGCAATATTTCGCTCTGACCTGCGTTTGCAAGGCCAGAAAGACCAAGGATTTCTCCCGATCGCAGGGTGAACTCAACGTTTTTTATATTTGGCGTTTTCAGGCCCACAACTGAACACGTTACTTGTTCACCTATAGGAGCTTGCCTCGGTGGGTATGTATCCCTTACATCTCGGCCGGTCATGGCAAAAATGATTTCGTCTTTGCTTGTGCCAGATATGGCGGAGGTCAGCACATTTTCTCCGTCCTTAAGTACGGTCACCCGGTCACACAATCGCATAACTTCATTCATGCGATGAGACACGTAAAGAACAGCGACACCTGCTTTCTTCAACTCCTCAATCACTTTGAAGAGCTTTTCAGATTCCTCATCTGAAAGCGCAGCTGTTGGTTCGTCCAGCACATAAAGCTGAGCTTGACCATCATCATCTGACACCAAGGATCCTGCAATTTTCATCAACATACGATCGCCTGTCGGCAAACGTGCGGCCTGCTGAGTAACATCAATATGAGAGACACCAAGTTGCTCAAACGCGGTCTCAGCGCGACGTTTGAGTTCCGCCCAATTTACAGCCAGCCAAAATCGCTTGGGGTAGTCCAATCCAAGTGATACATTTTCAGCCACTGACAAATGTGGAACGATATTCAATTCCTGATGAATGAATCGAAACCCAGCAGATTTGGCATCACTTGGATTCGCCAAATCAAGTTTTTCATCACCTTTACACGCCTCTAAACTATCTGCAGCTTGAACCCCGGCGAGGATCTTGATCAGCGTACTTTTGCCAGCGCCATTTTCACCCATGAGCGCGTGAACTTCGCCGGGGAATAGATCCAAACGCACATTCTCTAGCGCTTTCGCGCCAGCGAATGCCTTTGAGACATTACGAATTTTCAGATGACTCATAGTGAAAGAATGCCCGGTGCAGCGGGTTGGTTCACCCGCCGCTTACGCTTAGAGCTTACTCAGCAACATTTGCTTTTGTGATCAAAACAGTCGGTACATACATAACAGACTCTTTTATCTCTTCGCCCTTCACTGCACGAACAACAGCGTTTGCTGCAGCTTTGCCTATGCCAAGAAAATCTTGGGCAACCGACGCTTCAAAGTTTCCACCAGCCGCTATTGCATCACGTGCCTGTGGGTTTGCATCAATACCAACAATCACAATGCCTTCGCCACCACGCCCGGCGTCTTCAATAGCCTGCAAAGCGCCAAGCGCTGGTTGATCCCAAGCAGCCCAAACAGCAGAAATGCTACCCGGCTCTGGATTGGCGGCAAGAATAGCTTCCATCTTAGCGCGACTGTCGGCGATGCCACCATCCTGCACATCAGGGGTCACACGATCAGACACTTCAATGTCCGGGAAATTTCCAAAAACAGCATCCGCAATTACGCCGCGGATTTGTACCGGTGGGAATGCATCAAAAACGAACATGACAACCTTGCCCTTGCCGCCAATTCTATTGGCTACATACACAGAAGTTTCAGCCGCCATGCCATAACCATTGGACGTAATATTCGTAGCAAGAAGCGGGCTTGCACCGCTATCCATACCGATAACAGGAATGCCAGCCTCTTTAGCAACTTCGAGACCCGCAGCAATTTGCTCTGGATCAACGTTAATGACAATCGCATCAACCTTCTTGGCTACAGCATCTTCAATACGGCTGATAACAGCAGCAACATCGCCTGCGGTATCTATCACGTTGGAGGTCAGACCAAGTTTTGCGGCTTCGGCTTCAAAACCCTCAACAAACATCTGAGTCCCGGGCTGCGCCAGATAAGGCGTTACGACAGTTACATTTTGCGCTAACGCTGGTGCCACAAACAAGGTCGCTCCCACGACGGCAGCAGCGATTGATTTAAAGTGGAACATAGTTTCTCCCAATGTTGTTCATTTGAATTCTTAGGCCCCAGAAAGCGGCCTGAAATTTTCCACAAAAGTATTCCTGTGAGTTTCAGGCATTGAAAGGCAAAAGAAAAGAGGCTTAGGCTTCTTTTGTCGACATCTCACGAACTGAAAGAAACGCCTTGTTCAATTCTTCATTTGCTTCAATGGCTCTGACGTAAACAGAGTAAAGAGCATCGTAGCTCTCTTTTACTGAGAAATCAGGCTCGTAATGTGCGTCAAATACGCTGATTTGCGAGAAAGCATCGCTCAAACTAGAGTACAAACCAGCGGCGCAAGCTGCAATTCCAGCCGCGCCCAAAATGCCTGGGTCTTTAACTGCAATTCGTCTGAGTTGTCGGCCAAGAATATTTGCTCTGATTTTATTCCAGATGTCCGATTGAAATCCACCGCCACCGACAGTAATCAACTCGTTTTGCGTATTTGAAGACTGCTCCAATGCCGAAAGAAGCATGCGCACGGAGAAAGCAACTCCCTCGTAGACAGATCGTGCCAAATCCGCCTGGTTGGTTTCTTGGTCCAAACCCAAAAACAGCCCACGAGCATGTGCTTTCCAAATCGGCGCACGCTCCCCTTGCAAATGAGGCAAGAAAATTGGCGCAGGTCGGTTAAAATCTGAAGATGCAACACTTGCTGCCATGTCTTCTGGATTTTGTCCCGTGAGCCTGCAAAACCAAAGTTTTGCAGCTCCACCAGCTTGTGTGGGACCAGCATGTATACGGATCCCTTCACATTCAGGAAATACGATCACGCCGGGTGTTGGCGTAACCGTTCTAGCATTTATGCCCAGTATTTCGCTTGTACCACTAATGTACGAAGTAGTTCCCTTTGCGGAATTTCCGCACCCTATTAGTCCGGTCCAGCCGTCTAGAGTGCAATTAGCAACAGGCACGCCTTTTGCGGGCCCGTTACTAACATGGCCAACAATCGAGGTGATTCCTTGAATTGGGCCTAATTTTTCTGCAGATCCTGGCACCAATTCCAATACTTCTGGAATGTATCTGAGGTGCTGGTCCACCAACCCGACATTGGACAATGCGTCTGTTGAAACTTCACCTGTCAACTTATAAATGCAAAAATCCTTGGGCAACATTACCCAAGCGGTTTGCTCCCAAACATCCGGACGATTGCGGGCAACCCAAAGCATACGCGACAAAGCATGGCTGGCATCGATCGGCATGGGCGCACCCCACCATGCAATCCGCTGGGCCTCGGATATCTCGGCATCCAATTCTGCTGCTTCGGCGTGTGCACGGCCATCTTGCCACACAATTGCCGGTTCAAGGGCCATGCCATTCTGGTCCACGAATACGTGTGTGTTGACTTGCGAGCACAAGCCTATGGCCGCAACATTTGAAATAAGGGGAGCAAATTGCATCAATGCGCTATCTATCGCACCAATCCAGTCATGTGGATTCTGCTCTACTCGCACACCATCAAAGCGCTTGGTTAGATATGGCTGTGAGAAGTAATCAAGAGTTTGACCGTTTTGGTCCATTACCCCGGCTTTTACGCTCGTTGTTCCAACATCGATTCCAATGGTCAACTCGCCTGCCATGTCGTTACTTTCACATCCAAATATATTTGATCGTCTAACTCTTACATCGAGCAGAACAACAGCTTCGGCCTACAATAACAAGGGTGCTGCATCGGTATCGACATGCACTTAGCTAGAGTGCGCCGCAAAAACCATTGATGCTGCACCGATCAAACCAGACGCATTTTTAAGCTGTGCAGAAACTATCGGAATTTCTCGAAATGGCGGCATCGCGCATTTTGCAACATAAGCTAATATTTTCGGCTGAAGCATATCAAAGTCATTTGCCATTCCGCCACCAAGAATGACGATATCAGGGCTATAAAGGTGCAGTAAATTCACCACCCCAATCCCAAGAAATTCTGCTTCTTGATCTACCAATTCGATTGCCGTTTTATGCCCACCACGTGCGGCATCAAAAACTGCCTTTGCGGTAAGATCACCGGAATCAGTTGCCAGCTTCTTGTTGGCGCGTTCTGTAAATGCGGTTCCTGAAGCGTATGCCTCCCAGCATCCTTTATTGCCACATGGGCAAAGTTCGCCATCTGCCATAATCGTCATATGACCGATATGACCAGCCATGCCTTTCCTGCCATGCAAGACGCGGCCATCAGCAATAACTCCACCGCCAATACCAGTGCTAATTGTCACATAAACGAGATTTTCGTATCCCCTACCCGCTCCATGCCGCCATTCGCCTTGGGCAGCCGCGATACCATCATTTTCAATCAGCACTTTCCATGGCAAGTCTCTGGACAACAACTCTCCAATGGGCAGATCGGAAAACCCTTTGATTGTCGGGGTGGATAATGCAATTCCAGACTGCGCATCCAAAGGACCTGGCGCACACAGCCCAACTCCGATAATAGAATTGCCCATTGCCTTTGAGCCCAACTTTTCAATCATGTTTCGAATTTGTTCCACTACGGCAACGCCGCCAGCCGAAGCAAATGTAGTTTCAGTCAACCGAGAGACGATGTTTGCATCTCTCTGGATCAACGCAGCACGAACCTGCGTGCCGCCCAAATCAACAGCAATGGCAAGAGAACTTGGCATATCTAATTATTGGATAACTCGCGAAGCCATTTCATGCGCTCGCCCAAATCCGGCGCACCGAATGCAAGCGAACCAAGCACGACAGTTTCTGCGCTAGCTCGCACCAATTCAGGAACCGTGTGCTCCCGAATTCCACCATCAGCTGCCAAGACAATGCGCTGGTCCAGACCCGTCTTTTCGATGAGGTCTTTTGCTTCCTGCAATCTTGTAAATGCATTGGCATCAAGCCCCTGCCCCTTTACGCCGATAGCTGTGCCAAGCAACGTTACAAAGCGCAATCGATCCAGATGTTTAGCAACCCCCGAAACTGGTGTCTCCACCCTGAGAACCATTCCTGCGGCCACGCCAGCATCGCCCAATAGTTCGAAAGCTTGATCTGCCAATGCCTCGTTTTCCAAATGGAAACTGATAAGGTCTGAACCTGCCTCAATGAACTGTTCAATTTGAGACAGCAACACGCCATCATCCACCATGAGGTGCACGTGAATTGGTTTATCGGTCAACTTCCGCATGGCTGCTACCAAATCCGGAAAGAAGAGGAACGTTGGCGCAAACACGCCATCGGCAACATCCACGTGTAGAATATCTGCGTGATCATGAATGCGCACTAACTCATTTTCCAGATTTGCAAGATTGGCCGACCACATGGAAAACTCTGCGATAGTACGATTGCTCGGAAGCGTTTCAATCCAATTCGAAGCCGGTTTGGGCATTATGAGAACTCCCTTAAAAACTTTGAAATGACATTTTGAAATTCTGTTGTGTAGGCATCAAGATCTTTGGACTTTGACGTGATCTCAACAACTTGCGAGTTCGGAATGAGTTGACCCAATTGATTTGCGTAACTCATTGGATGAATAACATCATCGTGCGTTCCAACAATAAGGGTCGGAACATCAATCCGGGCCAGGTCATCTTCGGAAACTCCTGGCCCGTCATTTGATATACGCTCCAACAGCTCACCGATAATTTGCTTAGGCTCGCGCTCGAAGAAGGCGAGTAGTCCGTTAAAATTATCCGGAGACAATTCGGAC
The DNA here is from genome assembly GCA_045107035.1 of Hyphomicrobiales bacterium. Classification (GTDB taxonomy): domain Bacteria; phylum Pseudomonadota; class Alphaproteobacteria; order Rhizobiales. The sequence continues at coordinate 12,696 of JBGCFS010000051.1, forward strand.
AACCCGACAACTTCTGGAAGCTTCAGAAACGCATTGCGTGCTTCTTGACCGTCCATTGTCGATAGCAAGATACCAATTTTAGACATCAGTTTCATGTTTTCGGGAGCACTGTCACACAACCACGCGGGGCGACCCAGTATCAGCCCACTAACCAGTTCTGGGTGTGTTACAGCAATGCGAATTGAAATGGCAGCTCCCATGGAGATACCGCCAACAATGAAACGATCGAGACCGGCATTCTTTGCCATCGCAATTACATCATCCGAAAAAGTCGAGATCGATAACTGCTCCAGATTTCCCACTTCGGAATTTCCATGGCACCGACATTCAAGCGTCATGCGCGAGCAGTCTGCATCCAATGGAAAAACGGCATCAATTTGCAGATGATCTCCGCCCAGCCCATGCTGAAAGACAACCGGTCGCCCGCCATTTGGGCTAGAATAGCTAGAGAGCTGAACACCATCGCGTTGCAAAGAGGATTGAATCGTCATTGAGCCGCTTCTGCTCCCTGAATTTTTCCGGTTAGAAAAGTAGCAACCTCTGCGGCCTCGCGTGCCTCTAGACCATGAGCAACCAATGGCCCATCATAACCAACGGACATTAACGCGCGCAGATAATAATCAAAGTCCACAACACCTTTGCTTACTGTTCCAAACCTGCCATCTTGTAGACGGTCTTTCGCATGAGCCATAACAATGTCCGGAGCCAACAAATCAATCCCGCGAGATACAATATCCTTTTGATCTTGATGCGTGGTTTGTTCGAATAGATTTGCCGGATCAAAAATGATTTTCAGGCGCTTGCTTCCAAGTTCATCGAGTAGTTGTTTGGCTTTTTGAGCCGAACTCACGACGTTGTCCATTTCCGGTTCAATACCCAGATCAATATCATGCTCTTCTGCAATACTTATCGCCACCTCCATTGACGCAATTAAATCCCGCCAAGCTTCCGGTGTGTCGTTATCTTTGTGAAAGGCCCATTGGTCTTCAGCACTTCGCGTGCCGGTGCAAAGTGTTACGAGACCGAGGCCGATTTGATTGGCTGCTTTGGCTATGACGGACAATCTATTGTGCCCGTCCGTTCTGACCGATGGGTCTGGGTGGATCATGTTGTAAGTGCCGGACACAGCAACAAGTTCAACATTGTTTTCACGCGCCGCGCTTTGAATGTTCTCACAATCCGCATTGCTAATTTCCAACGGCATTGAGGCCAGTCCGGAGCACACCATGTTGTAGTGCGCGACAGAATATCCAGACTTGAAACACTGCCCTAAGACCTCACTGGGCGTAGATCCCGGAAACGTCTTTGCAAAAACCCCAAGCTTCATCATACAGAACCTGACACATCTGATAATTTCACCGATTGGCCGGTCTCGACAGATTGCGCGATCGCGACCATAGCGCGCACAGATGCAACGCCATCAGCTGCTGATGCACCACTCATAGGTTTATTTTCCAATATTGTATCCGCAAACGCTTCCAATTGCCGGCGATAAAAATGACCATCCTCGCCGAGGGGTCGAAAAGTTCCGCCATCTGACTCGCGGAAAATCTCTACGTCGCTGGATTTATAGTACCAAGGATTGTAAGTCTTTCCGATAACGCTGCCATTTTCACCATATATCTGAAATCCCTCGTGCCAATCCATTCGTACAGCAACGGTCAAGTCCAAGTGCCCCAGCGCACCGCTCGCAAATTCAACATCAACAAACCAACAATGAGCGCCTTTGGTGTCGGAAAGTCGAGCGTTTACGGCCACAATGTCGCCGGCAAAGTATCGCGCCGTATCGACGAGGTGACTACCATGCGCAAGCATGTAATAGCGCTTCAAATTGGCTTTCGGGTTTTCCTTTGGCTTACGGGCATTCGCACTTGATACAATGAGCGGCTGAACTGCGTCCGTCATCGGATATCTATGTGTAGAATCGCAGTACCATGCCTTCAAGGCAATCATGTTACCCATCTCACCATCGATGAATTTTTTCGCTTCCTGCAATCCGACATCAAAACGCTTCATGTGGCCGACTTGCAAAACGCGGCCACTGGAAACAACAGCTCTCTCTAATTGTTCAGCTTCTCTCACCGATAGTGCAATGGGTTTTTCGCACAACACATGTTTGCCAGCTTGTAAGGCACGTATGGACATGGGCACATGAAATGCATCTGCCGTCGCGATAATCACCGCATCCAAATTTGGGTCAGCAAGCATGGCATCATAGTCAGAAAAACTTTTGTCGGGTGCATGAGTGATCGCCATGCGCTCGCGCAAATCGTCGGCCAAGTCGCAAATAGCGTAAAGTCTTGCGTTGCGCGCCTTTGTGCAGCTCTCAAAATGCGCGGACTGCGCGATCTGTCCGCACCCAAGCACACCTACATTCAAGATCGATTCGTCGCTTGTCGCCATTTTTCAGAAATCCTTGCAGCTTTCAGAGCAGAGTTCCGAACATTGGTTGAAACCAAACAGCTATTCAAGATTATTTAGCCGAATTGTTGGGGCGATGCGGACGTGTTTATTGATCGAGAAACTCGACTTCTACAAATGCACATTCAAAGTCATTTGGGTTGATAACGTTATGCTTTACGCCCGCATTGCGAAAGTAAGGAACGCCGTTTTTCAATTCTGCAGTCTTAGATACATCACCCGGCTCATCCAGCTGCAATGAACCGTCGAAAAGGGGCACCACCACGTAGTCAAATTCGTGGCGGTGCCAACCCGTGTCGTCACCTTGCTTGGAAAAACGCCATTCCGTTACCCGCGTCCGGTCATTCTCAATTAGAATGGTCCCTTTGGCAGTACCGGGCGTATTCCCATTACACATTGTTTGCTTAGCTGCGCTTCAGAAAGCGCCAAGCCATTGGTAAAACAGCAGCGGCAAGAACTATCTTAAATGCTGCACCTGGGAGGAATGGATACATACCCAATTGCAGAATAGGCTTATCCCATCCGATTACAGAACCCAACCATAAAAGGCCAAACCCGAAAATAATCGCAGTGCCAATTGTCATGGCAACCAATGTTGTCACAACGTTTCGGTCCCAACCTTTTTGGCCAAGGAAACCTACGACTGCAGCTGAAACAACGAAACCAAACAGATATCCTCCTGTTGGTCCAACCATATAAGCTAGACCAATGCCACGCTCTGGGGAGTTTGCGAAAACAGGAAGGCCCAACGCACCTTCAGCGAGATAGAGCAAAATTGTCGCTGCGCCCAAGCGCCAACCAAACGCCATGCCGATTACCAGAACCATAAATGTCTGCATTGTCATTGGCACAGGGTAAAAAGGAACCTGAATTTTTGCAGATACCCAAAGTGCCAGTGATCCAACCACCGCCAACGCTACATTTCTCAGAGCTTTGTTGTTGGTGTTCCAGATCGCATCCACCAAAGTTGGTTGTGCGGTCATCGCTGAAACGTTCATAGCATTTTCTCCATTTTGAAAACGGATCAGGCAAGCGCCTGCCGAATTACTTCCACTATGTTGGCACGATTGCTACGTGCCATGAGTGTTGTTTCTAAATCTACACAAACAAACTGCGTCTGTGGGTTGAGTTACAACAGACCTATTAAATCCATATCAGCCAAAATTACAGTCCCAATTGCGAATTATTCACTTCCCGATACAGCATCCAGCTCTAAAACAATAGATTCAGTTCCTATTAGTGCCAGCGCAAAGCTGGATGGATCTATGGAAAGTGTAGAATTTGAGGGATCTGCAACTGCATCAAATGGAAACTCTTTACCAATTTGAAAGCGATGGTTTATCCAACTCGCCAAATTATTGGCACCTGCTGACTAGTTTAGGAGTTCTCTCGCCGTTTTTTCATCGACGACGAGATGGGAAACATAATTCCCAGCAAGTGTCGCCCTGATGGCAGAAAGCTTTTCCACTCCACCAGCTACCAAAATGCCACTATTCAAGTTGCGTAGCTCTTCAAGTGAAATACCAATCATACGGTCGTCCATCGAACCGCCAATGTGCCCGCCCCGCTCATCAATAAAGCGCCCGCAAAGTACACCGACAGCGCCGCGCGACTTGTACCACCCAAATTCTTCTTCAGTCGTAATAGATGACCGAACGACGTGCGTGTTGATATCGCAATTTCCTACAGAAAAAACGGTCCGAGTAAACTCGGAAAACTTTTCCAATTGACCTTTGATAGTTGGTTCAGCACGGAGCGCCGAGGCAAGTTTGGCCGATGAAAGAACGGCAGGTGTATGCAGAGTGTTGCAATCTGCTCCTAGCCTTGAGGCAATTCGAATGGCGCAGGTTTCAGCAGCAGATAACAAAGGCGTTTTCATGGAACCAATCATCTGGCAGACCGTTAGCCCCTCGATGCGGCCACGTGATATTTCTTCGGATAAAAAGTGGATGGTTTCGCCCCACGCTACACCCATAATATCGTTTGGTTTCAAAATATCATAAAGAGCCGCTGCGCCAACACGCGCCACATGCCTATTAAGGTTTTCAATTTTATTGTCCCAGCTATCCGCATCATCAGGGGTGTAGTCCGCAACATACACGTCTCTTAGACGAAACTTATCTTTCAAATCCTTGGAAAGTTTCGAGGAAGAAAATGAAGCGCCATTAATACGAATATCAACGATGTTGTTTTCACGTGCCAACCTCAGATAATTGACCACCGTCGCGCGCGACACACCCATACGTTTTGCAATTTCATTTTGGGTAAGCCCTTCTTTATAATAAAGAATAGCAGCATTCGCCAAAACAGCGTCATTGCGCTGAACGGGACTGACATCAGATTTATCTTGCATATGCTGCGTCAACTTCCCAAAAACTTATATAGAACGCGTCGATATACATACCTAAGTCGGCCTATTTTGATGAATTGAAAGCCCTTGAGTTGGACTGCCCATTGGCGGCAAATATTTCCCAACAGTCATGTGAAACAGCCCAATTTTCCGCAACAAATCACGACAACGATCAATTTCCATTTTCGAAATCAGGCGGTCCATGGACCTTAATTGGTGGCACCGGGCCTACCCATTTTGCAACACGCACCAGCGCCGTGTGTGCAATATTTGCCTGTGACAACTCTGAGCTACCCTTGTCTATGGTCAAAACATTGGGGTTGCCGTGCACTTCCAATAATTCGCCGTCAACAATCTGAGGATCAAACCAGGCACCTGTCGCTAGTGCAATTGTATCTGACCGAATACCGGGGGTTACAACCGCCGTTGCCAAACACCGACCTCTTTCATTTGAAAGACACACGATATCGCCATCGGCAATGCCACGATCAAAAGCAGTTTGAGGATGCATGGAAACAGGTTCACGGCTGTGAATTTTGTGTCTTTGCGACCACGATCCGCTGTCCAATTGGCTGTGCAATTTTGCCACGGGTTGGCCGGATACCATATGCAATTCGTCGTCTTGTGTTTTTTCGGTTCCAAGCCACTCGATCGGTTCCATCCAGGTAGGATGCTGCTGGCAATCAGGCAAATCAAAACCGGCAATACGAGATGAAACGATCTCGATTTTACCGCTAGCAGTATCCAAAGGATGACCAACGGGGTCATCAACAAACTTGTTGAGCAGAACTCGCTCCTCTTCACTGTCGGGGCATTCAAAAATTCCGATCTCCTTGAATGCCTCCAGATCGGGTAATTCAAATCCATTATTTCTGGCGGCTACTTCGGCCCCTTCCCAGAGATAGGAAAGCCATTCATCTTTGCTTTTACCACCCGTAAACAGGTCATAAGCACCCAATTTTTCCGCAAGCCCGCAAAAGACTTCATGGTCGTCACGCGCCTCGCCAGTCGGTTCAAACAATTTGTGCATCCAAACCAATGCCGGATCACGGCGGTTCATCATAATGTCGTTACGTTCCAGCGGAGTGGTCACCGGAAATACGATGTCAGCCCTGCGCGCTGTAGCTGTCCACCACGGCTCATTTACAATCACAGTATCTGGACGAGCCCAGGCATCATCTAACCGGTGTAAGTCCTGTTGATGATGGAATGGATTTCCACCCGCCCAATAAATCAACTTTATATCTGGGTATGTAAGAGTGGAGCCATTGTACTTGTATTCTTTGCCCGGATTCAGCAACGCATCAGTAATGCGAGCGACAGGGATGAACTTGGAAACCGGATTACTATCCTGAGGCACCGAAGGCCACGGATACAATTTGTTTGAGCGGCCAACTGGCGTCGTAGATCCATATCCGAAACTAAAACCAGTGCCGGGCTTACCAATTTGGCCGAGCATAGCAGCCAAAGCCAGCCCCATCCATAATGGTTGCTCGCCATGATCAGCACGTTGAATGCCCCACGCCACCGAAATCATCGTGCGCTTTGTCGCCATTTCATTTGCCAGATCGACAATGTCCGCTGATGGAATGCCGCAAATCTCAGAAGCCCATTCAGCGCTTTTGGCTACGCCGTCTATCTTGCCGAGCAGATATTTTTCAAACTCATCCCATCCATTGCAATGAGAATTCAGAAACGCCGTATCATGCCGACCCTGCAAATGGATTGTGTGTGCAAGCCCCATCATGAGCGCAGTATCAGTGTTGGGCTTTATAGATATCCAATGCGGATTGAGACTCTCAGAAAAGTCAGATTTGACAGGTGAGACATTGGCGACTCTCATACCGTTAGCGCAAGCTTGATCCAGCCAACCTTCCACCTCATGCTTTGAAGTGCCACTGGATGTAATTTGCGCGGTTCGGCTCGATATTCCACCAAAAGCAATCAATAACTCGCAATGTTTAGCTACCAGAGACAAGCTGGTCATGCCGTCCTGAACGCCGCGATTTGTCAGGCCCAGTATATGCGGGAAAATGACTTCAGCGGCGGCATGTGAGTAGGTATCCTTGGAGTAAGTGAACCCTCCAACTGTATTCAAAAAACGCCGCATCTGTGACTGAGCATGGTGAAACCTTCCTGCGCTTGCCCAACCATATGAGCCTGCAAAAATAGCTTCGTTTCCACAGTCTTTGGCAACGCGCTTAATTTCGTTCGCTGCTAGTTCCAGCGCAACATCCCAGTCGACTTCCACAAAACTATCGTTACAGCGGTTTTTTGGATCACGTCGTTCCAGCCAACCTTTGCGAATTGATGGTCGCTTAATCCTTGCCGGATTGTTTCGGGCTGCATCCACCCATCCATCTGCAATGCGGGAGGGATGAGGATCGGATTCAATTGGGAGAAGTTTAAGTTCATCTCCCTCGCCTTTGGCCTGATAAGTGCCCCAGTGCGCCGCTGTAAATCGCATTTGTTCTACTTTCCGGTATATTACATATGACAAAATACTTTGACATATGACAGTTCACATGTCACACGAAGTAAGACTGAATATGAGGGTTTTAAATGCAGAATGTAAAGAAAACAGAAGATGTCGCTCTGGGCATTCGACGCCGCGTCTTTGAACATTCTATGCATAACAATGGCGGGTACATGAGTCAGGCCTGTTCTGCCGCAGAACAGCTGGCTTGGTTGTACAATGAAGAGCTAAATCTTGGCGAACCAACGCTGCCAATGGTGCCCAAAACATTTGGCGGAGTGCCTTCGGCTGACAACCCAGATTACCACACCGGTGCAGGCTACAACGGGCCTGCTGAACCGCAATTTGATCGTTTGTTTATCGCCCCTGCTCACTATGCGCTGGTTGCCTACGCAACCTTGATTGAAACAGGGCGCATGGCCGCAGAAGGCCTTGAAATGTTCAACAAGGATGGCTCCTCGGTTGAAATGATTGGCGCGGAACATTCGCCCGGCATGGAAGTCCACAACGGAACCTTGGGAATTGGATTTTCCACCGGAGCCGGTTTGGCCTATGGCCGCAAGTTGCGAGGAGATCCCGGGCGTACCTGGGTCTACATGTCCGATGGAGAGGTCCAGGAAGGCCAAACTTGGGAAGCTGTTCAAGCCGCTGCACATCACCGCATCGACAATCTTTACGCAATCATGGATGTCAATGAGCAGCAATGTGACGGTGCAATGGACAGCGTCATGGAGGTTGGCGACATCAAAACCAAGCTGGAAAACTTTGGCGCGGCAGTTGTTGAAATCGATGCACATGATGTTCAAGCCATGCGCGATGCGGTGAAAGAGCCTCACAAGGATAAACCCTTGATCATCCTTGCGCGAAGTTGCCCATTCCAAGGCATGGGTTTTCTGGAGAAACGCTTCCCGCGTCTTCACTATGTGCGGTTCAAATCTGAGGAAGAACGCTCGGAAATGAACCAGTCTATTGCCAACGAACTTGGCATCGATCCCATCGACTACGCGCATTAGGAGCACGACAATGGTTGAAATGGTTACACGTCCCTATGCGTCCGCATTTGAAAAACATGCTCTGGCGAACCCGGATGTGCTCTGTCTATCCGCTGATTTAACTTCATCATGCGAGATCGACGGATTTCGTGATAGGCATCCCCAGCAGTTTTTATCTTTAGGTATGGCTGAACAAAACATGCTGAGCTTTGCCGGTGGCTTGGGTCTCGCAGGTTATCGGCCTTTCCTGCACACATTTGGTGTCTTTCTTTATCGCCGTCCCTACGATCAGTTGATGGCATCCATTGCTTACCCACGCCGCAAAGTACGGCTTATGGGGTTTTTACCTGGTATCACGACACCAGGCGGCATGACGCATCAAGCAATTGAAGACATCTCGGTGATGCGCTCAATTCCAAATATGACAATTCTAGAGACAGGCGATGCGACCGAGGTTGAAAGTATCTGCGAAGCCGCAGATTCAATCGACGGCCCAGTTTACTGTCGTGTTTTGCGCGGCTCCATTCCAAGACTGTTCGATACACCAATCAAAGTTGGTGAAATGCGCGAACTTGGCAATGGAGACGATGTGCTTGTTGTCACATCTGGCATCACGACCGAAGAAGCTCTGCGTGCCCGAAGTGCATTGGAAGGAGCTGGAGTTTCTGTTCGCCATCTTCACTTGAACACCATCAAACCGTTTGACGAAAAAGCCATGCTCGATCATATCTCGTCGGTCAAACACGGCGTTATCACGTTGGAAAACCACGTAACCGAAGGCGGGGTTGGCTCACTGCTTGCAGAAATCATGGCAGACAATGGTGTCGGTAAAAAGCTTATGCGACTTGGCTTGAAAGACACCTACGCTCATGGTGGCTCCAGAGCATACCTCATGCGCTACTACGGTCTGGATGCAATTGCATTGGTGAGGGGCGCCGAAAAACTTCTGAGCCAAGAGTTTGGGATTACCGAAGAAGATTTGGATGCAGTTCGTGTCGATGCCGTTCACTCTGCGGCGAAAGCGGAAGCCCTGTAAAGAACCAAAAATCCGCGCTTCAAATTGTAGTTCGCATTTTGAATCCTGGTGCATATGCCAATCGAACGCTGGTAATTGGATGACGCCCATCCCACGTCGTACGGTTGACGATAAAAATTGCCGCATCCACTGACGTGCCCAAAATTTCTGCTTCTTCCGCATTGGCATTCGCAGCGGAAAATGAAATATCACCCGTCGTGAATGGTACGTTTTGTACCAGCCATTCATTTGCGCTAATGGTTCGAAAATCAACATCTTCAAGACCAGAGACCGATGGTGGGTTGATCCAACGATCCTCATAAAGAAACGGGTTTCCGTCCGACAGATGAAGCGTCCTCAAATGCAGCAAAATGGTGTCTGAACCCAAGCCAAATTCACTGAGAATGAGTTTTGGTGGTGCCGCTGTAACCTGCTCCAATATTTTGTGATTGTATGCGGCACCTCTTTGCTCAACATCAAGCCGCGTGACCGGAATATCTAGAGTGGCCTTTGCGACCCGGTTAAGGGCAACTCGTGTGCCGGCTTTACGTTTCCTATCCAGCATTCCCTCATCAGATAATGCTTGCAAGGCCCTGTTCACGGTCGCGCGCGCGCAGCCGAATTCCTCAGCCAACGCCGCTTCATTCGGGATCATATCTCCCGGCTGCCAAATGCGCTCGGAAATGCGCCTTTCAACTTCTGATTTGATGCCCTGCCATGAACGCGAAACGCGCATACTTATATTCTTTCAGTCAGCGAGAGGATGGTCTGACGATAAGCGTCAGCGATACTTTCATGTTCAATATGCCTGCCATTGTGCACAAGATGCCGCCCGGCTGACCAAACATCTGATACCATAGAATCGTCACCACAAAAGATATAGCTGTCCAGGATGTCATCCCCTTCCTTGCCAACCAGATCAATTGTGGTTGAGTCCAGCGCCAAAAGATCTGCCAGCGCGCCAACTTCTATGCGTCCGCTATCTCGGCCAGCTGCCTGTGCACCGCCTGCTGCAGCTCCCTCAAACAAAACTCTGCCAGTTGACGCGTCCTTGGTAGCTAGAACTGCTCTGCCATGGTCACGAAGGCGTTGCGAATACTCCAATGTGCGCAATTCTTCCGACAGGGAAATTCTGATATTGGAATCAGAACCAACCCCAAAACGACCGCCGAGATTCAAGTAAGATTTGCCGTCAAATATGCCGTCCCCAAGACTGGATTCAGTAATTGGACAAAGACCTGCAACAGCGCCACTTTGCGCAAGTGATTTGGTTTCCTCTGGCAACATTTGGGTGGCGTGAATGAGGCACCAATTTTTGTCGACATCAAAATTCTGCAAAAGCCAATTCATAGGCCGTTTGCCCCACGCGGCCAGCACTTCATCGACTTCAGGGATTTGTTCCGCAACATGCATGTGCAGAGGTTTATCCGGCAATAGTTTAACCGCTGCTCGCAATCCATCTATGCTGACAGCGCGCAGAGAATGGGGAGCAATGCCAAGGTTCGCGTCAGCCGACAAATACGACACTGCCGATTTTGCGCCTTGAAGCAGGTTTTCAAACTGATCAAGGTTGTTACCAAAGCGAATTTGCCCCGGGCCAAGTGGGCGGCCATCACATCCACCATGCTCATACAACACTGGAAGTAAAGTCAGTCCAATTCCAGTCTTTTGTGCTGCAGCAGCAATACGCTCGCAAAGTTCTGCTGAATTTGTATAGGGGTTGCCGCCTGATTGGTGATGAAGATAGTGAAATTCTCCAACGGCCGCATAACCTGCTTCAAGCATTTCCATCTGAACGAATGCAGTAATTGCTTCGATGTCATCCGGCATCAGCTGGTCCAAAAAACGAAACATCAATTCACGCCATGTCCAGAATGAATCGCTTGGGTTTGGGCCTCTTTTTTCGGTCATGCCAGCCATAGACCGCTGAAATGCATGCGAATGCAGATTGGTTGGTGCGGGCAGCAACACGCCGAAACGATCCCCTTCCGGAGCACTTCCAAATCGAATGTCGGTAATGCGTCCCTTTGCGTCAATTTCGACCCGCAAGTCCTTGCGCCATCCATCCGCGGTCAATCCTTGTTCAGCCCAAAGCACTTGCATGATCTCAAATCCACTTGACAGATTAATATGTGCATACATAATACCCATAATTACCCGACGATCAAGCTCCTCTAGATTGGTTCGGCCTGTGGCGAAGATACTTTTAAGAAATGCAAACCTGGCAACGATGACTGCCGAGACAGGCAATTATGGCTTGCTTGAGCACGGCGCTATTGCTGTGCTCGATGAAGAAATTGTTTGGGTTGGAGCAGATAACGCTATCCCGGACGCGTTTCTTGAATCGCAACAAAAAGATTTGCAAGGCCGCCTGGTAACCCCGGCGCTGATCGATTGCCACACTCATATTGTGCATGGCGGCAATCGCGCACGTGAATTTGAAATGCGTCTTGAAGGCGCCAGTTACGAAGAAGTAGCTCGCGCCGGTGGTGGAATTGTCTCAACGGTTAAAGCTACGCGCGAAACTAGTGAAGAAGACCTGCTGGAAAGCTCATTAAAGCGCACAGACATTTTGATCGCGGAAGGCGTTTCAACAATAGAAATCAAATCAGGCTACGGGCTTGATATAGATACCGAATTGAAAATACTTCGTGTGGCAAGAAAGCTTGCAAATATGCGGCCAATAAATGTACGCACCAGTTTTTTGGGTGCACACGCTGTGCCTGCTGAGTTTAAAGGCCGCGCGGATGAATACATTGACGAGATTTGTATTCCAGCATTGAACGCAGCCAATGACGCCGGTTTAGTCGATGCTGTAGACGGTTTCTGCGAGGGTATCGCATTCTCAACAGCCCAAATAGAACGCGTTTTCAAAAGAGCGCAAGAACTCGACCTTCCGGTAAAACTGCACGCTGAACAACTCTCAAATTTGGGCGGTGCGAAGCTAGCCGCGAAATTTGGCGCCTTGTCTGCAGACCATCTGGAGTATCTTACAGAGGACGGTGTGGCGGCCATGGCTGATGCTGGAACAATTGCGGTTGTTCTCCCCGGCGCGTTCTACACTTTGCGGGAAACACAAGCACCTCCAATTGACTTGCTTCGCAGCCACGGTGTGCCGATCGCGATCGCAACAGACAGTAATCCAGGATCGTCGCCCCTAACGTCATTGCTGCTCACAATGAATATGGCATGCACATTATTCCGTCTCACTCCAGAAGAAGCGCTCGCAGGTGTCACCCGACACGCGGCTAAGGCATTAGGATTACCCAACGCTGGAACGATTGAAGTTGGACAAATCGCCAACCTTGCCGTTTGGGATGTGCAGCACCCTTCAGAACTCGCATATCGAATAGGTTTCAACCCGCTATATCAAAGAATTTTTGGAGGTGTCCTGTGAAAAAGATGCTTCTAACTCCAGGGACTGTATCTCTCACAGATCTAGAAGAGATTTACCGCTCAGACACTGCCGTAGTCTTGGATCGAGATGCAAAGCCTGCTGTTGAAGCCGCCGCTGAAGTCATCGCCAAAGCGGCGCGTGGCGGCGATGCTGTCTATGGTGTAAACACCGGTTTTGGGAAGCTTTCCAGCGTCAAAATTGCTTCGGAAGACACAGAACAATTACAGCGGAATTTGATCCTATCGCACTGCTCTGGAGTTGGCGAAAAGACTGAACCTACCGTCACTCGTTTGATGATAGCTTTAAAATTACTCTCGCTTGGCCGTGGAGCTTCAGGCGTGAGGTGGTCATTAATCGAATTGCTAGAAGGCATGCTTGAACGTGGCGTCATACCGGTCATTCCCTCCCAAGGATCGGTAGGCGCTTCGGGTGATCTAGCTCCGCTGGCACACATGGCAGCAGTCATGATTGGCGAAGGCCAAGCTGAGTATGGAGGAGCAACACATTCTGGGGGCGATGCGTTGAAAGCCGCCGGGTTAGATCCCGTTGTCCTTGGACCCAAAGAAGGTCTTGCGCTCATAAACGGAACCCAATTCTCGACAGCATATGCATTAATTGGATTGTTTGATGCATGGCGGAATGCCGAGAACGCCATTATCACAAGCACACTCTCTACTGATGCCATTATGGGCTCAACGGCACCATTGAGGCCGGAAATCCATGCTTTACGGGGTCATCTTGGACAGATCGAAGTCGCGGGTGCCATGCGCGCGCTCATTGACGGATCTGAAATTCGCGAAAGCCACAGAGATGGCGATATGCGGGTACAGGACCCGTACTGCATACGCTGCCAGCCACAGGTGACAGGCGCCGCCATCGATCTGCTGCGCCAAGTTGGAAAAACGCTTCAAATTGAAGCGAATGCAGCAACAGATAACCCTTTGGTTTTGATGGAAACCGGAGATATTTTGTCGGGCGGTAACTTCCACGCCGAACCTGTTGCCTTTGCTGCAGATCAAATAGCTTTAGCAGTTGCCGAAATTGGAGCCATTTCCCAAAGACGAACCGCATTGATGGTCGATCCGACTTTGTCATTCGATTTGCCACCATTCCTGACACCAAACCCGGGACTTAACTCTGGATATATGATCGCGGAGGTAACCAGCGCAGCTTTGATGAGTGAAAACAAGCATCTGGCTAATCCATGCTCAACAGATTCCACGCCCACAAGTGCCAATCAAGAAGACCATGTTTCAATGGCGGCACATGGAGCACGACGCCTTACTCGCATGAACGCAAATTTAGCTCAAATCCTTGGAATTGAATTGCTTTGTGCAAGCCGAGGCATTGAATACAGAGCACCTTTGTCTACGAGCAGTCCATTGCAGCAAATTATTACGTGCCTACGACGTGATGTACCCAGCTTACAGGAAGACCGATACTTGGCGCCCGAACTGGAAATTGCTGCAGATCTCGTGAAATCAAACGCGCTTGCAGAAGCATCTGGCCAAGCGCCTCTCCTCTCGCTGGGAGGTGGCGAGTGACCCCAGTAGAAATCATATCAGGCGATAGTCCAATTGTGCTCGGACTACCCCACACAGGTACCTATGTGCCTGAGGAAATTCTAGCTGACCTGAACGAAAATGGCCATAAACTGGCTGATACAGATTGGAATGTCGACAAGCTCTATGAAGGGCTTTTGCCAGGCATCTCGACGGTTCGAGCTAATTTCCACCGTTATGTGGTTGATGCCAATCGCGATCCGTCCGGCGTAAGCCTTTACCCGGGTCAAAACACAACGGGGCTATGCCCCCTCACCGATTTTGATGGCGTGTCCCTTTACAAACCTGGCCAAGAACCAAACGCCGCGGAAGTTGAGCGTCGAAGAATTACCTTTCACGCCCCATATCATGAAGCACTGGAAACTGAACTCAAGCGCGTTCGCGCTGAACATGGAATAGCCATTCTTTACGACAGCCATTCTATCCGCTCAAAAGTGCCATTTCTATTTGAGGGGACTTTGCCGGACTTCAACATAGGAACAAATTTGAGCACCACTTGCGCCAAAAGCATAGAGCAGGAAACCCTGCGGGTATGCGCTGGACAGCACAGGTATCACCACGTTTTAAACGGACGGTTTAAAGGCGGATGGACCACAAGGCATTATGGGCGTCCAGCAGAAAACATGCATGCGATTCAAATGGAATTGGCACAATCCACTTACATGGAAGAAGCAGCACCTTGGGCATACTCCGCCGAAAAAGCAGCTTGCATTCGCCCAGTTTTACAGGAAATTCTTGAAACAATTGCTGGGTTGGCAAGCACTCTAAATCCAGAACAGCGGCGAAACAACATCTCACACACTGAGGAGATATCATGACTGGCACCGGGCATAATCCACGCCATAACCTGCGCGATGTATTTCCAGCAACGGGCTCTGAAATCACGGCCAAATCTTGGCTAACAGAAGCGCCAATGCGCATGTTGATGAACAATTTACATCCAGACGTCGCGGAAAATCCGCATGAACTTGTTGTTTATGGTGGCATCGGCCGCGCTGCACGTACATGGCAAGATTTTGACAAGATTGTCGCAAGCCTCAAAGAGTTGGAAAACGACGAAACTCTGCTGGTGCAATCAGGTAAACCAGTCGGTGTTTTCAAAACCCATGCTGACGCACCGCGCGTGCTAATCGCGAACTCAAATCTTGTTCCACACTGGGCCAATTGGGATCATTTCAACAAACTGGATAAAGCCGGCCTTGCCATGTACGGCCAAATGACCGCCGGATCGTGGATCTACATTGGCACACAAGGCATTGTGCAAGGAACATACGAAACCTTCGTTGAAGCCGGCCGGCAACATTATGGCGGAAACCTTAAAGGCCGCTGGATTTTGACAGGGGGCTTAGGCGGCATGGGTGGGGCGCAACCACTGGCTGCTGTAATGGCAGGCGCCTGCTGCTTGGCGGTTGAATGCAACCCGGACAGCATCGACTTCCGCCTCCGTACAAAATATGTCGATGAAAAAGCCGAGACATTGGATGAAGCGCTTGAAATGATTGAGCGCTGGACAAAGGCAGGTGAAGCAAAGTCGGTTGGCCTGCTTGGCAATGCTGCCGATGTGTTTCCAGAGCTGGTCAAGCGCGGCATCCGGCCAGATATCGTAACGGATCAAACGTCCGCTCATGACCCGATCAACGGTTATTTGCCGCAAGGCTGGTCGATGGCAGAGTGGCGCGACAAACGCGAAAGCGATCCAAAAGCAGTGGAGAAAGCTGCTCGTGCGTCAATGAAAACCCACGTGAAAGCCATGGTGGATTTTTGGAATGCTGATGTTCCAACGCTCGACTACGGAAACAACATCCGTCAGGTCGCCTTGGATGAAGGCCTGGAGAATGCTTTTGCGTTTCCGGGCTTTGTGCCCGCATACATTCGTCCGCTATTTTGTAAGGGAATAGGTCCCTTCCGCTGGTGTGCCTTGTCTGGCGATCCGGAAGACATTTACAAAACTGATGCCAAGGTGAAGGAACTCATCCCGGATGATCTACACCTCCACAAATGGCTTGATATGGCGCGCGAGCGAATTTCGTTCCAAGGCCTTCCAGCACGCATTTGCTGGGTTGGTTTAGGGCAACGTCACCGCCTTGGTTTGGCGTTCAACGAGATGGTGCGCACAGGAGAACTCTCGGCTCCAGTGGTCATTGGCCGAGATCATTTGGACTCCGGCTCTGTCGCCTCGCCAAACCGCGAAACTGAAGCCATGAAAGACGGGTCGGATGCAGTATCCGATTGGCCGTTGCTGAATGCACTGTTGAATACAGCATCTGGCGCAACATGGGTATCATTGCATCATGGCGGCGGCGTTGGCATGGGCTTTTCGCAACATTCCGGCATGGTAATTTGCTGCGATGGAACTGAAGATGCAGACCGTCGTATCGGACGGGTTTTGTGGAATGATCCTGCCACCGGTGTGATGAGACATGCTGATGCAGGTTACGAGATCGCAGAGGATTGCGCCCGCGAACACAATCTAAACTTACCCGGCATTTTGGGGGATTGAGTTGATAACTCGGCACTATCACCCTTTAGATTTTGGCCCACATATTGGGCTTTTTAAAAACACGTTTGCGCGTGACGTGAATGTAATGCGCGCGCCAAAAGCCTTCCGATTTTCGAAGAGAAAAGAGAAGGCGATCCTTCCAAAGCAACAAGGGATATGAACATGAAAAGACGCGACTTTATCAAAGCAAGTGTCGTAGGCGGAGCAGCCGCTGCAACTCTTGCCACTCCAGCCATTGCGCAAGACGTACGCCAATGGAAAATGGTCACTGCTTGGCCAAAAAACCTTCCAGGACCTGGCGTTGCGGCGCAGATGCTGGCTGACCGCATAACAACGCTTTCAGGCGGACGTATTGAAGTAAAACTCTATGCTGCTGGAGAATTGGTTCCTGGTCGCGGCGTGTTCGACGCCGTGTCTGAAGGAACTGCCGAACTGTACCATGCAGTTCCTGCCTATTGGGGTTCAAAATCCAAAGGCATATTGATGTTTGGCTCACAACCATTTGGCCTGCGTGCAGACGAGCAATTCGGCTGGTTAGCCCATGGTGGTGCGCAAGCTCTCTACGACGAAATGTACGGCCGTTTTGGTTTGAAACCATTCCTTTGCGGCAACTCCGGCCCGCAATGGCAGGGCTGGTTCCGTGAAGAAATCAAGTCGGCTGAAGATCTCAAAGGTCTCAAGTTCCGCACCACAGGCTTGGCATCAGAAATGTGCACAAAGCTTGGCATGGCAGTTCAATCCATGGGCGGTCGTGATATGTTCCAGGCACTTCAATCTGGTGCATTGGATGCGGGTGAGTTTATCGGTCCTTGGACAGACAGCGCCCTTGGCTTCTATCAAGTCGCGAAAAACTACTACTGGCCTGGCGTTGGCGAACCTTCTTCTGCAGAAGAATGTGCAATCAATGCCAAAGTCTACGAAGAGCTGCCTGATGATTTGAAGCAGGCCGTCGCACTTGCATGCGAAAGCCTCTACAATCCAGTATGGACTGAGTACACAACCAAGCATGCGCTTGCTCTGGAAAAACTAGTCGCTGAGCAAGGCGTACAGGTCAAAATGCTTCCTGAAGACGTCATCACAGCGATGGGTAAAGCGGGCGATGAAGTCATCTCTGAATTGCGTGAAGATGAAGACGAGCTGGTAAAACGCATTGCCGAGAGCTTTGTGGCCTATCGTGCTTCAATTGGCCAATATATGGTCTACGCAGATAATGGTCAGATGAACGCACGTGCGGCGGCCCTTAAATTTTAAGGTATAGCTAAACTATTGCAATTGCGCCGGCGCCTCGTGTGCCGGCGCATCACTTAGAGGAAATTCATGCTTGCTCTGGCAGACAAACTGGATGCGATAAACCGTGTCGTAGGCGCTACCGTTTGTTGGGCAGCCTTACTTATGGTGCTGGTCCAGTTCGGCGTCGTTTTACTGCGCTATGTTTTTGGCTTCAGCTTCATTGCGCTCAATGAGAGCGTTCTTTACCTACATTCCACCCTATTCATGCTTGGTGCCGGCTACACACTCATGGTCAACGGGCACGTCAGAGTAGATATTTTTTATGCCAAGGGGAACAAACGAACAAAGTCAAAAATTGATGTCTTTGGTCATTTTTTTCTCCTGCTGCCTTCTATGGCTGTGTTGCTATATTGGACGTGGCCATCTGTTCGAAACTCATGGAAAATCTTGGAAGGCCCCATTTCCGTTGGCGGCATACCAGCATCCTTCCTGCTCAAATCACTCATTCCCGGATTTTGCATTCTGCTGATTGTGGCATCGCTAGCATGCCTTATGCGGGACATCATTAGATTACGAGAGAAAAACGTTTGACCCTACCCCTCGATCTCATGATGTTTGTTGCCCTTATCGGGTGTATTTTGCTGGGTTTTCCGGTGTCTTTCAGCATTTCAGGTGTTGCGGTCATATTCGCATTTCTTGGGTGGCTAACAGGAACGATGGACATCAGCTTGCTGGGCGCATTGGGACAACGTGTCTTTGGCCTTTTGACCAACGATGTTCTTATAGCGATTCCACTATTCGTTCTCATGGGCGTAGTACTCGAAAAGAGCCGAATAGCTGAAGACTTGCTGGAAACGATGGGGCGACTTTTCGGCAGCCTACGGGGTGGCTTAGGTGTTTCGGTTGTTCTTGTCGGCGCGCTTTTGGCGGCATCTACAGGAATTGTTGGTGCAACTGTAATAGCAATGGGCCTCATTGCACTGCCCACCATGTTGCGAAGTGGCTACAATCCCAAATTCGCATCGGGAATTGTGTGCACTTCTGGCACATTGGGGCAAATCATCCCGCCCTCTACGCTCCTGATAATCTTGTCAGATGTCATGTCCAACGCCTTTCAACAGGCACAGTACGAGCAAGGAAAATTTACTGTTGAGACGATTTCAGTCGGTCAAATTTTTGCAGCAGCTCTGCTGCCTGGCCTGACTCTCGTCACTATTTATATCGTGTACGTTATCGCTCGCTCCTGGTTGATACCGTCCGACGCACCTGCCGCCATGCAGTTGGAAGAAAAGCCTTCCTCCCAAGAATTGCTCATGGCAATCGCGCCACCAATCTTGTTGATCGTGGCGGTCCTTGGAGCTGTGCTTGGTGGCGTTGCAACACCAACAGAAGCTGCGTCAGTTGGCGCGGTTGGCGCAATCCTTATGGCAGGTCAACGCAAAGGTGGACCTACGCGTCTTATTATCGCAGGGGCTTCGACCCTTTTGCTACTAGGTGTAGCTGCTGGCATCGCGCCAGTCAGATTACAACGCAACGACATTGGCGTTGGAGGCTTAGCACTTGGCGGCCTTTATGCAGCAATGGCTGTTCTCGGCATCGTGGCTATTCTTGCATCCATCAGGCAAGCACAAAAATCCAAAATCCTTGTACCAGCAGTGACTCAGACCATGACCGTCACGTCGATGATCTTCGCGACTATACTGACGGCCAGTATGTTCTCACTGGTTTTCGTTGGCTTGGGTGGTGAAGATCGCATCAAAGAATTTTTGACCGAAATGCCAGGTGGCCCAATGGGTGCTTTGGTTTTCTGCATGGCACTCATTTTTGTATTAGGTTTCTTTCTAGATTTTGTAGAAATCACAGTTATATTGCTGCCACTGATTACACCTGTGCTTATTATTATGGGGCACGATCCGATTTGGCTGGCCATACTAATCGCAATCAATCTACAGACTTCATTTCTAACACCGCCATTTGGATTTTCGCTTTTCTATCTCAGAGGTGCTGCCCCTCCTGAAATTACCACTGGTCAAATTTACGCTGGGGTGGCCCCATTTATTTTTCTCCAGATCGTCGGTATTGCAGTTATTTGGTTCATCCCTTCTATATCCAGCTGGCTTCCATCCGTATTGTTTTAAAACGATAAACGGTTCAAGTTCAGGAATTAAAAGCCTAACCAAAAGCTAGAATGAGGCACAAAATTTCAACGGACAAAGCCAACAAGCCAGAGCACACTCAATCGCTCCATGACCGGATTATGGGCGATATTCAAAGCCATATTGTGAGCGGCAGATGGGCACCGGGCTTTCGTATTCCGTTCGAAACTGATCTCGCAGCGCAATATGGCTGCTCGCGCATGACAGCAAATAAAGTCCTGACGCAACTCAGCAGGGCTGGATTGTTGGAACGCAAGCGAAAACTAGGCACCTTTGTAAAAGCGCCACAGGCACAATCTGCTGTACTTGAAATCCATGACATAGAGCGGGAAATCAAGACGCTTGGACTGAATTATAAATTCCAACTGTTCGTTAGAGATATCCACAGTGCTACCGACGCAGACATGTCTCGCCTGTCGCTTAAATCATCGGATCCCGTTTTGGAATTATCTTGTATACATTTGGCAAGCGAAAGACCGTTCTGTTTGGAAGAACGTTTGATTAATCTGAAAGCTGTTCCAGAAGCAGAAACTATGAACTTTAGCACCGAACCACCAGGCGGATGGCTTTTAAAACAAGTCCCTTGGATTGAAGCTGAGCATACAATCAGTTCAGTTCCAGCGGATTGTGATGAATCCCGTCACTTGGAAATTGACGAAGGTGCACCTTGTTTGGTCATCGAACGCCGCACACGCAATAACGAGCGCAACGTCACATGGGCGCGGCTAACGTATCCCGGCCAACAACACAAACTAGTTGCGAAGTTCACGCCATCAATTAGTTGACTAACTAATTTTTGACTGCGTCTCTTGGTGCGATTTTTTGAAAGAACTCACTCACTAAGTCTTCACCAGTTTCTGGTGTAGAGCCAGCCGTAGCCGCCACAAGAAATCCAATAGCCGAAGATATTTCATTATGACGATCTGCATTAGCGCGCAGGTTCATAACCAGAGTAGGACATAAAAATAACGCCAAACGAATTTCAGTTTCCCAATCATCTGGCAACAAGTCTCTTTCAGCTAATATCGCCAAAAACGGTTCCCAAAACACGTTGGCTTTGACATCCAACAATTGCTTGCGGACGGAACTCATTTTCCAATTTGTATCAATGCAAAGCACGCCATCATTATAGCTAGAACTTGCGGTGAATTTCTCCGCGGCCTGATCTGGTTCGTAAAGCCATAATGGATGCGCCATTACATTGTGAAATGTGGCCTTCACTTCGGCCAAAAGCGACGGAATATGATATCCGGCAAAGGCGGGGTCAAAAAAGGAAAGGCGCGCGCTATCGGTTTGTTTTTCAAACCACACATTGGCATTATGCGCGTCCCCATGCGCGACCACACCGCCAGACCCTGCGAGATTTACGGGGTTGAGCCTTTGAGACGACTCGTCAAAAAGTTCAGAGATTGTGCGCCGATACCGAACACCGTTTAAAACAAGTTTTGCATTGGAAAACTCTTCCCAAGTTAGAGTAACACCGGGGAACTTGAACGTTTTCCCGACATAGAAGTTTTCATACCGACCGCCCGGAATTACCCCTGATTTCGGATCAACCATTCTTTCAAAAAACAGATGATGTATCGGCTCACTGCAAGCTTCATCAGACGTAATAGGGTGAAGGGTTTTACGACATACCTGCAATAATTTTGCGTTCAATTCACCTTCGGCGGCAACTGCAATTCTCTGGGCATTGGTGTCATCTGAAAAATCCAATTCACGCAACACGTCAGAGAAGCGTGGATTGTTACTACGGCGATACACAAGTATTTGCTCGCCTGGTAAATTGGAGACATAGACTGGCTTATCAACCGGAAGGTTTGCATTCGCGAGGATATCTGCCCTGTAGTACTCGCCAACCATGTCTTCTTCGCCTTCTTCCTGGTGGAATTTGAAGAAGAAAGAGCCCTCTTTGGTTTCAAAGAAACCATTGAGTGAGTTCAATGAATATTGATCGTGATTTATAGCAAGGTCAGTCGCCTCAATTTGAAACAATTCGGCAAGTAACCCAACCAATTCTATTCGTGCTTGCGTTTCATCACTCCGCGCCAGCTGTCGAATTTTGGCAGTTCTACTATCGGACTTATTCATAAAATTGTCCGCTCATCTATTTATTTGAATGATTGTTTTCAGGCCTTTGCTGTCGCCGGCAAGTAAGCGTTTATAGGTCGCTGGTACAGCCTCCAGGTCGATGACCTGATCAATGAGTTGCTCTAAGTCTTCTTGAAGAGGCCCCAACATTTCAATGACTTGAGGTAACTCGTCTTTATAGGCATGGCATCCTTTGAGAGAAATTTCCCGTTCGACCAGAATATTCGGATCAAGTGGTAGGGTACCGTGGCTAATGCCGACAAGACCAATACTACCTCCACCATCGATCAAATCAGGCAGACTAGAGATCACATTTAGGCTCCCCGTCGCGTCCAGGGCGTAGCGGATAGGCCTATCTCCAGATGCCTTGTGCAAAGCTTCCGCTTCAAGTGAAACGACATGAGCTCCGCATACTTTTGAAACAAGCTCTGCGCGGTTAACATTTTGATCTGACACCAACACCGGGCCATCATGAAGTCTGTTCGCAAGGAGAGCTGCAAACCCACCAATGGTTCCACAACCGACAATCAAAAGGGGTTCACCTGATGGTAAGTCCATTCGATTGAGAGCGTGCATGGAAACTGCAAGTGGCTCGGACATGGCAGCTATTTGCGAGGGGACGGCCGGGTCAACAATGTAAGCCAACCGAGCTGGCAACACTATTTCCTCTGCGAAACCTCCATCAATAATCTCACCAACAAACCCGAGATTCGAACAAATGTGATGAAGGTCCGCGCGGCAGTTCTCACAGTCTCCACACCAATACCGACTATCGGCCGCCACTGTCGCACCAATGAGATCCTCGGAAACATTCGCACCGACGGCCTCAACAACACCTGAAAACTCGTGCCCAGCAACAGATGGCGCGCGTGTAATCCATTGACCAGTGCGGTAGTTATGCAAATCTGATCCACAAATTCCTGCAGCCGTCACGCGCAATCGAACTTCATTGGCTGCTGGTACCGATGGACGATCAATGTCCTCAAACCTTAAATCACCGGCAGCATACAGACGAACTGCACGCATGCTCTATGTATCCAAATACTGGTCGCGCATCGAAGACACAGCATTCTCGTGCGAGGAAAACCCTTCGTAACGCGCAAGCGTTGCTGCCTGATTGGCAAACTCTTGATAGGCAGGTGCTGTCACGTAACCGATAGAACTGCGTTTTACGAAATCGGTTACTGATAGTGGACCATAGGTCCGAGCCCATCGGCTGGTTGGGAGAACGGCATTTGGTCCAAGACCGAAATTACCAATGGAAACTGGTGTATGAGGCCCCATCAAAATTTCAGCGGCCTCAGTGATACGACCAAGGTGCGTAAAGGGCGCGGTCGATAAAATCTCCAGATGCTCAGGCGCATAATCATTGATAAAGCGATAGCTCTCTTCTGGAGACGAAGTGAGAACAATGCCACCATTTTCTCCAGTGAGGACAGCGGTCGAAAATTCAGTGCGTTGCTCTGTCATCTTTGACCAATGTGACGGTAAGGCTTCCAGCGCTTGTTCAACAACACGACGTGAATGCGTGACAATGTAGGCTGAGCTGTCCGGTCCGTGTTCCGCTTCCACCAAAACATCAAGCGCCGCCAATCCACCATGTACCGTATCATCCGCAAATATAATCGCTTCTGATGGTCCAGCTGGAAGACCTGGATCAATCACACCGGCTAAGCGGCGTTTAGCCGCGACAACCCAAGGACTGCCCGGACCGACAATTTTGAGCGCGGGTTTTATCGTCTCAGTCCCAAATGCAGCGGCGGCAACCGCTTGTGCACCACCGCATTTGTAAACTGTTTCAACGCCTGCCAGTCGCGCTGCCACCAGCGTTGCCGCATCCACACTTCCATCGAGAGCAGGCGGCGTAAATATTGCAAGGTTTGGTACTTCGGCAACGACTGCAGGCACAGAGGTCATCATGGTGACGGAAGGAAATGCGCCCTTACCGCGCGGCACATACAATGCGACAGATTGAATAGGTGTAAAACGATCGCCGGCAAAGGCACCGGGGCGCATTTCCTTCATCCACATGGCTTCAGGTTTTTGCTCTTCATGAAACTTGCGAATGTTATCAATGCCAAACTGAATTGCTTCAATTACATCTGTTTCCACCAAATCAAAGGCGGCATCAAATTCCGCTTCAGATGCTTTCAAATTTTGAGCCGTAAGACCTTCAGCTTTATCCAACTCGCGTCCGAAGCGCACCAGGGCCGCATCGCCTTCTGTCCTGACTGCTTCGATAATTGGCTCTACCTTTTCGATGAAACCGGAGAGATCAGACTCAGAACGTTTCAGCAATGTTGCGTAAGCGTCTGTGTCCAATTTTGAAAGCTCATAGAAGCTGACATTGCTCATGAAAATATCCTTTCCTGTGCTGCCCTTTCAGGCGCAGGTTCATTTCGATTTCAGAAAGATGTCCAACCCAACCAAGCGATCCAACACTGTGATTGCTACAGCGGCTGATGCAATAAATACAACCGAAACTGCTGCCAAATCCGGCGTGATGATGGAGCGAATGGAATTATAAATCTGAACCGGTAACGTCACGATGCGCGCATCCACCAACAACAAGCTCACCAGGAACTCATTCAAAGCTAGAATGAACATCAACAATGATCCCGTAATCATCCCCGGTGTTACAGCTGGCAAAGTTACAGAGAAAAACGTTTGCACAGGCCCTGCTCCACAGCTTGCAGCTGCTAATTCCAGATCAGGATCAAGGCTTGCCGCACTGGCCGTAACAGCCCAGATCATAAATGGTAAATTGATTACCGCTGCAGCTATGCCAACTGGCCACAATTGCCCTATGACGCCTGCCTTACCAAACGCCAGCATCAAGCCAATTCCTGACCCAATCAGCGGAATTGTGAATGGTAATAACAGATATATTTGGATCGTTTTTTCGAACCGAACCTGAAATTTCGAGAGCGCTATACCTGCAAGGGTGCCCACAGGCAGAGATACCGCGGTGCATACCGTTGCAACCCATAAGGATCGAACGAAAGCCTGTCGCAAATCATCCGATTCAAAGATGCTCGCATACCATTTCAGAGAGAAACCTTCTGGCGGAAAGGCAATAATATTCCCTGAGGTGAATGACGCGCCGAGCACAACAATGGTTGGAGCAGACAGAGCAATCACGGCGATGGCAACAAAGGTCCACAACACAATTGATTTGGAGCGGGGTTGGATCACAATTTGGACCTCCCCATAGCAAGTGTTCCAGCGCCGAATACGGTAAAGACCACTCCAACGAGCAAAGAACCGATAGCGACTAACATCAACGCAAGTGCGGCACCCATGCCTTGATCAGACGTTCGGAAAAACTGATCATAAATCGCGTTAGCTATGAAGTCCTGTGTGCCCCCGCCAAGAATAGCGGGCATGGCAAAATCTGTTAGCGACAATGTCATAACAACCAAGCCGGCACCAATAAGACCCGGTTTGGCCATTGGCAAAACAACGTGCAAAAATGAGCGCCACCAGTTTGCGCCAAGCGATGTCGCGGCTGCTTCAATTTCTTCCGGAATTGCAGTCAGCGCCGGTGCCAACATCAATACCGCGAAAGGGAGCATGTATTGAACTAACCCAAACAGCACGGCGGGATAGTTAAATAATAGGCGAATAGGTTCGACACCAACCAAGCCCAAAACATCATTCACAATGCCCTGATTGCCAAGAATAATTAGCCAACCATACGCACGCACCACCTGCCCAATAAAGAACGGTAAGAAGAGCGCAATCAGCAAAAATTTGCGCAAGGCTGCTTTGTTGGTGCGCACCATCAAGTAGGCATATGGGAAAGCAAAGGTGAGCGTAACTAAGGTTACAATCACTGCGCCTAACAGGCTGCGCCAAGCGACTTTAAAGAAAAATGCGTCAGAAAGTGCCTTTTGATAATTCGCCAATGTCCAGTCTTCGGACATCAAGAATGTTGTTCTATCTAGAATGCGTAAGGATGAGTCACCAATCTGGATCATACCAACGACCAGCAGGCCCACAAGCAAAAGAGCTGGCGCCAACATAAGGTAAGGTGCCATTCGCCCACCACGAGATGGCCAAATTGCCGCAAATATAGCTTCTGCCGCATCCATAGCCCGCCAAGACAACGGATAGGATCGGTTCGCTTTACCCATCAGGTATGCTCATTCCTATTTTGAAGGGGAACCCACGCCAACTTAAGATTGGCGTGGGTGATGTGTTAGTTCAGGTGTTCAATTAGCTCTGCATAATTGCTTTGAATTTTGAGAACCATTCGCTCTCATTTTCTACCTGTATCTGTGCAGATACACGGATCAGATTCGCAAAATCAGATTCCTTCGTTGGATAGGAAGCATCATTAATCAAATCAGCAGGTGGTGTCAGGCCAGGCACAACACCAGGCAATCCCAGACCATCAAGCCAGACTTGTTGGGCTTCTTTAGTCAGTGCGAAATTGATGTATTCCTTAGCCCAATACAGCTCGTTCTCCGGAAGGCCTTTTGGAATCCAAAGACCGTCTGTATCAAATTTTGCACCTTCTTCAGGAACAACCCATTCAATATTAACGCCATTTTGTTTTGCAGCACGGGCATTTGTGGAGATGGTGCAAGCCGCATCAATTTCGCCATTCTGGAACCAAGTTGTGAAATCTGGATCTTCACCGAGAAGCGGGTTCTGTGCCTTGAACTTCTCAATGAATTCCCAAGCAGGACCCATAGCATCTGGAATTCCATCAAGGCTACCACCACCAGCAACCTGGGCTGGGAAGTGAAAGCCGATGCCATCATTGTAGAATGCAACACGACCTTTGAATTTCGGATCGAGCAAATCTTTCCAAGATTTTGGAGGACCATCCGGGAATGCTTCCGGACGATAAGCCAGCACATAAACATACCCGTATGTATTCACAATTGGATAGCCTTCCACGCCAACAGGCTTTGCAAGCGCTGTTGTATTGGCAAGGTTAGACAACTCAGACAGATCTTCTGTTACACCACGCAACGCAGATTTGGACGCGTTGGTTGTTGTGTCCCAATTGATGTGGATTGGCGGAACGCGATTTTGCGCGACAGCTGCCCAAACTTTTGGCTGGATTTCATTATCTTCAGTGAGATCATGACGGACTTTAATACCCGTCATTTCAGTAAATGGATCTGACACGCCCTTTTTAAGGCTTGCTACCCAGCTTCCGCCCCACGCGCGGATGATGATTTCTTTCGGCTTTTCAGGCCCTGCAGCCCAAAGAGATGAAACGGACAGGCCGGAGATGGCCGATGCCGCACCAACGGCTGCCGTTCCTTGCAAAAACGCGCGTCTGCGCATTCCCAAATTACTTACTTTCGTCTTCATGATATTCACCCTCTTCTGTGTAAGTTGGTCTTAGTTCATGGTGCTCGTTGGAAATACGAGCATGTCCCGGGATGACCAGCCGATATGGACAGCATCTCCCGGCGCATATTGAATGAGATTGTTTGGATCGTGATGATAGATACGTAACAAATCGTCTTGCAGAGCCGGCATCCTAACTTCGTAAAGCAAACGCTCGCCTTCAAAGATACTGTCCGTCACAATACCTTCCAGAACCGTATCCAAATGCACAAGCGCATCAGAATCTTTGGCAATTCGAATTTGCTCCCCGCGCACAGCGCCACGCACTGCTTGATTAACGGTCGGAATGACATTTTGATGCGATAGAGAGCCTTGCAGAGTAAGATTTTCTGTTTGGAATGTGGCAGTCTCATCTGTTGCCGATTGAAGCTTACCTTCCACGAAGTTCGTGACACCGATAAAGTTCGCTACGAAATCGTTTGCTGGGGATCGATACATTTGCGTTGGAACAGCGTTTTGTTGAATCTTTCCGTGGTTCATCAAAATAATTTCATCAGAAACGACAAGCGCTTCGCGTTGGTCATGGGTGACATTAATTGTAGTCACACCCAGTTCTTTTTGAATTCTTCGAAACTCCAGTTGCATTTCTTCGCGCAGCTTTCGATCAAGCGCGGCCAAAGGCTCATCAAGCAGAAGAATGTCAGGTTCAAAGACAAGCGCCCGTGCAATCGCTACACGCTGTTGTTGCCCACCTGACAACTCATGAATGCGCCTTTCGCCAAACCCTTGCAGCTGCACCAAGTTCATAAATCGCTCAACGCGCTCAGGAATAGTTCGGGCATCAAAGCGGCGCATCTTAAGCGGAAATGCCACGTTTTCGGCGGCTGTAAGATGAGGAAACAATGCGAGCTTTTGAAACACCATGCCAATGGATCGTTTGTTGGCAGGAAGTGCATTCACCGGCTGACCATTGATGAAAATTTCACCGCGTGTTGGTGCCTGAAACCCAGCGATCAATCGCAGCAAAGTGGTTTTACCCGAACCGGAAGGACCCAGAATTGTCAGGAATTTGCCTTGTTGCAATTCAAAGCTAGCATCATCGACCGCCAACAGGCCGTTGTAGTCCATATCTACATTGCGGACAGACACTGAAGAAGCGTCGACCGAAGCATTCCTTGAACTGTCAACGTATGCTGGATTACCCATTCAAACTGCCAGATTAATCAAGTCAAATATTATGTATATACATGTTATGAATTGTCTCGAGTGACCGTCAAGTTTTTTTTGCCTGACGGGTATAGTTCCTAAAATACAACCCAACTCATCAAAGAAATAGAATGAAGGCCCTAAATGGATGCAAGATATCCACCATCAATTCCAAGGCATTGGCCGGTGATGTATCGAGCTGCATCACTTGATAGAAACACTACAGGTCCTTTGACATCTTCCATCGTACCAAATTCCGACATCGGAATCTTTTCCAGCATTGCTGAACTCCAATTTTCATCCTGATAGAACACATCCGTCAAGTCTGTACGAAAATATCCTGGAGCGATTGCATTGACACGAATGCGATGAGAGGCCCACTCAGCCGACAACGCACGCGTCATACCAAGCAAACCTGTTTTTGAAGAACCGTAAGGAACAGCAGTTGGAACGCCGACATAAGATGTGAGTGAGCACACATTTACAATGCTGCCGCTTGAACCGCTTCCGGTCATCAGTCTTGCAGCCGCCTGAGCACAAAAGAATGCGCCCTTAAGATTGGTAGAGTTGATTTTTTCCCAAAGCGCCTCATCGACATCCAGCGACGGCCGCACCTCTTCATATCCTGCGTTGTTTATTAGCGTATCAAGCCCGCCAAGTTCATCTGCCGCCTTAGTCAGCGCAGGTTCAATCGTCGCCGTTTCGCAGACATCGAGTTCCACCTCTACGACTTGACGGCCCAGTGCACGAATTTGCTCTGCCGTTTGGACCAACGCTCTGGTATTTCTGGAGGTTATGGCGACATCTGCTCCACATTCAGCCAGACCAATGGCCATCGCCTGACCCAACCCACGACTGGCGCCTGTAACAAGCGCTTTCTTTCCCTGAAGGCTAAACATGCCGTTGCTGGTCATTGACATTTTCTCCTAAGACATCTTTCTATGTATATACATAATAATGACAAGTGACCACCGATCACAAATTGAGGGCAAGCATGGCGACCCAGTATAATTTGATACGCAGCGAACTATCTGCAATTGAACCATACAATTCTGGCCTGTCCATCGAACACGTCAAGCAATTGTACGCACCAGATCAAATTTCAAAACTTGGATCAAATGAAAACCCACATGGGCCATCACCCAAAGTCTCAGCGCTCTTTAAAAATCTTGAGATGCTAGTCAATTTGTATCCAGATTCTTCTGGTTCCGAATTGCGCAACGAACTGGAGAAGCAATTCCAAACTTCATCTGAACAAATCATTCTTGGCAATGGCTCAGAAGACCTGCTGTCGGTCATCAGCAGAACGTTCCTCCGTAACAAAGACCGCGTCATAACGCTGTATCCGTCTTTTCCTTTGCACGAAGATTACGCAAAATTCATGGGTGCCACTGTCGACCCAATCGCGGTCAATGAGCATCTCGAGATTGATGGTGATGCGCTGATCGCCGCCGCATCGAAGCCAGCACGGATGCTCATGTTTGCCAACCCAATGAATCCTGTTGGTGCTTGGTTAAATCCAGAAAACCTCTCAAAGGTAATTGAAGCTACACATTCAAAAACACTCATAGTTCTGGATGAAGCATATTTTGAATACGCAAATGGTAATGATTATGCGTCTGGAATTGCATGTTTGAAAGCCAGCCCCAATCCATGGATTGTCCTTCGGACATTTTCAAAAGCCTGGGGGTTGGCTGGATTGCGGATTGGATTTGGCGTTTGCAGTTCTCCGGAATTGAAGCAGGCCATGGACAAGACCAGAACACCGTTCAATGTCAATTCATTCGCTCAAACAGCAGCTCTTGAAGCCATGAAAGACACGCCGCATATGCAAAAATGTGTGGAAGCAACGTTGATTGAACGAAATTTGGTTAGGCACTCTTTGGAAGAGTGGGATTACAAAGTTGCCCCCTCCAACGGTAATTTTCTGTTCTTTCAAACTAAAGGCTGCGCGAACACCACAAACCATGAGCTGTTAAAGCGTGGCGTAATCGTTAAACCTTGGAAGCAAAAATCCTTTGACAGTTTT
Organism: Hyphomicrobiales bacterium; assembly: GCA_045107035.1. GTDB lineage: Bacteria > Pseudomonadota > Alphaproteobacteria > Rhizobiales. The sequence goes on from JBGCFS010000051.1 coordinate 43,431, forward strand.
CTCCGAGTTTCGATTGGCACACCTTCAGAAAACAAACATTTTCTTCACTCGCTCAGCGCCATCGAGGTTGATCAATAGTTTGTTTTGATTGGGCTAATAGTCTTTTTCAAAAAACACGCCAATGGATGTATTTCCCTCAGAAGACACAGAGCCTTTTGCGCGCAAGCTATCGGTTATATCTAGATTGATCGTAGCTTCGGTTGTTTTGCCTGCTTGTAGATTTAAATACACATTGTCGTTGATGTATTTTCCAGCGCGGACCGCGGCATTTCCGCTACCATCATCCACTAAATCAAGATCATCAAGCCCGGTACCACGCCGCAAATTCTCTATGAGAGATGGACTGTTTCCACCCGTTAGCTCAAGCGCAACTGACGCCAGTTTAGCGATTTGAAGGGGTGACAGTTCTTCAATGCCGCGGCCGAAAATGATTTGGCTAAGCACTTCGTCCTCAGGTAGTTCTGGAGAGGAACTTAGTGTGACACTCAAATCATCCAGCCTGCCGCTGATATTGATGAATGCATCAATATCATCAGCCTCGATGCGCGCAACAAACTCTATGATCGGGTTTAGATCGCCCTCAAGTGTTATAAGGCCTTCATCTAAATCAATACGCTTGCCCACAACGGATAAACGTCCCCGGATTAGTTCAAAACTACCGATGGGCTCTATATCAACCACTGGGCCAGAGAGCCTCACACGTCCGCCGAGTTCTGCATCAAGCCCTCGGCCTCGCACGAAAATTCGGTTAGGAGCGTTCACCACTAAATCAAGCCGCAAAACGCTGGGACGTGAAGTCGGTGTTGGAACTGGTGACGCTCGCGCCAACCTGTTCAAGGTTTCGCGGGTCGCTCTTGCGGGTAAAACATGTCGAACATCCAGAAGATTTGCACTTCCAGCGAAGCTCTCAGGCAGTGTAATTTCCGTATTGCCAAGGAGTATATCGCCAGACAGAAGCGGGCTCTGTAACAAACTCCCGGTCAATGCCAGATTTCCGTTCAGGACTGTCGAGAACGTTTGCGCATCTGAATACTTTGCTTGATCTACATTTATCGTCAAATTCGCTGGTAAAACACCTGTTAAGCCAATGCGTCCCGTTGCTGAAACACCACCGCCTGCAGCCAGATTGGCGCGGAACTGGTTTAGCACCAGCTCGCTTGCCGACAAATCCGCATCAACCGATATATTGTTCAAGCTTGCGTTAGATATTGGATCTGAAAACGTCCCACCACTAATTGTCACAGGACCATTGGCAATAGGTTTTTGCGGCGTGCCCCCGACAGAAACATTGATTTGGGCCGTTCCGGTGGCACGCGCTCCTCGTTCCTGCAGAAGCAAGTTTGCCAGCGACAAGGGCGCGGTCCCATCTACGTCAATATTCAGGTTGCCCGCACTGGTTGGGATATGCCCACGCGCCGTCAGATTAATCCCTTGGCTGTTCTGAAGAGCAGCACCTGCTATGGCGACCACCTGATCTTTGAAGCTGCCATTTGCTGTCAGTTGCAACGGTGATAAATTTGCTTGCCGCAATGCACTTGCAGATAATCCAGTTCCTACCAGTTCAAACTGTGCTGACGGATCGTTAGTTGACCCAGAAATTGCCAATTCGCCACTAATCACTCCCGCCAATTCAAGATCAGGGCGTATAGCATTCGCAATGTTGAGAGGCAGGGCACTCAATATAACATTGACATCAATGGTGTCTCCCGCACTGCCATTCACAACGACACTACCATTGCCCACACGCAAAATAGCGTCCGAGATTTGGGTCACACCATCTTCAATGCGTACCCTTGCTGGTTGATCCAATCTTGCTGTTGCGATGTTTGAAATCAGGGTCAAGCTGTTCAGCAAAACTTCCGATGTAGTACCATCCTGTGTCAACACACCTGATGTTGCTAAACGCGCATCATTTTCTGAAAATGCTGCGGCAAGTTCAAAGTCGGTTGTTTGCCCGACTGTGGTTGCATTCCCATCAAAGGTCTGAATATCGAAGCCACCAACCACAACGGAACGACCGCTAACTTTGGCATTCACGCGAGGTTTTTTAAAAAGATCCGATAATGTTGCATCCACATTTGCCTCGGCAACACGCGTATCGGCGAATACGATGTTTTTCGCGTTCAACTGCACCTCGCCAGATTGGCCACCTTCTTGCGTTGGCTGCAACCGCACAATGCCTTGAAGTGAACCAGATCCTTCAATCAAACCTAAAGCTGATAACGAACTAATATCTGAGCTATCGATTGTCGCGTCTGCGTCAATCAGACCATTAGCGCCCCTTGAAAACTCACCACGAATATCTGTTGCGCCGATGTCGGCAAAGAAGCCCTTGATGGCTTGCTGGTTCTGATCCGCATGAATTTCTCCAGATAAGCCTATGCGCTCTGGCCCAAGAAAACCATCCGCGCTCAAACTCCCTGTCACAGAATGACTGTCCGTCTTTCCCACAAACAAAAGAGAAAGGTCTCGTGCTGTTTTTTGCACAAGGCGTCCCTGCGGCAAGTTAAGGCTAGCTTTCAAATCAAACGGTTGTTCGTTGCCGGTCAGGTTTAATTTAGCGGTCACAGCGCCAGAACCATTCTCATTCAATACTGCAAGATCACGAATAAGGGCCTCACCCCGCAAATCAGAAAACTCGCTGGCAAACCGACCGTTCAATTTCAAATCCAGTTGTTCATTTGAAAGGTTCAGGTCGCGAAATGCCAAGCCATCTGTAGAGCGCGCAACCCCTCCAAAGAACGTGGTGGTACCAACCAAAAGACGATCAATAACACTGTCGTCAATAGATAGAGCTTGGGCAGCCCCTTCAACGGTTAAGTCAAACTCTCCGTTAAAGAACCCGATTTTTCCCTGCGCCATAATGCCGGCCCCGCCACCCAAATTCCTATTTGCAAGAATGGAAAACGGAGCAAGGTTTTTTGCTTCAAGTTCTATGTTTCCATCAAACTCAGCATTGGCAATAAAGCCGTCCATACCAACAGAAAATGCGTCACCCTTGAACAGGAATTCACTGAGTTGAAACACTGCATTTGCGTTCCATCGGCCTGATCCCTTAAGCGACAAAGAATTACCGATGGCATTTGCAAGCGCGATATCAGATGAAGAAATACCCTCAGTGCGGCCAGCAAGATCAAATGATACAGAGCGCATTGCCGGTTCTTGAAAATTCAATACCTTACCGTTGGCTCCCAATGACGCAGAGTTTAAATTGATCTTGGAGCCCTGAAACCCGGTAACAGCAAGTTCCGCGTTCCAATTTTCACTTTTAGCGGCATCGTAGTTTACCACTACATTTGCGCCAGACACCGAGACGTCGCCCTGCTCTGTAGGTACAATGACCCTGGCTGATCCAGTTGGCTTTAAACGCAAATCAACATTTAAAGCACTCAAGAATCCGTCGGCGAGCGTGGCGGCATTTGCATTGAGTTGAACATTGCCACTATCAACTTCCAAAGTATCGACAACAACGCCACCCAGGCTTGGAAACAACGCGCCAAACGCCAAATTGCTACGTGGGCCAAAAAACTGTCGACTTTCTGCATTGAGTATTTTGGAAAGCGGTCCACCCAAATTTGCTTTCGCGCTCAGCCCTTCAGACGTCCCTTGAACAGCAAGTTGACCATCTAGAATTCTTTGGGCATCGACATCAAAAACCAAGGATACAAGCAGATCCTCAATGGGAGCGTCACCCTGGATTCGCAACGATACTGGTGGCCGCTGCTCGATACCCAGCAGTGTTGCAACAATACCATTTTCCGGCTCGTCCAGTCCGATATTGAGGGATAGCAGCCTATCGCCGGCGGCATAGCCAACCTTAGCCACCAGCGTACCGCCCGAGCCATCCAGACGTTGGATGTTCAAATCTAAATCTAACGACCCCTCGTCCAACAATACGCTGCCATCAACGCTGGCAGTCGTCTCAAGTCCGAACACAGTTGGACCAAAGGCAACGGCAGGCACGCTGAGACTTTTGAGGACAATAGCTACTGGCAAATCTGGCAGACCCAATGCACTGGATTCTGCGTTAGGCAAGCTCTCGTCAGCAATAGGTTGGCGCCTATAGTCAATACGCTTGGCTGTTAACTCCTCTACTTCAAGGCGCCCTCGAAACAGAGCCGTGCGATTCCAGATGAGTTGCGGTGATTCAATTTCCAGCCAGACACCATTTTCATCGGCAATGGTGATGCTGTCAAAGGTCACATTAGACGACAAAGTCCCTTCAAGTCCGTTCAGTCGAATTTGCCTGTTAGGGCTTGAAAGCTGCCCCTCAACAAATTCAATAAAGGATGATTTCTCTTGTTCTTCCTGCCCAAAAGCAGGTAAAAAAGTGAGAAGAACACTACAAAATACGAAAAATAGTACTGCAAGTTTTCTCATATCAGAAAGCCTGCCCTATGCCGACATAGATCCCGAAATCCGGATCATCCTTGCCCTGATCCAAAGGTACTGCAACGTCGAGGCGGATCGCACCAAGCCCCGTATAATATCGCAGGCCAGCTCCCACGCCGACTTTTACATCCTCGGAGAAATCCAGCACACTGTCAGCGCCAACCAATCCAAAATCCGCAAATGCTACAGCACCGAAATTGCCGGTGATGCGTTGCCTCACTTCCAATGAACCTTCAAACAAAGATCGACCACCTGCGACAGTACCGTTCGCTTGCTCAACGCCGATATTCTTGTATCCGTATCCACGAACTGACCCGCCGCCACCTGCATAGAACAGCAAATTTGACGGTGCCTCATTCACCGAAACGCCAGCAAGCGAGCCAAACTTCACCCGCGCAGCAACAACGGTACGTTTCTTTTTCTGCAGGGCGATATAGACCCGTCCCTCTGCTTGAAGGTGAAGGCCAGCGCTTTCGAATTCCCATTCGTAAAATGGCCGCGCTTCTAGCTGCGCATAGAACCCTTTTGAGGGCTCAAGCCGATTATCGCGACCATCATATGTGGCATCTGCAATAATCCCGGTTGTAAACAGTTCTCGGGTACCAAAAACATCATCATACTCGCCATATTCTGCGAAGAGCCCTCCGGTAAATGTGAGCTCGTCCGAATAATAATGCTTTAGCGTGCCGACGGCTCCAACAGAGGTTTCAGTATAGCTATCATTGTATTCTCGCTTGGCAGTCGCACTGATATTCAAATCTATATCAGGCGAAAATATCCCCGGCTTTGTAAAAGATGCACCAACTAGATAATCGACTTTCTCGTAGTCCAATGTCGTCCCGAGACCACCGATTTTTCCTTCCAGCCTAAGGCTTTCAGCTTTACCAAATAGATTTCTGTGCAGCCAAAATGCTTCAACACCGGCGCCATCAATACTAGATAATGTCGCTCCAACACCGACGCGACGAAGTTTCTTTTCCGTTGTCAAAATAGTAATCGGCAGGGTGCCATTCGAATTTACAGCGTCAGCTTCGATAAGCCGTTGGCGCGAAAACACACCTAGTCGCTCCAAGCGTTTTCTGGCTTTTTCCAAATCATCTGGATCAAATTCAGCGCCTTCAATCAATCCAGCCATATACTTCACAAAAGCTGGGTCCATTCGATCCACACCTTCAACGGTCACATCACCGTAAACCGCGCGCGGGCCCTGAGCCATCCACAGATAGACCTTCAAATTGTGGTCTGGATGAATTGCCGTGACTTCTTGCCTCTCAACCCTTGCAGTCGGGAATCCTTGCTGCCTCCAGGCCTCTCGCGCCAATTCGCCGGCACTGCGAACGACACCCGCTTTTGCTGGCTCACCTGCTGCAAAGCCCACACTAAGTGGAGGATCAACATAGTCGTTTCGATTCTCCGCAACTGGTGCCGGATTTCGAACAACTGCCTCTACAAATTGAAACTGATTTCCTGGCGTGACACGAATTTCTACTTCGTTCACATCTGGCAATTGGGTGCCAGGTCTAAAGCTTGCCGCCTGCCGACCATTCACCTCGATTGAGATTGCACCTGAATAGCGCCCGTCGTTGTAAAGAGCAGCCAAAATGCGAGCGTAGTCGCCTTTCGCCCTTGCAATCAGGCCAGCAGAACCACCTATGGGATCGCTTCTACCGCGCATCAATTCTGAAGCGGATATGATGGATTTTTCCAATGTGCTATCTTCCAGAGACACAATTTGGAAATCTACCGAATAGGTTTTGGGATCAATTACGTCGCTATTTGCTCCGGCGGCATCGCAGTTGCCAGTAAAACAAATGCCGAAGAGTTCAAATGAATGGGCAACACTTGATTGAAGCACCAACGCGAACGCAAACAGAAGCCCCGCTACAAATCCACGTGCTGCTTTCGCTCCCCAAATACGCATGGTGCAGTCATTCCTAAACCCACGACGACCGCTAAGCGCTCGATACTCACAACTAAACGGCCTAAACATGAGACAATTATGGCAGGCAAGCCTTATACTCATGCATCGCAAATTCCGCCAAATTCTTACAGAGAACCCTCTGATGCGGTTCACACATCAATTTGGAACAAGTCCAGAACCAATGATACTCTCTCAAAAGGTTAAGAGAAAATTACATTGATATTTTCAACTATTTTTACAGCATGTGCCAGAGAATAATAGACAGAACGCGGTAAATTGAGCGGCATCAGGGAATGTTGCTGAGTAAATGGCTCTAACGCAGAGCTGCTTCAATGTTACCGCCATCAACAGTCATGACATGGGCCGTCGTGCGCTCGGACATAGCAAGCGCCAAGAATGCATTTGCAACGTGTTTTGCTTCGACTTCCTGACGCAGGATGTTTCCGGCCATATACGCATCTTCCGTTACGCCCCGCGCACCCGCTCGCTCACTGATAAATTTATCATCCAGCAAACCAGAACGGATACGATCTGCATTCACGCCATTCACACGAATGCCATGCTCGCCCAATTCAAGCGCTAATTGACGCAGGAGAAAGAATGTCGTGGCTTTTGGAAGCCCATAAGCACCAAAATTCTTTCCCGGATTAACGGCCTGCTTGGAGACATTGAACAGTATCTGCCCCCCACGTCCCTGCTCTGTAAGCACAGCCATCGCGGATTTTGCAAAAGCATGGTGAGCGAAGAAATTCAGCTCAAAACTTTTCCTCAAATCCTCATCTGACAACTCTGCCATAGAACCGGTCCACGCGGCGCCAGCGTTACTGACAAGAATATCAACACCACCGTACTGGGCCATACAGGCCTCGATCGCGGTATTTGATGCGCCGGATTTTGTAATATCAAGCGCAATAGAAGCGTGATTTTTACCCAAGGTGTCCATAGCTGCCAAAAGAGCCGTTTCATCACGATCAACCAACATGATGTTAGCACCCTCGCTGGCAAAGGCCTGTGCCGTCGCAAGACCGATTGCCCCCGCGCCACCCGTAACCACAACAACTTTTCCAACAAATGGTTTTGGCTGATTTTTGCCAAGTTTGGCCTGTTCCAAAGACCAATACTCCATATCAAAAGTATCGGCCGCATTAATCGGGTAGAACCCGCCCGCAGCTTCACCCAGCTCCATTACTTTCAACGTTTGTTCTGCAAGATCGCTTGCAATACGCGCGGCTTGTTTATTTGCGCCAATTCCAACTAACCCAAACGGCGCCAACCAAATCACATTGGGAAGCGGAGCAAGCATAGTTTTTTCGCCGTTAAAGCGCGGAGCTTCCTTGTCGAAATATGAGTGGTATTCTGTTGCAAAAGCATCAAGAGCTGTGTCTATCAGAGCAGTATTCGCCGTGACAGACACATGATCCAGCACAAGTGGGAAACGCTTAGTACGGATAACATGATCCGGCGTCACAACGCCGCGCTTAGAAAGTTCACCCAAATCTACCCGCGATAAAAACGCAGAAATGTCATCGCTTTGTCTGATATCAAGAACAGGCATTGGCGCATGCTTTTCGCCAGTGTGCGCGGATAGCTTTCGTGCCCAAGCGCCCCTCAAGACACTGAGTATTTTGGCATCCTCGGTAGAAACTTCCGGCGTCTGATTGGTGAATGTTTCCCGAACCGCAATTCCCTTGCCTGCAAACCAGGCTTCAACCATCTGTGTGTGCCGGATAACTTGATTGTAAGAAGCTTCAGCCGATGGGCCGAATGTAAAATGCCCGTGATTGAGCAGCAAAAGCCCCTCGGCATCAGGATTGGTATCAAAAACATCAGCGGCAACTTTTGCCAACTGAAAACCAGGCATAATATAGGGAACCAGAGCAATCGCATCGCCAAAAATCTCCTGTACGGCAGCTGCCGGATCAGGAAGATTGGCAAGTGCTACAAATGCCGATGCATGAGTATGATCTACAAATTTGTGAGGCAGATAAGCATGGAGCAATGTTTCAACAGATGGATTGGGCGACGTTGAGTCCAACAAGTTGCAACGTTGCATGTTGACCATATTCTCATCGCTGAGCTCTGGAAGCGCACGCAAATCATGCAACGGAGCGAGACGAACGCCAGGTAAACCGGCAGCTTCAAGCGTGTCTAAATCCCAACCGCTACCTTTGACGTGCAGCACATCAATTACATCTCCAAACACATCTCGTCTTTGAACTTTAACTGATGTATTGCCGCCGCCATGCATCACCAAATCTGGGTCCGAGCCAATCAACCGTGAGGTATAGACACGCAATGCCAATTGGCGATCAGCCTCGTCGTCTCCCGCAGCATTTACCCATGCAAATGCATCCGTATCGCTCCATTTGCTAACGGTACCCATAGAAAATCTCCAATTTTTTGATTAGTTCAGCGGATGCTTTGCGAGCTCTTTGTGCATGTCAGATATTCCTTCTCCGATACGATCCCCGTAGCGCAAAAGGCTTCCACCCAGCAGATACACAACATCGGTGCCGTACATGCGTTGCATGTCACCTGCCAGAGCTACAGACATGCCGCCACCTGGGCTTGGAAATATCGTTTTACCATGGCGCGATGTATCGCGGCACGCGGACGCAATCGAAAGACACTCTTCAGTACTGAAACCAAACCGACCGCCCACATTCGGAAATACCGAAATATCGGACCCAGCAAGCCTTTGAATGGCACCAAACAATGCTGCATGACTAAAGCCCGTATTGTTGGACAGGACGTAAGGGCCAAGAAACGTCGGGTGCGTCATAATTGGTAGATCAATTTCACGATCAGCAGACAGGCGGCGCACCACGTCAAAACCAAATAAGCCTGGCATAACGAGCAATCCACCTGCACCAACTTCTTTTGCAAAACGCGCGAACTCCAGAAGTTTCTCACTGTCGCCTGCAATATTCGGGAAGTATGCCGCACTACCGCCAGTTTCTTTATTGGCACGCGTTACAGCTGCCGAAATTTTCTCGCAGCGTTCTTTGAATGGAGCCATGTGTTGATCAACAAGACCATGATCGTCTTTGATCACGTCAGCACCGCCAATGACACACCTATACGCTATTTCTGCCAAAGTATCAGCGCTGGAACCCTGTGGTTTGATCACCGGAGATATCAATGGACCAACTGGGCGATTTACGCGTTCGCGCACGCCTTCAATACCAAAAGCAGGCCCGGGAAAATGCTTTTCTAGCTCAGAGCAAAGTTCAAAATCGAGAACCTTGATATCTTTCTGGATTGAAGAATTACCAAACATCACATTCAGTAGTTGTGCAAAATCGCTACCAACACTGTCGGGGCTATAGGAAATATTGGTGACAAAGCTACCTTCGGCTTCCTCGGCTACAGTTTCCACTTTTCCCAGAATTGTTTCTTCAATGTAGCCTTTCGGCACAACATCTCGTGGAATTTCAACCGTTTGTTCAAGCGCTATTCCAGCAGCTCTTTCAGCAGCCTGATCCGCATTTTCTGCAAAAACCCTGTAGGTAACGGTGAAACGCATGGGACTGAACACCTTGTCTTGAATGGAATTAAAGTCGCGTCAGAAGCACGACAAACAGTGAGAGTGAAACCGGGCAGAACGCTTATGCGCACTGCCCGGTAAGTTTCATTCGCTCACAATGGACTAGCGTTTTGGCAACGGCATCCAGCTTGGAACAGCGACAGCAGCATGCGCGAACTGCGGTAGTTTTGCACCGAGATCAGCCATGTTTTTGATGTCTTTTTCGTTCAGCATATCCTGTGTGATGAGTGTGGGTGGAACGATGACACTTGCACCTGGGTTTTCGCCAGCGAGCAGCATGGCCAAAGCACGTACACTAACTTCACCAACCACAGCTGGATTAGTTGCAGCCGTAGCGACCCACGCACTACCGGACTCACGCATTGCGGAAATATCAGCGGTGGAAACATCAGCTGAGTAGATTTTGATTTGGCTGGTCAAACCAGCTTCATCAACAGCAATTTTGACACCTTTAGCGAACTCATCATACGGTGCAAACATGACATTGATATCTGGATTAGCCTGCAACACAGAACGCGCCTGATTAGCTACTGAGTTGGCAATAGGATTGTCCAATGTGCCAAAAACAGCTTTTTCAGTGATGCCTGCATACTTGTCTTTGAAGATTTTCCAAGTTTCATCACGGCGATCCAACGGCGCAATACCTGGAACATAGACATACCCGGCTTTGAACGTCTCGCCATTGTCTGCAACTGCTTGCTCAAGTGCCAAACGTGCAAGGTCACGATCTGATTGTTCGATCTGCGGAATAGCCGCATTTTCAACATTCACATCGAATGCAACAACTTTGATACCGGCATCAACTGCGCGCTGCGCTGCAGCTTGCATGGATTCGGTTAGGCCGTGCTGAATGATGATGCCATCGACACCAAGCGCAATTGCCTGATCAACCATGTCAGATTGAAGTGCCGCATCCTGGCGGCTGTCCAAGATGCGAAGGTTCACACCCAGCGCTGCGGATTGTGCTTCCACACCAGCCAGATAGGCCTGGAAGAAATCGCCGGTGGACAGGTAACGCACCAGCGCAATTTTTACGTCTGACGCATTGTCAAACGGTGCTGGCATATCTGCAGCCATTGCTCCGGATGTCATCGAGACTGCTGCCATGCTGCACGCTGCAAGCATGGAGTTAAAAGTTCTGCGTGTTAGGCTCATATGTCTTCTCCCTTTCAAACTTCTATGTTCTTACGTTCCTTGCCCTCGTCTCCCTGAGAGCGCAAATGTGAAGACAAGCGCAACAACAAGCACGCCGCCTTTCACAAAATCCTGAGTGTAATAAGGCGCATTCATCATCGTCAGACCCTGCAGAAGAATGCCGACGAATAATGCACCAATGGCCGTGCCAAATGCGTTGGGTTTTGCAGCGCCTAAAACGGCATATCCGATGAGTGCCGCTGCGACTGAATCCAACAGCAAATTATTCCCTGAAGCGATATCGCCACGCCCCAAACGTGCTGCCAGCAAAATGCCACCAACCGAGGCAAGCATGCCGGAAATCATGTAAGCGATAACCTTGTATCGATTGACATTCGTGCCAACGAGAGCCGCTGCACGTTCATTGGAACCGATTGCGTACATAAGGCGACCATGCCGCGTAAATTCCAGAAAGATCCAAACCAGGATGCCGATTACAATTAGGAATACCACTGATACTGGAATGAGGTTATCGATGAAAAAATCCAACCGATGACGCCCAAGAGCAAGGAAGGCCGGCGAAAACACACCTTCTGCTGTCGTTCCATCAGGCAGCGTCATGCCAGTCGCGACGGAGCGTCCTTCGGTTGGGATCCGTTGTAAGCCAATCAGCAAAAACATCATACCAAGCGTTGCCAGCAGATCGGGAACCTTCATTTTCACAATCAGGAAGCCATTCACCAGTCCAACAAACGCACCCATTGCAAGGCAACCGACAACAGCAACAAATGCGTTCTGTTCGGATACCACCATGAGATATGCCGATAACATCAGTGCCGTCGTTGCGACCGAGCCGATAGATAAATCGAACCCACCAACAACCAGCGTGCATGTGACACCCAACGCAAGAATTCCGGTTATAGAGACCGATTGAAATATGAAAACTGCACTGTATGGCCCCGCGAAACCATCTGCGGCGACGCTGAAGAACAGCACCAAACCAACTAACAATGTCAAGAAACCATAGCGAATAGCCAAATCGAGCCCACTCGATTTCTTACGGGAAATCGCCATAGAGTCTGAACTTGTTTCTGACTGTGTTTTGTCTGTTTCTAAACTCATATGCTTTTTCTAATGTCCAGCGGCCAATATGTGATCGTCTGTAACTTGATGTCTTCCAGCAACCTCAGCCAACAATTGGTCAAGATCAATTGCTTCGTTTCGATGTTCGCCCACAAGCGTGTGATCGCTCACGACTAAAATGCGGTCGGCAATTTCTAATGCCTCGTCCAATTCAGAAGACATCACCAAGGTTGTGCGCCCTTTGGCAGTCTCTCGGATTTTTCGCCCAATATCACGACGTGCCTGAATGTCGACACCCTGAAAAGGCTCATCCAAAACCAAAACTCGGCAGGGCTGTGACAACCATCGGCCGACGACAACTTTTTGTTGATTGCCACCAGACAACGTATCGATATCATCACTAGAGTCCTGGCACACAATACCAAGCTTCTGGATAGTTTGGTTTGCAACTTCGCTCTCGGATTTCTTACTGACGAATGACGCAGCGCTATAACGCTCTAGAAACGGGACCGATATATTTGAACGGATATCAAAGCCCTGAACAACTGCATTGGTGGCTCGGTCTTTGGGGCTCATAAAGACACCCTGCTGAACAGCCACCTTAGCCGACGAGGGATTAAAAGGTTTACCGTTTAAAAGTACTGACCCAGAAGCCTGCTTGTCCAAACCAAATAGGATATCGGCAAGAAGCGTCTTACCACTACCCACCAAACCGGTAATAGCGACCACTTCATTTTCGTGGAATGTGACATCAAATGGCCGGGAATGCGGCTTCAACTGAACCGACTTCAACTCCAGGACTGCAGGCCCCTTTTCAGGAATATCTATATCGACATCGGTCATTTGATGGCCAAGCATGGCATTGACGGCCGCTTCATAATCCAGTGGCTTAGTTTCAAACATTCCGGAAATTGCGCCATCGCGCATACTGATAATGCGATCTGCGATGCGGCGAATATCTGACATGCGGTGTGAAATATAAAGGATCGCAACATTAGATGCGCGCAGCCTATCCACCATATCGAAAAGTCGATCCGCCTCTGTGGCTGAGAGAGAGGACGTAGGCTCATCCAACACAAGCAATTTCGGTTTATGTGCCATAGCGCGAGCAATCGAAACGAGTTGTCTGTCTGCAAGGCTTAGCTCCGACACCGGACGCGCCATATCCACGTCCAACCCAACCAACGCAGCCACTTCGCGTGCCGCAGCGTGTGTGGCTTTACGTTTGTAGAAGAACCCACTACCCGGCTCTGCAAGACGATCCAGCATAAGATTGGAAGCTACATCAAGATCTGGAATGACACCGTCATTAATCGATTGATGCACAGTTACAACGCCAGACCGCAAAGCTTCGGAGGGAACGGACGGTAAAAAAGGCACGCCATCTAGGAACATTTGGCCTGCATCGGCGCTGTAAACACCACACATAATTTTAACAAGAGTGGATTTTCCAGCACCATTGGCGCCCATAAGAACAGTGACTGTCCCAGGCGCAAGCGTCAGATCTACACCACGCAACACGCGGTTAGTCCCAAACGCTTTTTCAATACCAGAAATTTGCATGCCTTCAGAGCGCACAATAGTCCTCCACGTCCTCATCATAGGAAGACCACCTTTCAAAAGTCAATAGACATTGACAAGTGACAGAATTGCATAAATGCTAGGACCATGAAACACCACAGTTGGCGTATTTGACGCCACAAAGAGCATATCTCTTTGTCTTCGGAAACATTGGGGGAGAGCTAAATGAGCGATGCACAAACCGAATATCTGGCATTGAGCCCGGAAACGCTGGTGTCACGCCTGGGCAACTTGGCGCAAATTCGCGACCGCGTGGGGGCACCTGAAAGCTGGAAAGTCAGCGAAGTCGGTGACGGCAATCTCAATCTGGTCTTTATCGTAAAGGGCGAAGCAGGAACTGTCGTCGTAAAGCAGGCGCTGCCATACGTGAGGCTGGTTGGTGATAGCTGGCCATTGCCGCTGAAGCGCGCTTTCTTTGAATTCCACGCACTGACCCGGCAAGCCCAACACGCACCCGGCACTGTACCTGAAATCTACCTCTTCGATGAAACTCAAGCACTCATCATTATGGAGTTTATCGAGCCGCATATCATATTGCGCCTTTCCATGATGGCTCAGAACCACCATGAAAATCTTGCCCAAACTCTTGGCAAATTTTGCGCACGAACACTCTTCAGAAGCTCTGATCTATCTTTGGAAACAGCAACTCGCAAGGCAGATGTGGCCTTGTTTGCAGACAATGTTGAGTTGTGTGATATCACCGAAAATCTGATTTTTACCGACCCATATTTTGATGCGAAGATGAACCGGCATACAGCGCCATATCTCGACAACGTCGTTGCGAGCCTGCGCAATGATTTTGTATTGAAAGCAGAAGTCCAACATCTAAAGTGGAAATTCTGTTCGAACGCTGAAGCATTGCTTCATGGTGATCTACATTCGGGCTCTGTCATGGTTTCTGGTGGCTCAGCGCGGGTCATTGACCCTGAGTTCGCGTTCTATGGCCCAATGGGTTTCGACATTGGCCTTCTGCTAGCCAATTTCCTAACCGCCTACTATGCGCAACCGGGGCATGGCTCGGACGATGAAAAGCGAAACGAATACCAAAACTGGATTTTGGGGGTCACTCGCGATGTTTGGCGGCATTTTGAAACCGAGTTCTCCAACCTTTGGCGAACTGAACGAAAAGGCATTGCATATCCCTCTTCGGTTTTTGAAGATCAAGGTCACAAGTTGGCAAGCGAACTTGCACTTACCAAGCGCCTCAGCATGATATTTGAAGACACACTTGGATTCTGCGGAACAGAGCTGCACAGGCGCATTCTTGGGCTGGCGCACAACGCAGAATTTGAAGAAATTACTGACGAGCCACTTCGAGCGCGGTGCGAAGCCCGTGCCCTAGAGCTTGGTCGGCAACTTATCCTCAATCGCAGCAACATATCCGGCATGGCCTCCGTGCTGGATCTCGCTCGCGAAATTAGCAAGGAAGATTTGATATGAAGGTCGACGGCTCCCACACCCGATCCATCTGGTTCAATGATGATCGCGGCGTAGTACAAATAATCGACCAGCGTTGGCTTCCCCATGACTTCCGCATTGCTGATCTGACAACACGCGAAGAATTTGCTGTCGCGATTAAAGATATGTGGATCAGAGGTGCTCCTCTCATTGGTGCCACAGCGGCCTATGGGGTTGCCAACCAAATGATGCGAGATCCTTCCAACGCATCTTTGGAAGAAACTTGGCACATTTTGCATGCAACACGTCCGACAGCCATCAATCTGAAATGGGCTTTGGATGAAATGAACCGGACTTTGCTGCCACTGCCTGAAGCCGAGCGCGCCAATGCCGCGCACAAACGCGCGTATGAGATTTGCGATGAAGATGTAGAGATCAATCGCAACATCGGCGTCAACGGACTGGAAATTATAAAACAGATCGCAGCCAAGAAACCTGCTGGTGAGCCCGTCAACATTCTAACCCATTGCAATGCCGGTTGGTTGGCGACCGTTGACTGGGGCACCGCAACCTCACCCATTTATCACGCAATGAATGCCGGCATTCCCGTTCATGTTTGGGTCGACGAAACCCGACCACGCAACCAAGGTGCTCTCACTGCTTGGGAAATGGTTCATAACGACGTTCCCCACCATTACATTGTCGACAATGCAGGCGGCCATCTTATGCAACACGGCCAAGTGGACGTAGTTATTGTTGGCACGGACAGAACCACCGCACAGGGTGATGTTTGCAATAAAATTGGCACATATTTGAAAGCATTAGCTGCTCGGGACAATAATATCCCGTTTTATGTATCTCTACCGTCACCAACCATCGATTGGACGATCGACGATGGCGTTAAGGACATCCCAATTGAGGAACGCCCTGGCGAAGAAGTCAGCCATCTACTTGGCATTGAGGCGAACGGTAGCATTGAAAAAGTTCAGGTCACGCCAACGGGTGCCGCGGTTGGTAATCCCGCATTCGATGTCACTCCTGCACACCTTGTAACAGGCCTCATCACGGAGCGGGGCATTTGCGAGCCTTCCAAAGCGGCGTTGGCTAAGATGTTTCCAGTAGAGGCTGGCAACGCCTCTTAGTGCTCCAAGCTGACGGCGGCCTCATGTCAGTCAATACACTGGATTTCGACGTTTAGCCTTGTTCCAGCATTGCTGACGCTGTCGCAGCATCTGTGACAATATGCGTTGCATAGCCACCAAGGCAGGCAGCTATCATACCATAGACACGGTCTTTACCCACACTAACAAGCAGGCCCATATCAAGACCCACCAGTTTTGACAGCGATACACTCATCAATCGCTCAGACAATGGGCCATCTATAGGCTTACCAGCAGCATCAATAAATTGCCCACACAGCACGCCGATTGCTCCCCGTGCGACGTATGACTCAAGCAATTCTTTGCTGGCTACCCCACTGACAACCACATGACTTTCCTGGGTACATGTGCCAATTGCAAATAGCGCCTTGTTGCAATTGCTCAGAGCTGCCAGTTGATCTCGTATGATAGGCTCTTGGCGTAACCGTTGCGCCAAATCAGGATCACTCACAATAGCTGGCACGTGAAGGTTTATGCAATTTGCGCCTAGCTTCTGTGACAACCGGGTCGAACAGATTTCTGCTGTAAAGCCGTAAGGAGTGGTCATCGAGCCAACAAGTTGGGAAACGTGCAGATTGTCGATGGAAATTGGCTCCAACGCTTCGGCCAAAGCATATATTGTCTGACCCCAAGCAACTCCTAGACGATCACCTTGCTCCAGTAGCTCTGGCAACCACTCAGCCGCGCCCTTTGCAACGCGCTCTATGTCGGCACCATTGTCCGAAGGCGTATCAGGAACAATATAGGCAGATTTCAAATCGAACTTTTTTCGTAAATCCACCGCTAGCTCATGAGTGGTAAATACTTCTGGCCGCATTGTTAAGCGGATCATGCCCAACTCGCGTGCTTCCTGAAGATAATTAACCACTGTCGCGCGTGAGACATGAAGCCGTTCGGCGATTTCGTTCTGATTGAGGTTTTCATGGTAGTACATCCAAGCAGCTTCAATAACAGCGTTATCGCCACTCACCTTGCCCGGTTTTCTTCTACGAAGATTGTAAGCTTGTGCACCCATATTCTACATTTGCAATGTATTGCTTACTTTTGTCAATTGCGCATACTGTGGCAAAGTACTTCCTGCCATATCTGCGCTGCAAATGGTTGGACCTGATAAATTATACTAAAGCGTCTCAACAATAGCCATAGGGACAGATCAAGCATTTTATCTTGTACACTACCTAATGCCTCCTATATAAAACTTCACTCTTTTCGCTAAGGAAACAATATGAAAACCGTATCCAAATACCTCGAAGAAGCTAATGATGCTGTTAAGCGCGTAAGTTCAGAAGACGGCGTTGCAATTCACGCAACAGGCGGTACGGTTTTTGTAGATGTACGCGACTCCAGCGACATCGCATCTGGGGGCACAATCGCAGGTGCACTTCGTATTCCGCGAGGGTTTATTGAGTTCGCTGCAGACGCCGACACGCCCTATCACCACGAAGCGATGCAAAAGGATGCTAAAATCGCACTCGTTTGCGGCTTGGGCGGACAAGCGGCTCTTGCAGGCAAAACCCTCAAAGATATGGGCTACACCAATGTCATAAATGTTGGAGGAATTGGCGACTGGAAAGAAGCCGGTGGCCCTATGGAAAGCTAAGCGAAAACCATTTGGTAAACTTATTCATATTGTTCGATCATTCTTTAGAAACATGGAATGATCGAACACGATAGATTTCACATCCACTGTTCAAGTCCAAATTTTCGGCGCGACCAGATAGATCAAGTGTAGCATCAAACAATCGGACGCTTTAACCAAGCTGTCAGAGCCCTATTGACAGCCGGTGGATTTTCCAACGTCGTAATATGCCCAGCTTCAGGAATTGCAACGAGTTCTGATCCAGCAACCAGAGAAGATATCGTCTCATGCCTTGAATAAGGGCACAGCGTATCTTCCTCACCGCACAGAACCAGTGTTGGCACCTTGATGCGTTGCAATGTTTCACTCTGATCCTCACGATCACGCAACGCCAGAGACTGTCTGACAAATACATCAGCACCAAGTTCCATCGCCATATCTATCAACAACGCCAGCAGATCTTTATTGGATCTATTCTTTTGCGCCAAGTAAGACGGCTTCATTTCATCAACGACAACGGTGTGAAGATGCCCAGAATTGATTTTATCGATCTGGGTATTTCGCATCGCGACACGGTCCGGAGTATCTGCAAGGTGGTTTGTATCAAGTAGCGCCAATCTCTTCAAACGCACCGGTGCAAGCCTTGCCAACTCCATGGCCACAATACCACCCATGGAAAGGCCAACGACGTTGAAAGGGCCCTCTGGTAAGGTTTGCAACACGGCGTTAGCAATCTCAGAAATCGTTGATGCGCTATCCAGCGCACTAACAATCACATGATATTCGTTTTCAAAGACGCCGATTTGGGGTCCAAACAAACGCGCGTCGCACATCATGCCAGGCAGAAAAACCAAGGTTTCACGGGCCATAATAGCGCCTTAGAGATTGCCCGATGCAATAGCTGCACCATCGCAGAGAGCCTTAAGCTTTGCATAGGCAATATCTGGATCAACAGCACCAAAGCCCGCAAATGTACCAAAGCCACAATCCGACCCGGCAATCACGCGGTCTGGACCTGTTCCCCGTCAGCGCCCATGGGATCAAATAGGTTGATTGCTTAAGGGAGAGTTTTTGGCTCATCTTCACCTTCTAGGAGTGAAGAATGAGACATACACCCGAACGCCACACTGATGCAGCAGACCGCATTGTGAAGGACATCCGCCGCAAGACACGCAAGCGGTATTCATCTGAAGACAAGATCAGGATCGTGCTGGCCGGTTTGCGTGGCGAGGATACAATTGCCGAGCTGTGCCGTCAGGAAGGCATCGCCCAGAGCCAGTATTACAGCTGGTCGAAGGAGTTTATGGAAGCAGGCAAGAAACGCCTGACTGGCGACACAGCACGTGAAGCCAGCACTGGTGAGGTGCAGAACCTGCGGCGTGAAGCGCGCGATTTGAAGGAAGTCGTCGCCGAGCAGACACTGGAACTGCGCCTTCTCAAAAAAAGCATGACCGGGCCTCTCGGTGGTGCAAGCACCACCTGCCGGTAATAGATGGGGAGGATATCGAATGAGGTATCCAGCATCCGAGAAGCTTGAGATCATCCGGTTGGTGGAACAATCGCACCTGCCAACGAAACAAACCATCGACAGGCTCGGCATTCCCCGCACCACATTTTACCGTTGGTACGACAGGTATCTAACTGGTGGTGTCGAGGCTTTGGAAGATCGATCGCCAAAGTCATTGCGCGTCTGGAACCGTATCCCCGATGATGTGCGACAACGGATTGTCGACATGGCACTGGACGAGCCGGAACTGTCACCGCGTGAACTGGCTGTGCGGTTTACGGATACGCAACGCTATTTTGTGTCAGAGGCCAGTGTTTATCGGTTGTTGAAGGCCCACGACCTCATCACAAGCCCAGCCTTTGTCGTCATCAAAGCTGCTGATGAGTTCCGTGATAAAAC
Source organism: Hyphomicrobiales bacterium (assembly GCA_045107035.1). GTDB lineage: Bacteria > Pseudomonadota > Alphaproteobacteria > Rhizobiales. The sequence continues at coordinate 63,132 of JBGCFS010000051.1, forward strand.
CACGGCTATCAACCAGATGTGGCAAACAGACTTCACTTACATTAAAATTGTTGGCTGGGGTTGGTACTACCTCTCAACCATCCTCGATGACTTCTCGCGATACGTCGTGGCTTGGAAGCTGTGTACTACCATGAAGACGGGCGATGTCACTGACACTCTGGAACTGGCATTGCAGGCTTCTGGCTGCAATCAGGTGACTGTTCGTCACAAACCCCGCCTTCTGTCTGACAACGGTGCCAGCTACGTCTCTGGAGAGTTGGCGGATTGGCTGAAAGACGAAGGTATGGACCATGTTCGTGGTGCGCCATACCATCCGCAGACGCAGGGCAAGATCGAGCGTTGGCATCAAACCTTGAAGAACCGCATCTTACTGGAGAACTACTTTTTGCCTGGTGATCTCAACGCCAGCATCGAGAGCTTCGTCGAGCACTACAATCATCACCGCTACCACGAGAGCCTCAAAAACCTGACACCCGCCGACGTCTACTTCGGTCGAGGCCAAACCATTCTACTAGAACGCGAAAGGATCAAACGAGAAACATTCAAGCAGAGACGTTTGCAATACCGCAAACAAGTCGCCTAATATCAACCAAATGATCAGCCAATATCTCGCTTAGACTAAGCCGCATTCGCTCCCAAAAACCCTGACGACGGACA
>JBGCFS010000052.1:0-16978 GCA_045107035.1 Hyphomicrobiales bacterium
ATCGTTGCCATCTTCTTGATGCGCATCGTTGGCAAAAACCTAGACGCGTAAGGAGGCACACATGGCACGTTCTGTAACAACCCAACGCAAGCTGCTGACGACCGTCGCTGCATGGTCCATAGGCCTACTGATCTTCTTCCCAATTCTTTGGACCTTTTTAACTGGTTTCAAAACCGAGGCGCAGGCAATCGCCAGTCCGCCTATCCTGTTTAACTTTGACTGGACGTTAGAAAATTATAGCGTGGTCCTGGAACGTTCAAATTATATGCGGTTCTTATGGAACTCGATTTTTATTGCCGGAGGTTCAACTCTTCTAGGTGTAATAATTGCTGTGCCCGCTGCTTGGTCAATGGCTTTTGTGCCATCTAATCGGACCAAAGATATTCTGCTTTGGATGCTATCTACGAAAATGTTGCCTGCGGTTGGTGTGCTCTATCCAATTTATTTGATCTTTATCAAGCTTGGACTCTTGGACAGCCGTCTGGGTTTGATCGTCGTCCTGATGCTGATCAATCTTCCGATTATCGTTTGGATGCTTTACACTTATTTCAAGGAAATCCCCGGCGAAATTCTTGAGGCTGCGCGCATGGATGGAGCAACTCTAAAGGACGAAATCCTTTATGTTCTGACCCCAATGGCAATCCCGGGTATAGCTTCGACGGTTCTTCTGAATGTAATTCTCGCTTGGAATGAAGCATTCTGGACCCTCAATCTGACTGCAGTAAATGCGGCACCTTTGACGGCTTTCATTGCCAGCTATTCCAGCCCGGAAGGCCTCTTTTACGCAAAGCTCAGCGCAGCCTCTACAATGGCTATCGCTCCGATCCTCATTCTTGGCTGGTTCAGCCAGAAACAACTTGTGCGCGGCCTTACCTTCGGCGCGGTTAAATAAGGGACAAAACCCATGGGACGTATACAGCTGAACCAAGTTACAAAGAAATTTGGCGATGTGGAGGTTATTCCTCCCCTAGATCTGGTCATCGAAGATGGTGAGTTCACAGTCTTTGTCGGGCCGTCAGGTTGCGGTAAATCGACACTCTTGCGATTGATCGCAGGATTGGAAGACATGACCAGCGGCTCGATTGAGATTGATGGCAAGGATGCAACCGACCTGGTTCCAGCCAAACGCGGATTGGCTATGGTTTTCCAATCATATGCGCTTTATCCGCATATGAGTGTGCGCAAGAACATTGCCTTCCCATTGCGCATGGCAAAAATGGACCAAGCTGAAATTGACAAACGAGTGGAAGCTGCTGCTGAGGTCTTGAACCTTGCCGATTATATCGATCGGCGCCCGGGCCAGTTGTCTGGTGGTCAGCGTCAGCGTGTTGCAATCGGTCGTGCCATTGTGCGTGAACCATCTGCATTCCTGTTTGATGAGCCGCTCTCCAACCTTGATGCAGCGTTGCGCGTCGGCATGCGGTTGGAAATCAGCGAAATGCACAAGCGCCTGGATACGACAATGATCTACGTGACCCACGATCAGGTCGAAGCCATGACCATGGCAGACAAGATCGTTGTTCTACGTGCTGGCTATATTGAACAAGTTGGTTCGCCGCTGGAACTCTACCACACTCCGCGCAATACCTTTGTTGCTGGGTTCATAGGGTCACCAAAGATGAACATATTCTCTGGCCCAGAAGCTGCAAAATATGATGCGACTTCCATTGGTATCCGCCCGGAACATCTAGATGTCAGCACAACAGACGGTGCTTGGAAAGGCCGGGTTGGTGTGGCCGAGCGTTTAGGATCTGATACATTCATCCATGTTCATGACACTGGACTTGGAGATATGATGACTGTGCGGAGCACTGGCGATGTTTCAGTAACACATGGCGACACTATTTATTTGTCGCCGCAAGCTGATGTCATCCACCGTTTTGATGCGCAGGGAATGCGCATTGCATGATTTGCCTTGCAGGAACAGCCGCGCTCGCTTCAGATATTGGGTCGATTTCGACTGAAGTGTCTTTTAGCGAGTACGCCGTGTTGTGACTGCAGAATTCGAGTTGGACAATGCGGCCGCTTCAATATGGCCGAGCATCTGGAGACTGAAACATTTCTAGGGGTCAAAGTTGTTAGCATGAAAATGCTAACTCGCCGATCTAATGGAAATGTTTGTTTACGCCAAGGCGATCAGGTTTACCTGACACCAAATTCGACAGTTATCCATCGTATCGATGCGCAGGGGTTGGCTACCAAGTGACAAGACTAAACGGTAAAACCGTGCTCATAACAGGGGCTGCCCGCGGTATAGGTAAAACATTCGCTGAAGCCTTCGTTAGAGAGGGTGCAAGGGTTGTTGTTGCAGATATCGATTTTGCGGGAGCAGAAGAGGCCGCCAAAGACATCGGCTCTTTTGCAAGCGCTGTACATATGGATGTGAGCGATCAATCCTCCATCGAACAAGCGGTTTCATCCGCTGAGAAAACTGTCGGTGGTATCGATGTCTTGGTAAACAATGCGGCCTTGTTTGATCTTGCACCGATTACAGAAATCACGCGCGCCAGCTACGATCGCTTGTTTTCAATCAATGTGGCGGGAACGCTTTTTGTCATGCAGGCTGTCGCTAATTCGATGATTGCCCGTGGCAAGGGCGGTAAAATTATAAATATGGCTAGTCAGGCCGGACGTCGGGGCGAACCGCTGGTTGGAGTTTATTGTGCAACAAAAGCTGCAGTCATCAGCCTGACCCAATCTGCTGGTTTGAACCTGATTCAACACGGCATCAATGTGAACGCAATTGCGCCTGGAGTGGTGGATGGCGAACATTGGGACGGTGTGGATGCGTTATTCGCAAAACATGAAAATTTGCCGCTAGGTGAAAAGAGACGTCAGGTTGCAGAAAGTGTTCCCTTTGGGCGCATGGGAACGGCTGATGATCTCAAAGGTATGGCTGTCTTTCTAGCAAGTTCAGACAGTGATTATGTGGTTGCCCAGACATACAATGTCGATGGCGGAAATTGGATGAGCTAATGAGCTCCACAGCTTTAAATCAAGATGCTCTGGGTACGCTTCCCGGAAATGTAACCGTTCCAAGTTATGATCGCAGTGCTCTCAGTGCTGGTATTGTGCATATTGGTGTTGGAAACTTCCATAGGGCGCACCAAGCCATTTATATGGATCGACTATTCAGTCTTGGTGAAGACCAAGATTGGGGACTCGTTGGCGCCGGTATAAAACAGTACGACGTCGCCATGCGCAGTAAGCTGATGGCACAGGATTGGTTGTCGACTATTGTAGAGTTGGACCCCAGTGGGTTCACAGCGCGCATTTGCGGTTCGATGATTGATTTTGTTGATGTTGATCCAGTTGCTCTTATTGATAGATTGGCGGAACCTGATATTCGCATTGTGTCTTTGACGATCACTGAGGGCGGCTACTTTGTTGACGAATCCACGGGTGGTTTCAATGCAAGTCACCCCGATGTCCAATTCGATATTGAGAATGCCCATGCGCCGCAAACCGTGTTTGGTGTGCTCATTGCTGCGATCAAAAAACGTCGCGAAAATGGCTTGAATCCATTCACTATAATGTCTTGTGATAATCTGCCGGAAAACGGTGTTGTAGCAAGGCAATCTGTGTTGGAGATGGCCAAATTAATGTCATCTGATCTAGCAGAATGGATAGCATCCAACATTGCATTTCCAAATAGCATGGTCGACTGTATCACCCCCGCAACTTCTGATCGTGAGAAGGCGATGGTCGCCGATAATTTTGGCGTATGCGATTCTGTTCCGGTTGCCTGCGAGCCATTTCGGCAATGGGTGCTTGAAGACAACTTCCCTAGCGGTAGGCCTGCGCTAGAGAAGGTTGGCGTTGAATTTGTGAAAGATGTAGCGCCCTACGAACTTATGAAACTGCGTATTCTCAATGGTGGGCACGCGGCTATCGCCTATCCTGCGGCTTTGATGGGGATTCACTTTGTACATGATGCTATGGCTGAGCCTTGTATCACTGGCTTTTTGTCAAAGTTAGAAAACGACGAAATTATTCCAACTGTTCCGGCCGTTCCAGGCATGAATTTTCATAAGTATCTGGAGCAGGTAATGGTGCGTTTTTCGAATAAAGAAGTTGGAGATACGATACCGCGTCTTTGTTTTGATGGTTCTAATCGACAACCAAAATTCATATTGCCAACGATTTTTGAACGCCTTTCGGGTGATTTACCTGTAGAGGGGCTCGCGCTCGAGGTTGCCCTATGGTGTCGCTATTGTGCGGGCACAGACGATGAAGGCAATCACATTGACGTTGGTGATGAGAATGTCGATCGGCTAAGAGCAAATGCGCTGTTGGCAAAATCTAACCCAAAGGCATTTCTTGATATGGTCGATATCTTTGGCACACTTGGAACCAACGAGAAATTTGTCAAAGCCTTTTCATCAGCTTTGGAGTCTCTTTGGGCAAATGGAACTAAAGCCACATTGAGCGCTTATATATCTTCCTAAGACATTCAGATTTAAACATGAGTATTTGACACATGTATTAAGGTTGGATAAACATGATTTTAAAATTCATGTTTTTGCAACCCATAGTCTGGTTGCGTTATGGAGATGCAGATGGGTGATCATTTTGCCTGCAATTGTGCACAAGCAGAACGCTACTTTAATCGCCCGCCCGAACGTTTGGTTCTAGACGGCTATCGATATTGGACCTTTGGATTTATGGCCGGAGAGATGGAATCGTGGCAGGACGCATGGTGTCTCTATTCAAAGACACTTGGCGCAAAGAATGGCCGCGCGGCGCTAGAGGCACTGTCAAACTTTGTAAAAACGCTCGGCGCATGCGCGGCCTGTCCTTTGCGCATGTTCAAACAAGGATCACCGCATATTTGTAGAGATGAGACTCTTGTACTCGGGCTTGTTTCCGCAATTCAAAATGGAGACAAAGCAGCAATTGAGCTATGTCTCAATCATTTGTCTTGCGCCACCAGGTGCGAAGAGGTTTCCATCGCTGCAGCCAATTTCGCTCTCATTTTGAAAGCTCTAGATACTGTTCTTGCGCCCATTCCTTTGCCAGTCATTGAAAACGCAGTGTTGCTTTCGTCTCGGCAAATGGAATTTACAATACCTGAGCCTCAAACCAGAACTCTCCATTGAGAAGTTGCAGTCGCCTGGAGAAGCGCTAGCCGAGCACATATTTCAAAATCTCGACGACCTGTTCTGGTTTTTCAACAACTGCGAGCGCGGCAGCATCAACTTCCTTTAGAGCATGTTGATGGTCATCACCGTGCATCACAATAAGGGACTTGCCAAGCGCGGCTGCAAAACCTGCATCAAATGCCGCGTTCCATTGTTTGTATTTCTCGCCAAAACGCACAACAACCACATCAGCATTTTCAATACCTTTGCGGGTACGAATCGCATTTAGCTTGGCGCCTTTATGATCATGCCAGAATTTCTTATCTTCTGATCCCATGATGGTAACGCCACAATCATCCGACGCTTCATGGTCAGTCACAGGAGCCTGAAACTTTACATCGAGGCCTTGTGCGCCTTGCATTATTTCTTGGCGCCAATTTGTGTGAATTTCACCTGATAGATAAATGTTCAAAGTCATTTTAAGATGCCTGCATGTTGGATAGTGCGAAAAATTGAATTTCCAATGGATAGCAACCCTTGGAAACAGACTTGTTCCGGCACTACCACGTGCACCAATTCATAGCAAAATAACTTACATGTGTGCCTTGCTATTACACTAGCAGGTGGATATACAATAAATATGTAATAATATAACATTTCAGGTATGTGTAAGCATGAGAAAACTAAACACACTGCTGGGTAGTGCAGCACTTTTGATATCAAGCGCATCGGGCACAATGGCTATGGATGGCGTGGTTGTTTCGATCAAACCTATTCAGTCGTTGGTTGCCGGAGTTATGGCCGGAGTGGCAAACCCAGAGGTCATCGTAAGTGGTACTGCCTCTCCGCATGCTTACAGTCTTAAACCATCACAGGCTCGAACTTTGCAGGACGCCAAAATCGTATTTTGGGTAGGTGAAGTATTAGAAGCATTTCTCGCAAAGCCACTACAGACATTGGGAGAAAATGCGAAAATTGTCGAATTGACGGATATTGCTTCACTCAAAAAAGTAGAATTACGAGAGGGCGGCGCTTTTGATGGGCATGGCCACGATGATCATGAGAAGCATAGTGAAGAGGGGCATGACGACCATGACAAGCACGATGGCGATCATGATCATTCTGCTAAGCATCATGAGGAAGAAAAAGATCACGGCAAGCACGATGACCATGACAAGCACGAAGAAGCTCATGGTCATGCTGACAAGCATCATGATGAAGATGATGACCACGACAAACACGGTGATCATGATCATTCTGCTAAGCATCATGAGGAAGAAAAAGATCACGGCAAGCACGATGACCATGACAAGCATGAAGAAGACGATGATCATGCCGCGGCGCACCATGATGCGCACGAAGGCTTTGATCCACATATCTGGCTAGATCCAGAAAATGCGAAGATAATGGTTGCGGAAATCAGCAAAGTGCTTTCGGATGCCGATCCGTCAAACGCAGAAACCTATGCATCAAATGCCATGAAAGTGGTCGCTCGCCTGGACGACCAGTCTGTTGCTTTGACTGCTTCCTTGGAAGCTGTCAGCGATAAACCGTTTGTCGTATTTCATGACGCTTACAGATATTTTGAAGAACGTTACGGTTTGAATGCAGCCGGTTCAATAACCGTAAATCCGGATGTTGCACCAGGTGCAGCCCGCTTATCTGAACTGCGTAAAAAATTGAAGGATTTGGAAGCGGCCTGTGTATTTTCCGAGCCGCAATTTTCATCAAGTATCGTCGATGTTTTGATCGAGGGGACCGATGCAAGGACTGCTGTTCTGGATCCACTGGGCGCAAACATTGAACAGGGTCCTGATCTCTATTTTGAATTGATGGAGAACATGGCTGCCTCTTTCAAAACTTGCCTTTCTAAGTAAGTACAAAGTGACTCAGAATTGGGAACGGCCATGAGCTTGTTCCCAATCAATATTTGGTCCGACCGGCACTATGCGGGTCGGATTTATTGTTTCGTGACTTTGAAAATAGTGATCTTTTGCATGATTCATATTCACAGTCTCAGAGATACCGGGCCACTGGTATAAATCGCGTGCATATGCCCATAAATTTGGAAATTCGACCAATCGTTTCAAGTTACATTTGAAGTGGGCAAAATAGATGGTGTCGAACCTTAAAAGCGTTGGAAACAAACGCCAATCTGCTTCCGTTGGTTGATCACCGAACAGGAAGCGCTGGTGAGCTAATTTTGCCTCCAGCACTTCAAGTGTTTCAAACAACGGAAAAACTGCTTCTTCATAGCTTTCTTGCAACGTAGCAAAGCCGGATTTGTAAACGCCATTGTTAACCGTGTGATAAATACGCTCGTTCAGTTCATCAATTTCGACCTGCAAAGGTGACGGATAGAAATCGCCTGCCTTGGCACCGACACCATCAAAGGCTGAGTTGAACATGCGAATGATTTCAGAAGACTCGTTTGAGACAATCGTCTGCTGCTGCTTGTCCCACAAAACGGGTACCGTGACACGGCCGGTAAAATTTGGATCTGCCTTCAAATAGACTTCATACATATAGTCACTATCAAAGAGTCTATTCCCGACAATATCCTTGTCATCTGTCTGGAAAGTCCAACCGTTTTCTCCCATGAGCCAATGGACAAATGAGACGTCGATCATGGCGTCCAGGCCTTTTAGTGCTCTGTAGATCAAGGTACGGTGTGCCCATGGGCAAGCATAAGATACAAAAAGGTGATAGCGTCCGGCTTCAGCTTTGAAACCGCTTTCGCCACTGGGCCCTGCTGACCCATCAGCTGTAATCCAATTTCTGAAAGACGCATTTGTACGAACAAACTTACCGCCAGATTTCTTGGTATCATACCATTGATCTTGCCACGTTCCGTCTACCAGAAGGCCCATTTAACATTCCTTTTTGTTGCTGTGGCCTTCGTTGACATAGGTGAGGGATGAATACAATCTGAACAGATTGTTCAGTAGAAATTACATATTGTATCAATACGCTCTCTTTATCCAATACGGCATCTTATGGTGACATCGACACACTAGCTGCCTGAGTTTAATTTTTGAGGGAAGCCAAAATGAAACAGTACATTTTAAGGACTGCATCGTCTGGCCTGAAAACATTGAGTGCTGCTGCAGTTGTTACTGTTGCATTGGCAGGGGGCACGGTTCTTCAGTCGGGAACAGCTGCTGAAGCCGCAGCACAAACAATTTCTTGCCCTTTGGAAACAATTCGCCGAACTGTAACAACTCCATTGCCGAATGGATGGTGGCACACGCCTATTCAAAACAAACTTACTGATACTAAGATCGTAACTATTGTTGGCGGTGAAAAAGCACTTCAGTGCAGATACGGCCCTGCCGGAAACATTCAGAGAAAGTTCCCGGCAAACTCGACATGCCGCGCTATCGAAGGTGGTTTTCGATGTGCGACTCGCGTTGCTGTTGGACCTCGTACACATTCAACAGGTGAGGTGAATATTCCTCAAACCCATGCAGTTGACCTGGATAGTGGAAAGCTGATTAGCGCTGGCGCTGATATTTGGTTCCGTGCAGAAACAAGAGATTTACTTTATTTTTCACCTCGTAATGGCGCTAGAATTGGGGTTGGAAACCGGGCTAATCGTGGGTTTAGAGGGTGTTCCACGGCGCGCTACACATCAGAACGTGTTTCGTTGCGCGATATTCCTGTTGGGTCATATGTCTGTGTGAAAACTAATAAGGGGCGCATCAGCCAATTCCGAGTAAACCGTATCTCAGGTGGGTCTCCAAAGACCGTGACTATTGGGTATACCACCTGGAAGTAATCCAAACTGACGTCATGGCCGCTCTAACCTCCTGGTTAGGGCGGCGTTCAAATTTTGAAGGTGGGTTGGAGACTCTCTTGAGTGCGCTCCCTGAATCACGAGGCCAGTTTTTCTTTTTTTGAGGTCGGCACTGTGTCTGGCGATTTCAGCTTTCCAGCCGCTGTTTTAAGTTGGTCAATCAACGTGTCTGATGAGAGTTGCTTTGATGATAGTGTGTCCAGCACAATTTCAGGAATTTGTGTTTGAAGCCCATCAATAGGCATCGGTTCCCCTACAAAAAACCCTTGAATTTCATCGCAACCTTCTCCAACCAAAAGACTCAGTTCTTGTTTGGTTTCAACGCCCTCTGCAACAATTGTCATACCTAGCGCTTTGCCAAGGCCAACAATCGTAGACACGATGGCAAGAGCATTTTCAGTTGAATAAATTGCGCGCACAAAGCTTCGGTCAATTTTTATAGCATCGAATGGAAAGCGACTTAGATATCCCAACGAGGAATATCCAGTACCAAAATCATCTAGCGCTACGCGAACACCAATCCCTTTTATTCTTTCCAAAATTTCCAGCGCACGCTCATCATCATCAACCAGAACGCTTTCTGTAATTTCGATTTCCAACCGCTCGGGAGGCATGCCTGTCTCTGTAAGGATATCCTGAAGGGTTCGAATGAAGTTCCGCTCTCGAAATTGTACCGTGCTAACATTCACGCTGACATTGATTGACGGGAAATGCTTAATAGCGATCCGGCATGCCGTGCGTAGAACCCAATCCCCGATTGGGATGATCTTACCTGTTTCTTCCGCCACGGAAATAAAGTCACCCGGAGGTACAATGCCCTTCACAGGGTGATTCCACCGAACAAGAGCTTCATAACCCGTGATTTTTCTCTTCGAACTGCACATTCTAGGTTGGAAGAACAATTCGAATTCTTGTTTTTCGATTGCTTCGGTAAGGTCTGCTTCAATGGACCGCCTTGCGCGCGCGTCGTTGTCCATTCCGTTCTCAAACAAGCAATACAAATTTCGTCCACTACTCTTAGCTTTATAAAGTGCTGTATCAGCCTGTAATGTCAGTACTTCGGGGTCGGTTGAGTGTGTGGGGCATATTGAAGCACCGATACTCACTCCGGCATGAAACACCAGCCCGTCGTTGCCATCTATCGGTTGCGAGATAAGCTTCAATAGCTTTACAGCGAGCTTTATGACATCTGCTTCGCTGTTCAGCTTGCTTGCGATTAGGGCAAATTCATCACCGCCCAACCGAGCTACCATCTCATTATCACCGATTACGCTGCGAAGGCGGTCAGCTGTCACTGTTAGCACGTGGTCACCAGCGGCGTGGCCATAGGCATCATTAATATCTTTGAAGCGATCTAGATCGAGGAGAAAGACCGCAACCAGTGACTTTTGTGCTTTCACAACAGATGCTTGCTCAATTGCTTCCGTTAGACTGGAGGTGAATACAGCACGATTTGGTAGTCCTGTTAAAGGGTCATGCTGGGCCAGATAACGTATCTGTTCTTCAGCTGCTTTGCGTTCCCGCAAATCCACAACTGCTGAAACGCGCCGCATTTCGCCTCGGTGCATGATTTCTCGTGCCCTGACTTCAACCGGAATTATTTCGCCGCTGATGTGTTTTACACGTATTTCATAAGGCGGTGTTTCCGCTTTCCCCAACTGCGCCTTCACAAAGTCCACATAGTCATTATCAACAAACTCAAAAAGGGTACTACCTCGGATTTCCTCAATCGGCAGCCCTAGCAAGCGTTGCAAGGCGACATTGCCATCAACAATTATGCCATTCTTGGAAATGATAATCGCCTCAAAGGTTGCATTCGCAAGGGCCGACAGTCGCTCTGCTTCCTCTTCATTGCGTATTTCATCCGCTTGTTGGTGGCGTTCACGTTCTTCCTTTTGAATATTACCAATCAATCTATTGAAGGCACGTGTGAGTTGCTCTGCATCTCCGCCAGGCTCCACTTGAAGCCTCATATCCAGATCAGCAGTCCCTTTCGCCAAGCTGCTAAAAGCATCTTCAACACTCTCAAGACCAAAATGAGTTCCGTGATCAGTCGAATTTAGACCTTGTTTTTCCTCTTCGTTTCGTACGCGTACTTGCATGAAACTGACAAGCAGAGAGAAAAACAAAATCCCAAGGCCAAAGGCCCAAATGAAATTAAGGCTTACGCCGAGCGCTTGGATCCAAAATTGTTCTAGCCTTCCACCTGCAGCCAATTGATCAACCGGCGCGAGCAATGCCACGCCAATAGTTCCAACAATACCGGCAAACCCATGGACGCCAATTGCAGAGACTGGATCGTCTATACGGAAATATACTTCAAGAACTCTCGCGGAGATGATTGCCGTGCAGCCTCCAGCAATGCCAATTACAATGGCTCCGGTTACGTCCAATGCCATGCAGCCTGCGGTCACGGCCACAAGACCTCCCAGCATGGAGGAAATGGTCTTTTCTGGGAAAATAACCCTATCTTGGTACCAGCCAAGAAAGTACCCGGCGATGCCGCCTGATGCTGCCGCCAGAATAGTATTTGTCACGATGTGTGAAACTTGGTTATTGGCGGCAAACGTGGAGCCGCCATTAAAGCCCAGCCAACCAACTAACAAAAGCAACCCGCCAACAGTCGCTAGAACTGGATTGTTGCCCTGGAGCCGAATGGGCTTCGAATCCTTGTCATATTTCCCAATTCTTGGGCCCAGTACGATGCATGCGGCCAACGCAATCCAGGCGCCTGTGCCATGAACCACGGTACTTCCAGCAAAATCCATGAAGCCCATATTGGCCAGAAAAGCGTCATTGCTACTGCCGAGAACTGCCCCCCAAGCCCAATGGGCAAAGATTGGGTAAATCACAACCGCAGTAAACACAGCGCATAAGATATAGGCAGAGAGACGCATGCGCTCAGCAATTGCTCCCGACACAATGGTGGCCGCTGTGCCACAAAACATCACCTGAAATACAAAGAAGGCTTTGTTTTCGTCATCAAGACCTTTGAGAAAAAGCAAGTCCGTATCGAAACCTACTAACCAACCTGTTGCATTGCCAAAAGCAAACATGAAACCAACAACGGCAAATGCAAATGCGGAGAAAGTGAAATCGAGTAAGTTTTTTTGTGCAACGTTAATGGAATTTCTGGTGCGAACCGTACCTGCTTCTAAAAGCATGAAACCAATTTGCATAAGCAGAACCAGACCGGCGGCGACCAGTATCCAAATCGTGTCCAAATTCGTTTGAAATTGTGCCGTTCCGCTCACTGTGAATGCTCAATCCCGATTTGCAAACCCTGCGCGACAGAGATCAACTCGAGGAAAAAGCGTTACATCGGACAGGTGACCAAACGCGAAACCTAAGCACCAAATTTCTGTAGCCCGATAAAACTAACACGCAGGCGTTAAAGGTATCTAAACCCTACGGTAGGACTTTCTGCGTGCACACGCATCGCGAGTGCGTGGGCGGAGATAGCAAAAAATTGGTGTGCTCGGTGAATACTCAATTGGAAATTTGACCAATAGAGTTTAGCTTCCGATAAAATTTAAAAACACCTCTTATCAGAGATCCTCAGATTATGAATTCAATCGATATCGCCGTGCCAGCATCAAATATATGTGGAGAAGGGCCTGTCTGGTCAACAACGGAACAGGCGCTGTATTGGACTGATATCAATCGTTTTTTATGGCAGAGATACCATCCCGAGACTGGCGCAACGCACCATTGGATATTTGATGAACCGGTATGTGCCACGGCACTGACAAATGAAGAGGGCAAGTTCCTCATCGCCCTTGGATCTCGCATAATCGTTTGGAATAGGAGCGATGATAGTCGCACTGAGTTTTCAACACCTGAGACAAACTTGCCAGCAAGTCGCCTAAATGATGGTCGGCCAAGCCCGTTTGGCGACTTCTGGGTGGGGTCCATGCAAAACAATGTTGCTGCAAATGGTGAACCCGTCGCAATCGACAATCATCATCTGGGCACACTATATCGCATTGCGTCAGACGGCAGTGTTGTAACCCACGAACAGGATTTGGGTATCTCCAACACTGTGTGCTGGTCTCCAGACCAAACAAAATTTTATTTTGGCGACTCTCTGCAAAACACCATTTTTGTTTGGGATTATAACGTTTCCACAGGTGATATTTCAAACAAGCAGGTTTTCTTCCAGGGATTTGATCGAGGCGGTCCGGATGGTTCTGCAATTGATAGTGAGGGATATCTTTGGAATGCCAGATATGGTGGCGGTTGCATTGTGCGTATTGCACCAGATGGCACGGTTGATTGCATTGTCGAAATGCCAGTCAGCAATCTGACCTGCTGTACGTTTGGCGGACCGGATTTAAAGACACTATTTGTCACCAGTGCGCATGAGCCCGGCGAATTGAGATCAGGTAGTTTGTTCTCTATGCAGGTTGAGATTCCAGGCTTGCCAGAAAATGTATTCAATCTGAAAAGCTAAAGTCGGTCTCTAAGTGCGTACCAACTCATACCTGCAGCCAACAATGCGGGGCGTAATAATTTTCCGCCAGGAAATGTGGGCGTGGGCAACTTTGAATAGAGTTTAAATCGTTCGTCGTTGCCCATTACCGTTTCGGCAAGAATTTGTCCTGCCAGTGGTGCAATCGTAACGCCTTGTCCTGAAAACCCAGCAGCAGCCCAAACATTGGATTGGAGTTGGTAAAGGCAGGGCAGGCGATTAACTGTCACACTAAGGGTTCCGCCCCAAGCATAGTCAATTTCGATATTTTTAAACTGCGGATAGATGTGCGACAAAGGTTTGCGGACAAAGCTCTCAATGTCAGCTGGAAAACTGGATGAGTAGTTTTCGCCACCTCCAAAGAGCAGTCTTTTATCCGCGCTCATGCGCCAGTAATTGACCACAAATCGACTATCAACGGCACATTCATCGCCGATCAATGGGTTTTCATCGTCAGACAAGGGCCGTGTGGCGACAATGAAATTATTGATTGGCATTACTCTGGTTTCGAGGTTTGGCTCCAACCCGCTGAGATATCCATTCCCACAAAGTAAAACATGCCGCGCGCGGAGATCGCCTTTCTCAGTTTGCAGGATCAACTCCGTGCCGTTAACAATTCCCGTTACTTTTGTTTGTTCAAAAATGCGTACGCCTGCCTTTTGTGCTGCAACAGCTAGCCCAAACACAAATTTTAACGGATGTAAGTGTCCGGCAGTTGGGTCATATGTCGCGCCAAAGTAGGAATTCGTTCCAAGGCGTTCTGCAGCTTCTTCTCGTTCAAGCCAAATCAGGGGATGGTCGTAGCTCTGGTTCATGTGCGCTACGTGCTTTCGATAATCCGGCACGTAAGAAGGCTTGTGTGCAGCGCTCAAAAGGCCATTTTTCAATTCACACTCAATTTCGTTGGTTGCTATGAGCGAACGAACCAACTTCTTTGCGTCTTCCCCCAATGCGAAATACGTCTTCGCAGCTTCTTCACCATAACGTGCCTCAAACCATTCTGGGTCTTGTCGTTGGCCCGAATGTATTTGACCGCCATTGCGGCCAGATGCACCCCAACCAATGCGGTTGGCTTCCAGAACAACGACATCAAATCCATTTTGAGCGAGGTGTAAGGCAGCGCTTAGACCGGTGTATCCAGCGCCAACTATTGCGATTTCAGCTTCAGGTGCCCAGTCACGAATTTGGGTAAGAGGTGGAAGGGGACAGGAGGCTGTGTAGTAGCTGTTCTTTGGATAGTCCATATTTGTCCGAACGGAGCCACTCATGAAGGCATTAGACCTTCTTTTCGGATTGTAAGCTCGGTATCATCAAGTGTTTTCTCAACCAGTGCGATCAAGAGGTCGGCTTCCTCTTTCGAGATCACCAAGGGAGGTGAGATAATCAAGGAATCTCGCACGGCACGCATAATCAAACCGTTTTTAAACGAGTGATCACGGCTAATGGCGCCAACTGTGCCCTCATTTGGGAACCGATTTCGTGAAGGTTTTTGCGGAACAAGTTCAAGAGCGCCGACCAACCCAACCATCCGGGCTTCGCCAACAATAGGGTGGTCTGCCAATGCGCCCCACCTTTGTTGCAAATAAGGCCCGATATCATCTCGAACACGCTCCACAAGGTTTTCTCGTTGAAGAATTTCGATGTTTTTAAGTGCCGCGGCACAAGAGGCTGGGTGGCCCGAATAGGTATAACCGTGAAAGAATTCGCCACCGCCCGATGTTATGACATCTCCGATGCGATCATTCACCAAAACGCCACCGATAGGCAGATACCCGGAAGATAGGCCTTTGGCGATGGGCATTAGGTCTGGTCTAATACCGAAAGTATCGCTGCCCCACCAATTGCCGGTACGGCCAAATCCGCAAATCACTTCGTCTGCTATAAGCAAAATATTGCGCTCTCGGCAAATGCGGTTGATTTCGGGCCAATATGTTGCCGGCGGAACAATGACGCCGCCCGCACCCTGTATGGGTTCCGCTATGAACGCAGCAACGTTTGCCTCGCCCAGCGCATCGATTTCGTCTTCCAATGCCTTGGCGCACAACAACCCAAACTCATTGGGATCAAGGTCTCCACCTTCATTAAACCAATAAGGTTGTCGAATGTGACTGACACCTTCCACCATGCCGCCCTGAGTATGCATTACATCCATGCCACCAAGACTTGAACCTGCAACCGTGGAGCCGTGATAGCCATTGTGGCGGCCAATAATGATGCTTTTCTCTGGTTGACCTAGTGTCGCCCAATAATGGCGCACCATCCGCAACACGGTGTCATTTGCTTCAGAGCCGGAACCTGCAAAGAATACCCGGTTAAAACCATCAGGCGAAAGTTCAGCAAGCTTTTGGGAGAGAGCCACAACAGGCGGATGGGTCGTTTTGAAGAATGTATTGTAATAGGAGAGCTGTTGCATTTGGTCGCGAACAGCGTCTGCGATTTCATCGCGACCATGACCAACATTCACGCACCATAGGCCTGCCATACCATCCACAAAACGATTGCCGTCAGAATCCCACAAGAAAACGCCGTCACCACGCACAATGACACGGCTCTTTTCTTTGTTCAGGCTTTCATGGTCGCTAAATGGGTGAAGATGATGTGCGGCATCTGCTTCCTGCAACTGTGATGTTGGAAACTCATTTGAAATTTTGTTCATACAAACTCACACATTCAGCAAAAGGTATTCACGTTCCCAGGGGCTGATAACAGCCATAAACGTTTCGTACTCCTGTAGCTTGATCGCACAGTAAGTTCCAACAAAACGGCGACCAAAAATTTCAACCAGCTCGGGGCATTTTTGAAAACTATCGACAGCTTCAAGCAACCCACGCGGGACACCGTAAGGCAAATCTTCGGCCGAACTATTGTGTGCAGGTGGTGGCGTCATTTTCGCTTTGATGCCGATCAATCCACAAGCCAAACTAGACGCGATTGCCAAATACGGATTTGCATCCGAGCAGGGAATTCTATTTTCAACACGTCGTGCTTCAGGACCAGACATGGGAACTCTCAAGCCCACAGTTCGGTTGTCGTTACCCCAGTTCACATTCACCGCAACTTCTGTGTTGCGGGAAAGCCTGCGATATGAGTTCACATAAGGCGCAAGGATGCACATGACATTTGGTAGAAACTTATTCTGCCCGGCAAGAAAGTTATAAAACAGATCGGTTGGTGCGCCTGCTGCATCGGAAAAAGCATTGGCGCCGGTATCGGCATGCACAATGGATTGATGAATGTGCATGGAGGATGCAGGTTCCCCCTCAATCGGCTTCGCCATAAACGTGGCATACATATTGTGGCGTAAAGCAGCTTCTCGAATAGTCCGCTTGAACAGAAATACCTGATCAGCCAATGTTAGCGGATCGCCATGGCGCAAGTTGATTTCCATCTGCCCGGCGCCTTCTTCATGCACCAATGTATCAATCGCCAATCCCTGTGCTTCCGAGTAGTCATAGATGTCGTCGAACAGATCATCGAACTCATTGACTGCTGAAATCGAATAAAGCTGGCGACCACTTTCTGACCTGCCGGAACGCCCGACAGGTGGTTCTAGAGGATAGTCCGGATCCGTGTTGGGTTTCACGAGGTAAAATTCCAACTCGGGAGCAATCACCGGGCGTAAGCCCAGAG
>JBGCFS010000053.1:0-17814 GCA_045107035.1 Hyphomicrobiales bacterium
CTGTGTGTCTTTGACCTGAAGGTATTTGGAACCTTCATCAGATTGCACCCGAACCTTCAACCAGCCATTTTGAAGATAGACCGCAAGATGACCGCCCTCGCCATAACCACTGGCATCCTTCGTTAGCAATGCACGAGTGCCATTGAGATCATCTGCTGTAAAGCTCAGTGCAAGTGTTCCATTGGCCAAAGCCAAAGCATCACTGTGTGCCAACTCCAAATGATCACCACGCTCGCCACTAAAGTCCTGAACACCTGGAATACCGCCAACAGCCAAAACTCCATCAACTAATCCATAATCTGAAGGCAATGTGGAAACCGCTTCAATAGACATATACATCTCCGATACTAATACAACACTTGCACAACCATAAGTTATACAACTCGCTTTGTAGTATTAAATCGGTAACAACAGAATTTGTTATATTGAAGAGCAATATTCTATTTATTAAAAATATGAATATATATATGAAACGATAAATTTATTGAATTTTTAATATGTAATACGAATTATATTATCAATATTATTGTATTGTAATTATATTTACATAAATTTTTATTATTATTCTATTTTGCAGTTTCATAAAAAATTGAAACGGCTCACGTATCGATAAACTCCATACAGATTGAAATAATCTCTGCTTTTTGGTGGATGGAGCTTCTGGCATTTCACTTTCCGGAGATTAGCCTCTTCAGAGGATCTATCGATTCAAACCCGGATAATTACATTTATGTCCAAAATAGACATCAGCACGCCTCAAAAGTCTGGCACGGCAAGTTCAAAGACCCGATCGAAAATGAAATTTGGACATCTTGTTTTCGTCAGTTTCTTTATCAACATTTTGATGCTAACCAGCCCGCTCTACATGTTGCAAATATATGATCGGGTTGTTTCGTCCGGTAGTGTAGATACACTGATTTTCCTCTCTATCGCGGCAGCTGCCATGCTTTTCGCAAGCGGGCTCTTAGAAGGGTTTCGAGCGCAGTTGGCCAATAATTTTTCGATTCAATATCAACTTGGACTCGCCCCTCAAATTCTCAAAGCACTTGCAACCAAAGCCTCTGTTGGAGGGCATTCATCCAAAGAAAAGCCGCTCCAGGATTTGGAGACTGTACAAAAGTTTTACTCAGGGAGCACATTGATTGCGTGCATGGATATCCCATGGACACCTATATTCCTGGCTGTCCTCTTTGTATTGCACCCATTGCTTGGTTTCACCGCGATAGTTGGCGCTATAATTCTAACATTTCTTGCGGCTTTGACCGAAGTTTCAACCAAGAAATTGCACGCAGAAGCGTTTGAGAAAAATGGCTGCTCTGCTCAGTTGGTTGAAAAGATGATTGAAAACTCAGATTCCGTAAAATCAATGGGAATGCTTGGGCATCTAGAGACCGTTTGGAGAGGTTCTTTTGAACGCGGGGCTCAACTACAAACTTTGGCAAATGATCGGGCGGCGTTTCTGAAAGGCCTAACAAAGTTTTTTAGACCACTCCTACAAATGGCAATTTTGGGTTTCGGGGCTTTGTTGGTGATCAGGGGTGATATGTCCGCTGGTGCAATGGTTGCAGGCTCGATTTTGATGGGAAAATCCTTGGCACCCATTGAGCAAGTTGTTTCGGGATGGCGTTCCATATTACAGGTCCGCGGCGCTCGTAGCAGATTGTCAAAATACATCAAAATGACGGATAATCAGACAGAGGAACCAATTTCACAACCCAAGCCGAAGGGTGCTCTGAACTTGGCATCTGTTACAGCCTTCGTACCGGGTTCCAAAACGCCAATATTGCATAAAATCGAATTCGCTCTGGAACCTGGGTGCGCCTTGGCTATTGTTGGGCCCAGTGGGGCCGGCAAATCGACGTTAGCACGTCTTATTGCAGGTGCATTTGACGCCGATTCTGGAAGTGTTCGGCTTGATGGGGTTGAGCATAGGCACTGGCTCGATGCTCAACGGGGCCAAAATGTTGGCTTTTTACCTCAAAACGTCCAGTTATTTGAAGGCACTGTTGCGCAGAATATATGTCGTTTCTCAGATGGAGATGAAAGAGAAATACATATGGCAGCGAACTTGGCCGATGTGGCCGATATCATAAACCGGCTGCCTGATGGTTTCGGAACTCAAATTGAGAGCACTGGTCAACCGCTGAGTCCGGGTCAACGTCAACGCATTGCGCTTGCAAGAGCAGTTTACTGCAAACCATCGCTTGTTGTGTTGGATGAACCAAATGCTCACCTGGACAGCGCGGGAGAAGTTGCTCTGGTGCAAGCAATCTCCACATTGAAAAAAGCTGGCACCACGATTGTTCTCGTAACGCACAAATCTTCTCTCTTAGCCCAAATGGATATGGTTTTAGCGCTCGCAGATGGCAAAATCCGGATGTTTGACGAAAAGGCCAAGTTCCTCAATCAACTAGCTGCGGTAGCATAAGGAAACATCATGGATAGTGATTGGAACAACAAGGGCATCAAGCGAGCAAAACTTGGCGCAATCATCGTTTTGGCGCTTGCTTTCGGCGGGTTTGGGATTTGGTCGGCTACGGCTTCGATCTCCGGATCGGTCATTGCTTCCGGCAGTGTTAAAGTTCTGAAGAACAGGAAGTCAGTTCAACACAACGAAGGCGGTATTGTTGAAGAAATTCTGGTCAATGATGGCGATGTAGTTACTTCTGGACAGGTGATTATTCGTCTTGATGCCACAAGAGCTAGAAACAGTTTTGATCTTTTGAAAAACAGGAAGAACCACATTCTGGCAACGATTTCTCGATTGGAGGCAGAACTCCGATTGGAAGACAAGATGACCATGCCAAAATCAAGCTTGGAAGATCAGCACCAGATAATTCAGCAGATTCAAAATCAGACTCCACTGTTGGTAGCTCGACTGCAGATGATTCATAGCAGCGAAGAAATGATTGATGAACAGATCGCACAAATGGGCCAGCAGACTGAAGGTCTAAAGTCAAAGGTTACAGCGCTCGAATATCAAATAGAATCCATGAAAAATGAATCTCAAGACCTTGAAATGCTGTTTAAAAAAGGTCTTACCTCCCGCACAAAACTTCTTGAGTTGCAGCGCGAGACTGCAAACCTTGAAGGGCTTCATGCAGAGACTGGCTCTCAAATTGGTTCGGTCAAAAGATCGATTGCTGAAGCCAATCAAAACCGCAGCCGAATTAAGGCAGAATTTCACGAACGTGCAAATTCAGAACTTACGGAAAACCAACGCCAATTAAATGAAATCATCGAGCAAATGGAAACTGCAGCTCACAGTTTGGCTCTTTCAGAGATACGGGCCACCGCTGCCGGGATTGTAGTTGGTCTATCTGTCCACACTGTTGGTGGAATTATTGCGCCAGGTGAACTGTTGTTGGAGATTTTGCCAGAGGAACAGGGACTATTGGTTGAAGCCAAGGTTGAAGTGAAAGATATAGACTTGGTACATATGGGGCAGACAGTGGATTTGAAATTTGTTTCAAGTAAAGCTCGCTCATTAGACAATTTTAGCAGCAAACTTACTTATGTTTCCGCAGATAGCCTTTTTGACGAGCAGGTAGGAAAATCATATTTCCTGGTGCGCGCGGAACTAAATGAGAACGATATGGATAAAGAGTTGCTCAGTATCATTCAGCCAGGCCTTTCTGCCGAAGTCTTTATTAATACAGGCGCACGTACGCCATTGCAGTATTTGGTTAAGCCGCTGGAAGATAGTATTTCTCGCGCTTGGAAAGAAAGCTGAGCTGACGTGCCTCTTATTTAGAGTTAAGCTGGGCGCACGATGCGAATAGCGATAATGCTTTTTAGTTACAAAATTAACTGTTACGAATGACACCAAGCAAAACTAATCAGGTGGTCAGCCAGTGACAGGCAAAACTTTAGAAAATCAGCCCATCCCAAATCCGGAATCCTATATGCCCGGATTCGGAAACGATTTTGAAACTGAGGCGCTACCCGGGGCCTTGCCACAAGGCATGAACAGTCCGCAAAAGTGTGCCTACGGTCTATATGCCGAGCAACTATCCGGCACTGCTTTCACAGCTCCCAGAGGACAAAACGAACGCACCTGGTGCTATCGCATTCGGCCATCTGTGAAACATACAGGTAAATTTCAGAAGATTGAACGACCCTATTGGAAGTCGGCACCTCATATCATTGATGACGTGATTAGCCTTGGTCAGTATCGCTGGGACCCAGTCCCTCACACTGATGAGGAACTTACATTTGTTGACGGCATGCGGACCATGACGACTGCTGGTGATGTGAATACCCAAGTGGGAATGGCAACACATATTTATCTCGCCAACAAATCAATGGAAAACGACTATTTTTACTCCGCTGATAGCGAGCTACTTATTGTCCCCCAAGAGGGCCGACTGCGCTTTTGCACAGAGCTTGGTGTTATTGATTTAGAGCCGAAAGAAATTGCAGTCATTCCGCGTGGAATGGTTTACCGCGTAGAAGTTATTAAGGGCCCTGCCCGCGGTTTCGTTTGTGAAAACTACGGTCAGAAGTTTGATATGCCTGGCCGCGGCCCCATTGGTGCAAACTGCTTAGCAAATCCTAGAGATTTCAAGACGCCAGTTGCTGCCTTTGAAGATAGTGAAACCAGATCCCGTGTGGTCGTGAAATGGTGTGGCCAATTTCATGAAACCTATATTGGCCATTCTCCATTAGATGTAGTGGCCTGGCATGGGAATTACGCACCCTGCAAGTATGATCTTCGTACATTTAGCCCGGTTGGCGCCATCCTGTTTGATCATCCGGACCCTTCGATTTTTACTGTTCTTACCGCGCCATCCGGAGTGGAAGGAACAGCAAACATTGACTTCGTGCTTTTCCGAGAGCGATGGATGGTCGCGGAAAACACATTCCGCCCACCTTGGTATCACAAGAACATCATGTCCGAACTGATGGGCAATATTTATGGTATCTATGATGCCAAGCCTGAAGGTTTTATTCCGGGAGGAACCAGTTTGCACAATATGATGTTGCCTCACGGTCCAGATGCGCCTGCTTTTGAACAAGCCTCGAACACTGAGCTTGAAGCTGAAAAGCTGGACAGTACAATGTCGTTTATGTTTGAGACCCGCTTCCCGCAACATTTAACGCGCTTTGCCGCAAACGACGCGCCGCTTCAAGATGAGTATCAGGACTGTTGGAATGACATCGAAAAGAAATTCGATGGAACACCTGGCATCAAGTGAAATGCAAGCTGGCAAAACACACAAAGATTACACAGGAGCCAATTTATGAAACTTGCTACACTTAGAAATGGAACGAGGGACGGCATATTGGTTGTTGTTTCGCGTGACCTGACTCAATGCTCTGCAGTTGGACACATTTCACCAACACTTCAATTTGCTTTGGACAATTGGGAAATGGTTTCACCCAGATTGATGCGGGTTGCCGAAAGCCTTGAGAATGGATCTCAACCGATACAAAGGTTCCGTGAAAACGATGCGCTCTCTCCGTTGCCGCGAGCATACCAATGGGCAGATGGTTCCGCGTATGTGAACCACGTTGAGTTGGTCAGAAAAGCTAGAAATGCTGAGATGCCAGCAAGCTTTTGGACTGATCCTCTCATGTACCAAGGTGGTTCAGATACTTTTCTGGCGCCTCGCGACCCAATTGCAATCGCTGACGAGGCCTACGGGATCGATATGGAAGGTGAAGTAGCAGTCATCGTCGATGATGTGCCTATGGGTGCTGATGAGGATGTGGCTTCGAAAGCAATACGCCTTTTCATGTTGGTGAATGATGTATCACTACGCGGTCTTATTCCTAGTGAACTCGGCAAAGGTTTCGGCTTTTTCCATTCAAAACCATCTTCAGCATTTTCGCCAGTCGCTGTTACACCAGAGGAATTAGGTGAAGCGTGGAAAGATGGAAAGGTGCACCTGCCACTTTGTGTTGATTATAATGGAGAGCCGTTTGGCCGCGCCAATGCCGGAATTGATATGACATTCAATTTCGCGCAACTGGTTAGTCATGCCGCCAAAACGCGTTCACTTGGTGCTGGGGCAATTGTCGGCTCTGGAACAGTTTCAAATAAACTAGATGGAAATCCTAGCAAGCCAATAACTGAAGGTGGTGTCGGTTACTCTTGCATCGCTGAAACCCGTATGATTGAGACAATTGACCATGGAAAACCGTCTACATCCTTCATGAAATTTGGCGACACCGTGCGAATTGAAATGAAAGATGATCTAGGTAATTCAATTTTTGGCGCAATCGAACAAACAGTTGAGAAACATAATGTCTAAAGCCTTTGCATCTGCCGGTGATCTGACCGAGAAAAATATTAGTTTTACAGAGGTTGGTGACGGGTTGTGGGCTTTTACTGCCGAAGGTGACCCCAATTCAGGTGTCATAATTGGTGATGACAGTGTGATGATTATTGAAGCCCAGGCGACACCACGCCTTGCTGGCAAGGTTATCGAAAAGGTGCGAGAGGTTACAGACAAACCAATTTCTCACGTCGTCCTTACGCACTACCATGCTGTCCGCGTTTTAGGCGCTTCTGCATTTGGCGCGGATCAAATTATTATGTCGGATGCCGCGCGTGCAATGGTTGTGGAACGCGGCCAAGAAGACTGGGACAGTGAGTTCCAAAGGTTCCCTCGCCTGTTTGAAGGGCATGAGAGCATCCCTGGGCTCACATGGCCAACGACAACATTCAGCGAGACGATGACCATTTATCTCGGCAATCGGCAGGTTAATTTAATGCACCTAGGTCGTGCGCACACCGCTGGTGACATTGTAGCGCATGTGCCAGACCAAAACGTGATGTTTACTGGCGATATCGTGGAGTATCATTCCGCTTGCTATTGTGGCGACGGACATTTCGCCGATTGGGGTGATACCTTGGATGCTATTAAGTGGTTCGATGTTGATGCGATTGCCCCTGGACGTGGCGATGCGCTGCTTGGCAAAGAAATGGTGAATGCAGCCATAGAATGCACCCGTGATTTTGTACAAAGCACCTATAAACCGGCTGCAAGAGTTGCAGCTCGTGGCGGCAACCTAAAAGAAGCATGGGATGCAGTCCGTGCGGTATGTGATGCGAAGTTCGAAGATTACGCCATCTATGAACACTGTCTACCGTTCAATGTTGCTCGTGCATTTGATGAAGCGCGCGGTATTGAAACACCACGAATTTGGACTGCTCAAAGAGATATCGAAATGTGGGAACAGTTGCAGGGGTAACATCCATGCCACGCTATCAATATCAACCCTTTGAAGTCTTGGCACCACCAGAACTCATGGAGGAAGTGAATGCTCCCGCAAAATATGCAGTTGCTATCATCGGTGCCGGACCAATTGGACTGTCTGCCGCAATTGATTTGGCCACACACGGAATCGCGTCGGTGGTGTTGGACGACAACAACGTAGTTTCTGTCGGTTCGAGGGCTATTTGCTGGGCTAAACGGTCGTTAGAGATATTTGATCGTCTGGGTGTTGGCGAACGAATGTTGGCAAAGGGTGTAACATGGCAAACCGGACGACTGTTTCACAAAGATTCTGAGGTTTATAATTTCGATTTACTGCCAGAGGACGGTCATAAGTTCCCGGCGTTTATCAACCTACAACAATACTATGTCGAACAGTATCTGGTAGAACGTGCGCTTGAGTTTCCAGAATTGATTGATCTACGATTCAAGAATTGCGTTAAAGATCATAAGGACCTTGGCGAACATGTTGATCTAACTATTGAAACTCCTTTTGGTGCATACGAAGTCAAAGCGGAATATGTTCTGGCATGTGATGGTGCTGGGTCCCCTACGCGTAAGCGAATGCACCTGCCTTTCGAAGGACAGACCTTCGAAGAACATTTTCTAATAGTTGATGTTGAAATGGACGAAAACCCATTTGAAACAGACATACCTGAGCGATGGTTTTGGTTCGAACCTGATTTTCACAATGGCCAATCCGCTTTGCTGCATAAGCAGCCTGACAATATTTATCGTATTGATCTCCAGCTAGGGCCCGAGGCTGATCCTAAAACGGAAGCAACCGACGAAAAAGTGTTGCCTCGTATCAAAGCAATTGTTGGCGACAAATCATTTCAGCTGGATTGGAAGAGCGTATATAAATTTAGATGTGCCAAGCTGGACCGCTTTGTACACAACCGTGTAATCTTCGTCGGTGATAGCGCCCATGTTGTTTCGCCCTTTGGAGCACGCGGTGGGAATGGCGGCATACAGGACGTGGACAATCTTTGCTGGAAACTTGCTGCTGTTCTGACGAAGACCGCACCGGAAACGTTGCTTGAAACTTATAATACCGAGCGGGGTTATGGGGCGGATGAGAATATTCTCAATTCGTCGCGCGCCACAAACTTTATGACCCCAAAATCTGCCATTGAATCCATCTTCCGAAATGAAGTTCTGAGACTTTCAAAAGACTTCCCTTTTGCGAGAAGGCTTATAAACTCGGGTCGGCTTTCGCTGCCTTGCACCCTACCTGAAGGAGCGAAAGAAATTGGCGCGGACACTTCAGACGAAACTTGTATCTCAATTGGCGAAACAGTGGTCGATGTGCCTTTAGATGAAGCAGGCACTCAAAAATGGCTGAGTTCTGAAATTCAAAATAGTTTTACGCTAGTGGGATTTGGTGATGTGGATTTGCCCAATGTCAGTGGAGTGAAACGTATTGGTATCTCGCAACACAGTGATCACTACCCAGTTTTCCAAGATGTTGAAGGGTTTGGCGTTCAGCGATATGGGTTGGGAAAAGCCTACTTATTCAGGCCTGATGGCTACTTGCTTGCTTCATTTCAGGCCCCAACACATAATTCTGTGGCGAACGTAGTCTCTGATGTACTTCAATCAAAACTCCTCAGGGAGACGCCAAATGAGTAAACGCGTTGAAATTTTAGATAATTTAGGCGAACACGGTGACGATTTCTATAGCGCATTGATGAACATTCATGAAGGCTTGGATGAGAACGAAAGTCACGCCTTGAATGCGCGATTGGTTCTGATAATGGCGAACCAAATTGGTGACTTCAGAACGCTTCAGACACTACTTTCCAAAGCGCGAGACATCGGCAATGAGTAACATCACCCTTTTCGACTATGCCCGCTCGTCTGCCTGTTACAGGGTGCGCATAGCCCTGAACTTGGCGGGATTAAGTTACGACAAAGTGCTTGTGAATTTGCTGAAAGGTGAACATAGATCTGAAGCGCATAAGGAGCGCAATCCGCAAGGCCTTGTACCTGTCTTGGCAATCGATGGTATGGAACTCACACAATCTCTTGCCATCATCGAATACCTGAATGCCTCGCGTGGATTGAAGCTTTTGCCTGATGAAAATGCATTGCGAGCCAAGGTTCAAGCCCTTGCCCATTCTCTTGCTATTGATGTCCACCCAGTTTGCAATCTTCGTGTTGCGAACCATGCACTAGAGATTTCAAACGGTGGAGATGACACCCGCATAGAATGGATGCAGCATTTTATACGACCAGGCCTATTGGCTTTTGAAACCTTATTGGCAGGTCTTAAACCCGCACCCTACGCTGTTGGCGATCAGCCAGGACTTGCCGAGATCTGTTTGATCCCGCAGCTCTATAATGCTGATCGTTGGGGAGCTGCATATCATGACTGCCCAAATATCCGGGCGATCAAGACGCTTTGTGATGCTCACCCGGCGTTTGTAGATGCCCAGCCGGACATGGAGTGAAGCATGGCGAATATTGACCCGGATCAATTTGAACTAGAAACATTCCTACCTTTTGAGTTACATCAAGCATCAGAAGCGCTTAGCCAATCCTTTGCTAAAATTTACCGCGATGGATACGGCATGACGAGGACCGAATGGCGTGTGTTTGCCCATCTGGGACAAAAAGGCGCCATGACCGCTACCCAGATTGGAGCGGCAGCCAAGTTACATAAAACAAAAGTTTCACGTGCAGTCTATTCATTGGAACAGAGGAAATGGCTAACGCGAACCGATAATAGCGAAGACAGAAGAGTACAAACGCTTCACCTAACAACGCTTGGCCAATCAACCTTCAAAAAGCTCTCAAGCGATGCATTGAATTTCAATTTGAAGCTAAAACAACAATTGGGCGCCGAGACATTTGACAGTGCCTTGACGCTGTTGCGGAAAATTCAAGATTATGAGCAATCAAGTTAATGTCGTCATTTGATTTGAATTATCTAACCGGATGAATTTGAT
Organism: Hyphomicrobiales bacterium; assembly: GCA_045107035.1. GTDB lineage: Bacteria > Pseudomonadota > Alphaproteobacteria > Rhizobiales. Next base: position 10,175 of record JBGCFS010000053.1, read on the forward strand.
CGACCGGATAAATTCCAAAGTGGAAAAACATGCATTGGCTGCGCAATCCAGCCAATATGACAGTGCAGTTGCAATCACAGCAGTAGCGCGGGCGAGGAAAGTGATTGCAAATGTCTTTGAAGGCTCTAACAGTAACAATCCTCGCGTCGAAATTCTTACAAATCTGCTTGAACTGCATTCAAACTACAATGATACTGATGGGGAATATACCAATGGACAGGGTGTTTTGGGCAGCCTAATTGCAGACATCGAAATCGAGTTACACCTTACGAAGTTACGTCAGATGTAACAATGAATACGGAAACCTGGAATTGCCTAAATCTCCCCCTAAACTGTAACGGCTTTTGATACTCGAGGATGATCTAGAGGTAGGTGGTCTCCTCTTGCTCGCACTACACAAGATGGAGCCATTGTTGGCGCCATATGATCTGGATGTGACGTTGCTCTCCACTAGTGATGCGGTCCTTCAACTCGTGAATGCCCACCCAGAGCGTCAGTTCGATGCGATCCTTCTTGATCGGGACTGCAAAATGAATGCGTCTTTCCACATCCTTGATCTGCAACATTTCAATCTTAAGAATATAATTTCAATCTCGTCGACGCCCATGTGGAATCACGAGGCTATTGCGAAGGGTATTGAACACGCTGTTCCAAAGAGTTTTGGTGATCTTTCGGGGTTCGCAAAGCAAGCTGCAGATAAAGTGCATGAACTTTTGCGGTAGTCTCTTTATTTAGAATGGCCTGGATATACGGTGTATATTGCCGATCTCTTTATGCCATTTGGCTGGCAGTAGTTACTTCGCATCTACAAAGGTAAGTATAGTCTCGGTTCCATTTTTGAGGCGTGACTTGTCAGCTGCGCGAAATCATAAGTTTGCATTAATTTCTGGACGGATATATCCCGACATAAGCGACGCAGTAAAGCAGTGCAAGGCTGGGCGGTCCTGCATATGTCTCCTTGTTACCTTCAGTAATACTGACGAAATCAGATCCGGCTGAACTGCCCAACTCGCGCGGTAACAACCCTGGTCCTTCACCTTTGTGAATAGCAATGCGCCCCCGAAGATCCGGTAAACCAAATGATGTTCTCCCGTCACCTCCGTAAGTCGTTCCATAAAGCGAAAATAGTGCTTCATTTGATGAGATTGCTATCAATTGTCCATTGGCCTCGACCCATCCCCGAGGACAGAAACTACTGGCAGTAATCATGACTTGGCCAACAAAAGGTTCTGCACTAACACCAGCACAACCAACAAATATAGTTGCTGTTGTAGCAATCAACATTATGAGTGTGCGACGAATTTTCACTAAAATGTTTGGTGGCGCCTTTGACTTATAAGTGCCGTGGCTAGCTTTATCAATTTCCATGGTGTGCTCCAACTTCAACTCCTGGCCGGGAATTTACCTTCCAAGGCGATGCAGTAATTCATTGCAAGATCAGGTGTGCCGACTGCGAATTTTTCTGAACCAGGCGTCACTGCAATGGCCTGCGGCCCCGTCTTTTGGCCCAAGCCAACTCCGAAACTGTTGTCCCTATCTTGTATGTGGGTTGGTGCGCGCCCGCGTAAATCTGGCAAGGCGAAGGTAGTGCGTCCATCTCCACCGTAGGAAGTTCCAAAGAGTGAAAACAGAGCTGAGTACCGGGCAATGGGCATGAGCTGCCCATCGGCTGAAACCCAACCTCTTGGACAAAAATCGAATCCGACCAAAATGACTTCACCAATCTGCGGTTCGAACAAATTACTTGCAGAGGTATTCTCATTTGGCAATGAAATGATGACTTGCTTCGGAGCCAATGGCGAATAACCTATGGCATTGAGCTGCCCGCGAATAAGAGATCCGAATGGCTCTCCAATGGATTTTTGGAATTCTCTAAACTGTGGAAACAACGTCCCCAACGCGAGCAATCCACCGAATACGATTAAGGAAACTGGCGCTATTGCTTTGCTCACGGCACGTGTTGAAAATAGCCGACTTCTAGATAGGAACCAAACACAAGTCAGCAACAAGAAGCCAACGCCGACCGCAATTCCAATGGAAGACAGAGAATTTGGAAAAGTGCTCCCAAATAAGATAAATAATACACCAGGTAGAAATGCGGCAAAAGCCAAAGCAAAAATACAGAATGCTATTTTTGCGATATTCCAACCAGCACTATCGGTTGCAGACACGAAATCTGTTGTTTTTTGCTTTGGTTCAGATCTTGAGGTCGCCTTATCCGCACTTACATGAGCGCTTCCATTTGATGAATTGATTGGCGTTTTCAGCGTTTGCGTCACACTAAACAGCACAGTTTGGGGTGCAACTTCCTGCATCAAGTCGACTTTTACATTCGCAGTGCCATGTACCGGCATCACTACGTTTCGGGTTCCTATAGGTGTTTGAACAGAAAGAACATAGTCGCCGCGTTTGCAGCTCATTCCATCCACCTCAGGCCGAATGGCGACAACATGAGCGGGATGCAGTTTTTCGTCTGCCGGCATTTTTACTTTGGTGGTCTTTTGCGGTGAACTCATTGCTCAAATATGGCGGCAAAAGCACTAAAGGTCAAAGCATCCAATCCTGCTTTGCAAGTAAATTTACGTATACAAATAAGCTTGTTGATTGACTTTTAGACTTGTCGACCGAACACTATGTTTACGCTCAGCTTTAGTTGCCGCGGGATGACTAATAATTGGGAGACAAAAAATGTATACCAAGCAAGCATTGAGAGAAATCGGCGTCCGCTCAGAGTTATCTGATTCTCAAAAGAATGAGTTGGATAAACAAGGTTTTTTTACAGTCGATAATCTGATCTCTTCATCGACATTGATCCAGATGCGCGATGCATTTGAGCGTATTCATGCAGATGAAAACAACCGGGGTGGACATGAGGTTCATGTGGAACCGGGAGCTCGACGAATATCCAATATATTTAACAAGACTTCCGCTTTCGATATCTGTTTGGAAGTTCCTGAAATATTGTCTGCTGCCCACTATCTGTTGGGTGAAATAAAAGTTCACGGAGCAAACTTGCGCGATCCGGTGAAAGGATATGGACAACAGGATCTGCATGTTGATGTTCCACGGACATTCGAAGACGATTGGTGGGTGGTCAATGCTATGATTATGCTCGACGATATGACGCTTGAAAACGGACCTACGCGGGTTATTCCTGGTTCCCAAAACTGGGCATCAATTAATGTTCCGGTGGTGAACCAAGGAACCTGGGAGCCGAAACCACTGACAGTGGAAGAACAGGCCAAAGTACCTGAAGATCTTGGGGCTCCTTACCCCGGTGAAGTGCTGGTGACCGCTCCAGCGGGATCAGCAGTCATTTGCAATTCTGCAATGTGGCATTCTGGGACGCTCAAAAAGCAAGATATCCCCCGTCGCATGCTACATCTGACTTATACTCGCCGGGATCTACCCCAACAACTACTTCAACTCGACCATTTGACGCCGTTCCTATTCGAGCGGATGAGCCCGGCACATCGCTATTTATTGGAAATTGAACCACCCGCATCAGGAGATGGAGTTTTGCGACAACCCCAGCGCTCCCACGAGGGCTGGTGGAACTAGTTTTTGGAGCATGCTCGAACCTGTTTTCTAGCCGGAATGTACAAAATTAAAACTAAGGGAATATTCTGGCTGGGGAACCTGGATTCGAACCAGGACTAGCGGAGTCAGAGTCCGCGGGTCTACCGTTAACCTATTCCCCATTTGCAGACGGTAATTCAATTCTGCGAATAGCTTGGCAACTAACACCGCTGGATCATAAATTCAAGAGATAAGGTATGTTCGGCCGAACTTAGCATCCTAAAATTTTACTGTCGGAGTTCTGACGTAAACCGTGTTTAGGAATACAAGTCTATGCCGGAATAAAGCAATATAACTCAGTGCGAATGCCCTGTGTTTCCTAGGAGAATTACACTTTTAGATTCACATGTTTGTGACTGTGTTTTACAAGCTCAACGTTGGTGCTTCAATCGCACGCCAAATTGCTTTCGGCACCGCTTCCAAATGTCTGCGCTTAGTGTTTCGACGCTTTTTGACGCATCAAATACAAAAATACGACCTGGCGCACTATGAGCCAATTTTAAAAAAGCTTCGCGACGTGCTTCATGCACCTCAACTCCTTCCTTTTCAAACCGATCCTTTTGAGCATTTGGTGTTCGTAAACCAGCTCGCTCCAGACCAATTTTTGCCGGCAAATCGAGAAGGACTGTTAAGTCAGGTTTACAGGATCCAACCGCGATTTTTTCCAGAACATTTATTGTCTCTGTTTCCAGGTCCAAGCCCTGATACACTCGCGTGGAATCCATAAACCGGTCGCATAAAACCCATGTACCTCGCTCTAACGCTGGTGCGATGATCTGTTCTACATGATCCATGCGAGCAGCGGCGAATAGCATGGCTTCGGCCTTAGCGCCTTTTCCCTCGGCTTGTCCGCTTAGCAAGTATTCCCGAATTGCCTCAGCGTTTGGCGAGCCACCCGGCTCTCTCGTTTCAACAACATCGATATCCGAATTGCGCAAGTGCTGAGCCAGCAGTTTTATCTGCGTTGATTTACCACTTCCCTCACCGCCTTCAAACGTAATGAAGCGTCCGCTTATACTCATATTAAAGCCAACCAAACAAAAACTCACCGACACCATCAAGGGCTCGGCTAAACACGCCACCAAGTTCAACAGCCTGCGTCGCAAAAAGTGGTGCAGTCACCACCAGACGATTACCGGAAAAAATATGTAATTCAGCAAGTTGTTCGCCTTCAGATATTGGAAGCATAATGGGCCCTGTGTAGACAATTCGTCCCTCCAATGCGTCCTTGCTTTGTTTTGGCATCAAGGCAACGACGGGCTCGTTTATTTTTACATCAATTCTTCCACGGGAGCTGCCATAAATGCGGACGCCTCCAACTTTTGTATCGGCTGGAAACACCTCCACCACATCAAAGGCAGTAAAGCCCCATTCGAGCAAACGGCGACCATCTAATGCGCGGTCAGACTCCTTCTTGAGGCCCATCAACACTGCGATTAATCGACGTCCGTCCTGAATTGCAGACCCAACAAGCCCGTAGCCTGCCTCCTCGCTGAATCCTGTTTTAAGTCCGTCAGCACCGATGGGCGCGGACAGCAAAGGATTGCGGTTAGATTGGCGAATTCCGTTCCATTTGAACTCTCGTTCAGCAAAAAGCTTATAAAGCGCGGGATGCTCTTCAATAATATACTGTGCAATTGTAGCCAGATCTCTGGGCGAAACCCGTTGGTCTGGATGCGGCAATCCATTCGGATTTGCGAAATTGGAATGCAGTAACCCAATTTTTTTCCCAAATTCATTCATGCGCTTGGAGAACGCGTCAACATTTCCGGAAAGCCCTTCAGCCAGTACTATTGCTGCATCGTTGCCTGATTGGATAATCATGCCACGAAGCAAGTCTTCTACAGAAATATTTGATCCTAATTCAGCAAACATCGTAGAGCCACGTGCCGGTGCACCGCCGGTTCGCCAAGCATATTCTGAGACTTTGAATTTGGTCTCCATAGAAATTTCACCGCGCTTTAGTGCGTCAAACACCACTGCTGCAGTCATTGTTTTAGTAAGTGAAGCTGGTGGCGCTGCCCTTTCAGCATCTTGCTGGAACAAAATACTGCCGGTTTCCATATCTATTAAAATAGCCTGCCGGGCGCGGCTTTGATACAGCTGTGCAGAGGCAGACCCAATGGGCATTGCCAAGAGTGCAATGGTGGACAGAAACAAAGTGAAATTTAAAGTGTATCGCAACATGCTTGCAAGATGCCTTGACCGGCCATTCAAGACAAGTGGCTGTGAAGGCCAGAAGGTATAAATGAACAGTTTTTAGCGTAAAACGGCCTTGTGTCAGTTTCCGACATACATTGAAACGTACCCAGAGCCGACCGGCGGGACCTCATCACCCCAAATAAGAAGCGGTGCACCGTTGGTTTTTTGACTTTCACGAAATGCAACTCTGGCATTTATTGGAGTGGAATTCTGCGATGATGCAGTTTGGTGCTGCATCGCTCCAGGCACTGATTCATTGTGTGCTCTGCGTCCAGACCCATGCATGGGACGGCCATTTTGCCTGACTGAGGATGCGAGAAATTGTGCATCGCCTCCATCAACTGGGGCTCGTCCGATGTATTTAACATGAACCTTTGCAACGCCAGCATTCTTAAAATCCAGAACCTGCGCGGTTCTTTTGGACAGATCGATCAACCGGTTGTGCGCAAATGGGCCACGATCATTGACCCGCACAATCACAGAATGCTTGTTTGCTACATTTGTCACGCGGACGTAACTCGGCAGCGGCAATGTTGGATGAGCTGCGCTGAAGGCATTCATATTGTACAGTTCGCCATTCGCAGTCTTGCGACCATGGAACGCGTCTCCGTACCAAGAAGCCATGCCAGTTTTTTCGTACTGTTTTACTTCACGCGGTTTATACCATTTGCCAGCAATTTTGTAAGGTTTACCAACCTGATAACGCCCGCCACCAGAAGGAATGCTTGGTGCATTTGTCATTCTGGGACTTGCAGCAACACCGTATTTGGGGTCAATTTTAATGCCAGATCCGCTGCCCCCACAGGCAGCTAGGGTTATCGACAAAACACCCACGCCCAAGATTGTAGGGAGTTTCATAGTACGACAATTTTGGAGCCTAAACATGATTACAGGTTCGCCTTTGAACAAATTCATCACGTTTTAAGCACAATACCAGAATCGAATGCGAGCGAACGATACAATTGAATGCAAATTTTCGACAAAAGATAGGTAACTCGGTTAATTGTTCGCTACCGAGGAAATGAATTGCATATCTTCAGTTTACAATGCGTGCCTTGCCAGACCGTCCATCATTTCGCTTCCAATGTAGTTTGTTCTCTCCGGTTTTAAAAAGTTGAAAACAAGCGACCTGCCCCTTGTACCACGACTCCCACTGTTGACAGAGTTGGTCGTTCTGTACCCACCATCTGCCGGTTTCTTTTGGTGCCATGTATTTGCCTAAACCCATGGCGGAACCATCTCCAGACACCATTCCGTTTCTATTGTACCTGAGCGGAAATTCTCCGCCTAAAGGTACTTTAAGGAATATTCGCTTTCCAGTAATCAGTGATTTAATTTCCGCGCCGGATAGCTCTTGTTTCGCATGGGCGCTGGGAGCGAAAAATGACAAAGCGGTGAACATTGCAATGGTGGTCAAACATGACCCCAGAAACTGCTTTAACAACATCTACTATTCCCAAATTGGTTCCAACTATCTGTCTGTACGAGGGAAATTCGGCATTAGATCGAATTTTCCAAAGAATGTTTCAAATTCTGCAACACTAATCCTTGCAATTCGTCTTAGTTTGAGAGATATGGCTGTGTACCGCGAAAACGAGTTGCTGGATGGGTGGCCGAGCGGTTGAAGGCACCGGTCTTGAAAACCGGCGTGCGTGAAAGCGTACCGTGGGTTCGAATCCCACCCCATCCGCCACACTCTCTTGTAAGCCATTGACCTAGCTTACATTTAATTGTGAACGAGCGTCAGACTGCAAAGTCCTAAAACTGATAGGCTTTTAATGCATTTGAGAACAAGTTCTTAGCATTGTTGGTTTTCGTCATGAGGATTGCTCTCAGCCACTGGATCAGGCTAAACGTCG
>JBGCFS010000054.1:0-3435 GCA_045107035.1 Hyphomicrobiales bacterium
TCCAACCGGTCCTGCTCAGGTGCTCCTAGCGTTGATCTCAAAAAAGCCATCTGTCGTGCAGGATTTTCTCAAGTAGGGGCCATTGCTCCACTTAGCCTTGATGGCATTTCGCGGACGCAGCGAAAAACACCACGTGGCGGATTGCGGACATTCGCTGCAAGCGCGAAGGGAGTTTTGGGATATGCCAAAGTGGACTTTGAAGTGCATTGGTTTGTGCAGTGTTCGGCATTGAGCCATACCCGCATCGTTTTTCTGGACCAAAGAAAACCGGAAAAATGACCTTAGCGGCGCATATTTCTGTCAATGGTATTCAACCATCAATCTGCGGTTGTTAGCCGCATAGTTGAAGTTTGTCATTTTGGTATTGGCGCTGAGTTACAGCGTGCTCCCTATGGCTTGACGAACAGTGTGACCACGTGCAAGTGTATGGAAACAAATGGCTCTTGGGTCGAATTCAATACACGGCCCAGCGATGACTAAAAAAGTTCAAGAAACAATTCTGAAAATTTACGACGCTGCCGCAGACGACCAGCTTTGGCCTGAAGTCCTTCAGCGTGTTGCCGATGAAGCCAATGCAGTCGGGACTTTGGTTCTCAGGCATACTGGCCATGGCCAGCACTTGAAACTCTCTACGCCTTACGTCTCGAGCGCCGTTCACAAAGAAATCATTGACCAATACCTCGACGAATTTCGTATCGATGAGAGCCGGGATCAACTGACGCTCGTCAGACATACATCCGACATGGATGAACTTAATCTGTTGGAAGATGATATCTTAGCTCCCGATATTGAAACTCTAAAGACATTACCAAGCGTGCGTCGACTGCAAGAAGGTGGATTACTGCATCGCGCTGCGTGTCTTTTGAATAAAGACAATACCGGTGCCTTCAGGTTTGCTATTCAATTGGAACAAAGCCGTGGTCGTTTGACCCCTGAAGAGAAGGCTTACCTAAATACTCTGTTGCCGCATTTGGCCAAAGCACTCGATCTGGGCCAACCTGCCTATCAAATGGCCTCCGACAACTTGGGACTGTTAGGCGCAATCGATCGCCTGAATATCGGGATTTGCATCCTTGACCCTGCTGGCAGGGTGGTGACAAAAAATACCGAGTTTGACAGACAATTAGACCAGCACCGCGTGTTCTCGATCACTGAAGATGGTAAGTTCAATTTTAAAACACCTGTTCATCAAAAACACTGGCAGTACTTACAAACCTCGCCATTCAACCATGGAAATTTTGGTGCGCGGCCTCGCAAAGAAGCGATCCCAACAGGAGCAAACGGGTATCTGTGCATTGAATTTGTTCCGCTGGACCGTAGCGCCGAAATGGGAACAGCCCGATTTCAAGGCGTCGTTCTTTACAGCGAAGACACAAGTCGGCCTCGGCAGTTACAGATTGATGCAATCAAAGTCGCACATGGCTTGACTGCAACCGAGGCAGATCTCATTTCTGCGATTTCTGACGGGTTAACAAATACGCAAATCGCTGATCAACGAGGGCGGTCCGTGACGACTATTGCGTCTCAGGTTAAATCCATTTTGGCGAAAACCAATTGTTCAACACGCACGCAGTTGGTGCGTTTGATGATGAGCTTTGGCACTGATTTCTTAAGAAAATAATATTCCTTCACCCATTTGGGGGATGCGGACTTGGTTCGGCCAGTTAATCTGACGGCTGTTTTGTGCGGATCATCTTACGGCTTTCGCGTGGACAACAACGTAATTGGGATGATGGGCACATGTGATGTGTTCACAGGGGGAACTATGAAAATACTGTCTGCAACAAGCGCGCTATCAACGATAGCGGCGCTCACTTTTGCCACGTCGGTTGATGCGGCTTCTGTCGTGTCTGGCGACCTTTCTCAAGACGGGTACAACTATATCCTTCAGGCAAGCTCTGGCTTTAGTCGGGGCGGTGACGGGGGGCCTTACTTTGCGTCAGCCGGCATTTCTCCGGGAACGGCCTTTGCGGTTGGCAGCTACTTCTCCTCTAATGGAAACTATCAACAGGCTTACGCAAGGGCTGACTACACTTATCGGATCGAAGCGACAGCAAGTGATGCGTTTTATAAAGCCACGGGCCTTGTTGGTCTTATACCCATTCCACTCTTTTACGATTGGTCACTTCTTGCAGAAGGAGGAACGAATGGAGGATTCGCTGATGCGAGTGTTCAATTTTCAGGCGGGCCAAATTTCTATATTCGCGAAGCCCGGGTCGGAGGGCGCACCATTCAATCTGGGACCTACAGCTTTTTGACTGGCACGACTGTAAAGTTGACGGCTCTTGTCAACGGAGATGGAAGAGCGATCGCGGACCCCTTTGGAGGCGTCGATCCTAATTGGGAATATGCTCAGTTCGCACATTTGATCGACATTGATACAAGCCCTGTACTTTTTGAAACCGTTACTGATGGCATTTCGGCAGTTCCGCTCCCAGCGTCCGGCATGATGCTCATTGCTGGTATCTTGGGGTTTGCAGGTGTTTCAAGACGCCGAAAGACCGCGTGATTCATAGCAAAAGCCTGCAAACCAACTTCGAGGATAAATAATAATGAAGACCAGATTTATGTCTGTTCCAATCGTGGCATTGATCACCACCTTTGTCTTGTCACAAGGCGCAATGTCAGACTCTCCAGATAAAAAGAACCCTGTCAGCGGGAAGGAAATTATCAGTATTTACAATGGCAAAACATGGATCTGGAGCAAGGGTGGCTCATATTGGGGAGGCGGTGGTAAGTTCGAAGCGATCTGGAAAGAAGATAGCGTCGGCATCGGTAAATGGTACGCCACATCGGGTGGAAGCCTGTGCTATGAGGCGGTCTGGAAATCAAAGCCAGAAGATGATGGCGCAGAGGTCAAACGGTGCTGGAAACATGCAAAAGACAGCGAGGGTATTTTGTGGAAGCAAGACCCCGAAACAAAGGACTGGTACAAACCTGCAAAAGAGATCGCGGAACGCGTGAAGTCGGGTAACAAGATTAAATCAAAGGTTCGAAAGCGCCGCAAAAAAGTGGGACTATAGCTCTATAAGGCATTGCCAAATTAAGAGCGCGGTTTTGGAGTGCGGGCGTGCATATGAATGCTGGCAAATCCACGCCGCATCTTAAAGGTTTTGTTGTCCTCACGCGAGCAAGTTATACACAGACTGGGCTACCAACATGTTATGCAGGAAGTCTAACGTGCAATGGGAAGTTCTTGAATTTGTATTCGGAAAGCGCGCGATTTTGCTGATCTTTTCGAATGTCCACGATACGAAAAGCCGCATCGCGGCGTCGGGCATGGTGTGAATGTCGGCAAAGGGCCGGCATTGTGGGCAGCCCCTTCCAAATGCTGCGATGCATCCGAATTCGGCTATAAACCCTCTTTACCAAATGCCGTCCCGTAGTATTCCACATAAGCAAGATAGGGGGCGAGGTCATGGACGATCGCACCAA
>JBGCFS010000055.1:0-12385 GCA_045107035.1 Hyphomicrobiales bacterium
GGGGGCATGGCCTCCGGCGGAATGGTGCTGGTGTTGGATGACATGGTCAATGAAGGGAATGAAATTGTCACGACCGGAATTGTGAACGAATTCGTTGACCGGATGGAAAAGCAGGACGGTGCGGTTTATCCACCACCCGAAGATCTGCAAACCAACTGGGATATGTGGCAGAAATGGTCTCGCTGGGGCTGTATCGATTTCCATAAAACCGGCATGCCACAACCAATCATTCACGCGGTTGCATTTGATCCAGATGCATGGAAACGCGTGAGCCTTGATTTGGTAAAAGAATCTGGTGTCAATTTGCGTTTGCACAGCTGGTTCTCGGAGGCACTAGTTGAGGATGGCAAAGTAACCGGCGTCATCTGCCAAACCAAGCTGGGTCGTCAGGCAATTCGCGCGAAAATGGTCATTGATGCCAGTGGTGATTTGGATGTTGCAGCCTCTGCAGGAGCGTCATTCATCGACGGGCAATACATTGTAACCACAGTTTTCCGCCTGTGTGATGTTGATACGGATCGTGCTGAAGCATTTGAATACAGTGAACCGGAAGCATACAAAAAGCTCGATCGTGAGGCTCGCCGTGTTATCGGAGGTGCTTGGGGTATGTGGTGGTTGAAAACGCCGCTGCCCGGCATTGTCTGGTGTAATTGTCCACATATGCCGGGTTATGACGGCATGTCGCCTGAGGATATGGTTGCGGCCGAATATGAGGGCCGCGAGCGCATGATGAACTTGCTAGAGTTCGCGCGTAAAAACATCCCTGGTTTTGAAAATGCCAAAATGCTTGGCGCTGCTGAGCAAATGGGTGTGCGTCAAACACGCCTCTTGCAAGGCGAATATGTGGTGACAAAGAAAGATGTTCAGAGCCGTTTGCACTTTGCAGATAGCGTGTGCCGTGGACGGGATTACTACACGCCATATCGCGCTTTGCTCCCGAAAGGTATTGATAATCTGATCGTTGCAGGCCGACATTACTCAGTTGATAGCGATGCTCAAAAAATGTCTCGTGAGATTCCGCCATGCATGTCGCAAGGTGAAGCAGCAGGGATCGCTGTGTCCCTGGCTCTGAAGGGTGACTGCGCATTGCGCGATGTGGATGCACGACAGATCCAAAAACAAATGCGTGCTCAAGGGGCTGATCCTGGCGACGTACCATCAGCAAATGCGTTAATCGAAGACACAGTAGCTGTGTGAGGACCTGAAATGAGTGATCAATCTTGTCAGCCGATGGACGGCATCCGAATTCTCGATTTCACGCAAGTGATGCTGGGACCGTGTGCAACCCAGATGATGGCCGACTTCGGTGCGGATGTTATCAAGGTAGAGCGCAAAGGCTCTGGGGACCTATCCCGAAATTTCTTTGGAGAGCCCTCTGAAGAGGCCATGAACAATGCGGTCTATTCGTCTCTGAATCGCAATAAGCGATCCATTGAAATTGATACAAAGTCGCCAGAAGGCAAGCAAATGGTGCTGGATTTGGTGCGTGTTTGTGACGTCGTTGTTGATAATTTTCGTGCAGGCGTGATGGATCGTCTGGGCTTCGGTTATGAAGACTTGAAGGAGATCAATCCACGGATCATCTGTGCAAACGGGACAGGTTTTGGCGAAAAAGGCCCCTATGCGCACAAAGGCGGTCAGGATGTGTTGGCCCAAGCTATGAGCGGTGTCATGGAAAAAACATCGGATCCTTCAATCCCGCACTCAATTTACCCAACAACCTTGTGCGATTATTCTGCAGGAATGCACTTGGTTCAGGGTGTTTTGGCAGCGCTGTTATCGCGTGAAAAGACGGGCAAGGGTCAAAAAGTAAGCGTGTCGCTTTACGATTCCATGATTGCTATGCAGATGCAGGAAGCCGCGCAGTGGAGCAAGCACCGGGAAGTCCTTAACTGGGCCGCCATGCCGCTTACAGGCGTATTCAATACCAGTGATGGTGCATTGGTTGTGGTTGGTGCATTTAAGGCGAATCCATTGCAGGATATTTGCAATGCACTGCAAATCGAAGACATTTCAGACCAGTATCCGGACTTGGCGTCGCAGCGCAGAAACAAGCCGTTCTTGCAGAAGCTCTTTGCATCAAATTTTGAAACCAATACAACGAAGTATTGGCTCGATCGTCTAGAGCAACAAGATTTGCTTTGTGCTCCTATGCGTTCCCTTGGCGAAGCGCTCGCTGATCCACAAACAGCGGTAAACGAAATGTTGGTTGAAATCGATCACCCGATTTTGGGCAAGGTTGAGTTTGTCGGATCCCCGGTTCACTTAAGCGATGCTCCGCTTATTATACGTCATGCTCCACCGAGATTGGGTGAGCATACTGAAGAGATCATTTCTGAGTTCAATCTCAATGCATCTTCAGCTGAAAAGATCGCAATATGAGTGTTCTCTATGACCTGGCAGATGGCGTTGCGCGCGTCACAATAGATCGGCCAGAACGGATGAATGCTGTTGACCAACCGACCGAGCGAGAGCTGGAACGCATTTGGATCGAAATCGAAAGTGACCCTAGCGTGCGCTGTGTTGTTCTTACCGGCACGGGAGAAAGGGCATTTTGCGCGGGCGCTGATCTCAAGTCTACTTCGGGCAAAACAGGCTTGGAGTATTGGGCTGAAATGAATCCAAATGGGTTCGGCGGCATCGCAATGCGTCCAACTATAAATGTGCCTGTCATTGCCAGAGTGAATGGCCTTGCTTTAGGCGGTGGAATGGAAATGGTATTGGGATGCGATATTGTTATCGCCGCAGAAGATGCGCGCTTTGGCCTGCCTGAGGCGAAGGTTGGTCGTGTGCCACTGGAAGGCGGCATGATTTTGCTACAACGCCTTATCCCGGAGAAAATCGCCGCTGGATTAATGATGACCGGTCGTATGATGCCAGCAGCGAGCGCGGCGTCCTATGGTTTGGTAAATGCTGTTGTGCCACGAGAAGAATTGGACACAGAGGTTGATAGCTGGGTTGAAGACATAGTCTCCTGCGCGCCTCTTTCCGTGGCTGCCATCAAACAAACCATTCGGCAGACAACTCATTTGTCAGTGTCAGATGGATTTGGCCTCAAAGTTCCTGAATTGATAGCTGCTTTGATATCCGAAGATGCAGACGAAGGGGTGAACGCATTCAAGGAGAAGCGTGCACCTGTATGGCGTGGTAGGTAATCATGACACTCATCATCAAAAGCGAATGTATTGACGTAAAAGATGGTGACTGCACGAATGTATGCCCAGTTGATTGCATCTATGAAGGTGGGCGGATGTTCTACATCCACCCAACCGAGTGTATTGAGTGCGCATTGTGCGAAACGATCTGCCCGGTGGATGCGATAAGCTATGATGATGAAGTCACGCCCGAAGAAGAGAAGTTCGTCGTTGTTAATCGCGAATTTTTCGAAGATTCAGTGACAGGTCTGGGCTCGCCGGGTGGATGGAACTCGGAAAACACGACGACGAAAGATCATCCAATTGTTGCGAATTTTCTGATCCGCAAACCAGTAACCCCTTAATGCGCGGTGACATTTATGTGCGAACAATCCGATCAGCAAAAATGGCATCGGCGTTTTTTCGAACTTTCTGATCACATCTCAAAATGGACAGAGGATCGGGATTTTAGCGTTGGCGCTGTGATTGTAGATGATGCCAATGTCGTTCGATCCACAGGATATAATGGCCTGCCGCGCGGAGTTTCAGATAAAGACGAAACACGTTTTGATCGAAAAAGCGGAGAGAAGTTTTTTTGGTTTGAACATGCCGAGCGCAATGCAATTTACAACGCCGCACGCATGGGAACGCCTCTGGATGGCTGTACCATTTACGTAAACCGCTTTCCTTGTTCCGATTGTGCAAGAGCGATAATTCAAAGTGGCATTGCTACTGTCTATTGCCCTCCAAAGCCGGTAAATGACGGCGCATTGGATCACAGCTTTGATGTTTCTGAAGTGTTGTTGAAAGAGGCTGGTCTGGCTGTGTTGGCTCATAGCGATGACGTTGAGAGCAAATAGGCATGCGCCGTATACTCTTTGGTTCATACATTGCTCACTGAAAGATGATTGTCCCAACGCACTTTGTACTGACGGCCAGCTAGAAAGCCCTCGCCAGAAGAAAATTCAAATTCACGTTCCAGTGCCGTCGCGCCGCAAACATCTGGTTTGCGTATCGTTTCGACAATGTTTCTGGTTGCAGGATCGATAACGTGCGCAATGCCGCCTCGTGGTGAAGTAATTGCGATGTGCCCTGTGTCGTTGCAAAAAGCGATGGAGCCGACATAGCCCCGCAATCCCGCGAGTATTGAATCAGGTAACTCCAGCCATTCGAGTGTGCCAGAAGCCAAAGATAAGCGCCCGACCAGTTGCTTTGCATCCAACAAATCACCTTCATTTTGGCAGGCAAACCAAGTGGTATCTTTCGTCGAGCTCGCTAGGTGTCGGATTGAGAGCTTATGGAGCTGTTCTGGTAAATTGAATTGGGCGTGCAACGAGCCATCAGATAGGTCAATTATAGATAGGTTTGGTTTCATAGTCGGCAAATTCAGCTTGGTTCGGGCAAAGTCGGGGTGGGTTTCAATTCCCCCATTAGCTACCAGAAGGAAGTTTCCGCCTGCAGTCAACTCGATATCGTGGGGTCCAACTCCATACGCATCAAATTCGCCAATTCGTTTAAAACCGTTTGTTGTATCGTAGATACCGATTTTACCCTTGGCATTCTCAAAGTCATTTTCAGTAGCGTAGAGCAATTTGCCATTTGATGAAAAGCATCCGTGCCCGTAAAAATGGCGATCTAGGGGTGATGTTATGGTTGCAGGGCTACGTTCATTTTTCTGATTTATAATGACTGCAAAAGTGCCAGGACGACGGGCAAAAACCACAAAGGTTGCTCCATCTGGGTGCCAAACGACATCATGGCCTCTCGCTGGAAGCTTGTGCTGAAATAAAATGTCACCACGTTCGCTTACAAGTGCGACACCAAACTCTCCATCGGCTTCACGATATGCAGATGCCAAAACTGCATCGCTTTTATCGAGAGCAAAGGATGCTGATGGCGTTAGGCTGGCGACAAATACTGCGCCAGCAGATTTCAAGAACGTTCGGCGCTCAACCGCATCGCCTGTTGCCAGGACATGCATCAATCGCCATCCAATGAGGAGAAACCAGATGATAAGCCAAAGATAGCGGGAAGGCGGTCTTGCACAATTGCGAGCATGCTGTTGGTCACAATGCGCACATATGTAAGATGACTGTAGATTTCAGTATCTTCAATGATCTGCGCAGGTGGGAAATTGCTTTTACGCAAAGCGCGCAGAGCGTTCTCAAATTCGAATGCAAGGCCACCGATGACCCGCTTTTCATCTGCGCCTACATCAGTTTCAAATTTTGAAGCTTCTACAAGTGTCTGAAGCCCTTCTATATTGGATTGCAGTGAAGGCACGGTATTTGAAGAACGCCAGAATAATGCAGATTTTGGTTTCGCTGACGCCGAGTCTTCAAGCAAAAACGGATCAAGGCGCTGAGCAACAATGATCTCTAACCCATCCCGGATCATTTTAATGAGTGCACCTAGTTGCTCCCTATTGTTCCTAAATAACGGATTGTCTTGTCTAGGCTCGAGCCACAAAGCCTGAATGCCATTCTCATCGCTCCAATGTCCTAGCAATTCGCTAGAAAGTTGGTTCAGGTTTCCTGTAATAGCCAAAGCGTAGTTACAACGAAAAGAGATTTCACTTGTTAGAGTTTTTTCCGCTCCGGTACCAAATAGCGCGAATTCCAGCGCGAGCATGCCTTGAACAGCAACACTTTTTTGGCCTAGTGAATCAGATGCGCCGGCGGAGGAATCTGATGTGCGAATAATATTTTGTACTTGCTTCAGGCCGCGTCCGCGTCTGTCGGGCCAGAACAAAATTCGTTCCAATCGGTTTTCAGTGGACAATGGCCCAAGACGGAAAAATTCAACGTGCCCCCAACTTTGAACCAATGAGCCAAATTGCTCTTGGCTGGATCGAAGTGCTGAATTTGAAGGTGTTGCGCATAGCCGTGACACCGTATTTTGCATCTCAGTTGTACTGGCATCAAATTGCACAAAAGCCGGAATGATTGCCTTGTCGATGACATTGGAAATTTCGACACGAGCTGCCGTTTCATTGGCGTTGAGTGTGGTGCTCATGCAAATTGATAAGCACAGTGATGCAGTCCAGAGTGAAAGCTGTTTTGTCAGGCTTGGCACTAAAGGCTCTCCAAGAATTTTCTGAGCGCTTCTCGCTCTGGTTTCAGAAGCGAAACGTAGCCATCACGTGCAGGTTGGGCTTCGCCACCATGCCATAGAATTGCTTCTTCCAAATTACGTGCGCGGCCATCATGTAAAAAGAACGTATGGCCGTTAACGGTTTCGGTCAGGCCAATTCCCCACAGTGGTGGTGTGCGCCACTCGTTCCCGTTTGCCACTCCGACTTGCTGACTGTCCGCCAAACCATCGCCCATATCATGCAACAAAAAGTCAGAATATGGCCAGATCAACTGGAAGCGATGTTCCTTGTTTTCAGCTTTACGAGAGGTAACGTATTTGGGTGTATGGCAAGACGTACAACCAAGTTTATAGAATTGTTGCTTACCTGCCAGTACTTGATCCGCATCGACATTACGTCTCGCGGGCACAGCAAGGTTTTTGGAATAAAAGGTGACGAGATCCATAATTGGATCGGGTGCCTCGGTTGTGCCCAATCGCGCTTGTACACCAGTCGCCATAGACAGGCACGCGCTTTGATTTTGTGTGCAGTCTCCGTGGTGTCTGGGCGCATCCGGAGATGAAATGCCTATGTCTCCTGCAAACGCATCAGCACTTTGTTGACGAACATTTGGGTTTTCAGCCTTCCAACCAAACCGTCCCAACGTAATCTCGCCGGTATTGGCGTCGCGCACGATAGCCGGGCGCCCAGAGATCCCGTCTCCGTCACTGTCGGCTTTGTCTGCTTTTGCTAGGATATCCGCCGGGTGGATTGCTTCAATCAAACCCAAGCCAGTCATTGGGGGCGCAATTCGCGGTGATAGTGTGGTTTTTGGGTGTAAGGGCCCATAATTTAAATCTATTGCGCCAT
Organism: Hyphomicrobiales bacterium; assembly: GCA_045107035.1. GTDB lineage: Bacteria > Pseudomonadota > Alphaproteobacteria > Rhizobiales. The sequence continues at coordinate 7,078 of JBGCFS010000055.1, forward strand.
ATTTGGGTGCCCGCAAAAGAACCTGCGTTCCATCATCCAGTAATATCGGAAGCTCAGTATACGAAATGGCCATGTGACCTTCAGCCTTCAGGCCGGGGACTGCTAGGTCCTGCAATTGTCCACCATAGGTTGGATCGGGAAAATTGATGGCGACATAATCTTTCAAAGCTTGAATTTCGTCTGGAGTTTCTGCAGGGCGAGCAAGGCGAAGGAACATTGATGTCGCATCGCTGTCTCCTTCCGGAGGATGTCCGCGCCCATCTTTTAGGTGGCAACTCTGACAAGAGCGCGCATTAAAGAGCGGCCCTAGCCCGTCTGATGCCTGCGTAGAAGAGGGGGAAGAAACCCATAATTTTCGGAACAGGGCGTTGCCAAGTTTAAATGTCTGTTCTCCTTCGAACGAAATATTGCTTGAAAAATGCGAGAGAGAATCTCGATTGACGCGTTTTTTGGATGTGCCAGCACCACCTTGCATGCTTTCAAATGCTTCCGGCTCTCCGAAATCCTGAGTGGGTTTGGTGACACCCAAGACGCGATCCTGGTCTTTCGGCGACAAATCGGTTCTGGATGTTGGCAGGTGTTGTAGTGCATCCATTCTGTTCTCAGCAGCATGTGCTGGAACCAGAAGCATTGCCAGTGAAGCAAAAATACCGGCACGCATCAAAACGATGCGTGCCGGCTCACAGTAAGACAACGCTTTGCGCAATCCGTTATTCATGTGGAACTTACTTTCAGATTATTCAAAAACAGCGCTTGGACTATCAAGGCTGTCGGATCCTTCAAATTCCAAGGTGCCAAGGTCCAGCACCGCTACCGCACGTTCTATAGAGCGCGTTTGGTCGATCAGGCCATCGATTGCTGCCTGCACCACTGCATTACCTTCTGCATTTCCTTCGCCAATCATCTGGTCATAAGCCTCACCAGTTTCTGCGCGCTTTGCCATGATTTGCATCAAATCAACAGTTATTGCCAGTTTAGCTTTCAATTCACTATCTACCGCAGCATCTTTTTCCGCGATGAGTTGAGAAATTGAAGCTCCTTCAACCTTTGTTCCGTCGATACGTGTGTATGAGCCGTTGTAAATATTGTCGATACCGACAGCGTCATAAAGGTGGGAGTTGTGAGTGTTGTCAGCAAAGCAATCATGTTCTTCTTCAGGATCGTTGAGCAACAAGCCAAGCTTCATGCGCTCACCGGCAAGTTCACCATAGGACAATGAACCCATACCAGTCAGGATTGTTGACATTGCTTTGGATGTATCACCCATTAATTCAGCCCGCGCAGCACCTTCGTTTGTCCAGTTTCCCACCATTTCTTTCAGGTCGGTTACCAATAATTCTGTTGCCGCTGAAAGATATAGGCCGCGACGGTCGCAATTACCGTTCGTGCAGTCAGACCCAGAAGAGTAGTCGCTCCAGGGACGGTTGCCAGCACCAGCGCCAGTACCATTCAAATCTTGACCCCACAGTAGGAACTCGATGGCGTGATATCCTGTAGCGACGTTGGCTTCAACTTCGCCTGCTTCATGTAGTTGTGAGGATAAAAACTCTGGAGTGATCAATGTCGCATCAACAGTTTCACCATTAATGGATACAGACGCATTCGCAATAACGTTTGCTGAGTAAAGCGTGTTCTCATCGTTTTCTGCGCCATAGGACGCGTCAACATAATCAATTAGCCCCTCGTCGAGAGGCCACGCGTTTACACGTCCTTCCCAGTCATCAACGATGGCATTTCCAAAACGGTAAGCCTCGGTTTGCTGATAAGGAACGCGAGATGCTAGCCACGCAGTTTTCGCTACCTGCAATGTTTCCGCTGATGGTGATGCTATCAACGCGTCAACAGCGGATTTCAACGCCATGGCTGTTGTCAACGAATCTTCGTATTTCGCCAGGGCAATATCTGCATATTGTTTAGTTACTGCGTCAGTGGATACGTCTGCGAATGCAGACGTGCCGACAAGCGCCGTTGATAGCAGCAGCGAAGCTGCAAGCATGGTGTTCTTTAACATTTTTAGTTCTCCTGATTTAAAGCATTGTCTCGAAAGCTGGGGAGGCTCTCTAGGTCGAAAGCAAAAACTTTGCCGTCAACAGTCAAACCTGACTATTTGAATCATGTTATCTCAAAACATTAAACAGGAGTCAAATACTCTAGTTTAAAACAATTCTAAATTGGAAAACATTTTGCGTGTGCCAAACGGATCCGGCACACGCGATTTTACTATGGAAATGGATCAGTTTCGACCAGCCATTACACCGCCATCGGTGTCCCAAATAGCGCCAGTGATCCAATCGGTATCATCAGACAAAAGAAAGTCGATTGTCTTCGCAATGTCTTCCGGCTGGCCAACACGGCCGATTGGGTGAAATGCGCTAAACCCGACTTCCAACGTCTCCTTAATTGCAGTCGGATCAATGAAAGCACCATAAATTGGTGTGACAACCACCGCTGGAGACACCGCATTAACACGGATATTATCTTCTGCAAGTTCCATTGCCAGGTGTTGTGTAAGCGCATGAAGCCCAGCTTTTGCCATGGAATAGGCAGAGGAGGGGGTCGCCTTAATCGCTTGCTTTGCCCACATGGATCCGATGTTCACAATGGATCCTCCACCATGAGATTTCATGTTTCTAGCGACAGCTTGCGTGATGAAGAAAATGGCTTTGTTCACAGCATGATAAGTATCGAAATCTTCATTTTTATGATCTGCAAACAGTGTTGGTTTGAACGAGCCTGCAGCGTTTACCAGATGCTTGATGTATCGAGTGTCAGTATCGAGCGAACTGATAAACATCTTGAGGCTTGCCTCATTATGTAAGTCCACACTTACAGTTTCAATGTCGCCACCTGCTTCAGATTGAAGTTCAATGTTGGCAGCATCAAGTGATGCTTGGCTGCGACCGAGCAAGATTAGGTGGAGGCCCTTTGAACGTAACAGGCGGGCTGTTTCAAGCCCCATTCCACTTGAACCGCCAACAATCAGAGCGGTTGCATTTTTTGAAGAGTTCATATTTTCATCTATCTATTGATAGGTAAATTAATTGCAGGTAAATCTGTGCACGTCAATACTATTTATCAGTAGATAGATAAATTTAGACCGGAGGACTGGAGAAGTAATGATTTTGAAGGCTAATGTGCGCCTAAATTTGTCCGCTTTCCGGGCGCGAATGTAGCGTGATGAAAAGAAATCAATCGCAAATTCGGTTAGAAAAAATTCAAAATTCTTTGAATAGAGCCATCCAAGACTGAACGGTCTTGCATGCTGGAAGCGACGATCATTGAACCCTCCAAACTCGCTAGAATTTCAAGAGGAGGATAGGCCTTTGCGGAGATGCCGTGGTGGGCAAAAAGTGAATTCAGCCAAGTTTCGTTTATTTCAAAAAACACCTGTAGTTTGGAACTGATATCCCTCGGCAGGCCGTTCGCTTCTGCGCCAAGGATTGCACATAGGCATACTGATTCACCCAGCACCAATGCAGCCGCATAGATTGATAGATAATCTTCCAACGCGAGCTTCATATCGTCAATTTCAATAGTATCAATTCTCTCCTGAAAGCGCGCCGAGTAGCGATCAACCAGTTCCACACCCAAATCCACCTTTTGAGGGAAATGATAGTGAATACTGGCACTTTTCACGCCTACGTCACCAGCAAGCTCGCGAAAGCTAACAGCGTTATATCCGACCGCGCGGATGCGTTTTTCTGCTGCGTCGAGGATCATGTCGCGCATGGAGGGCGATGACATCAGTATCTCCAGTTTGTCTATCACTAGATAGGTATGTCTTGACCGTTCTTGAGTCAAGCGGTACACGTGCATATCTACCGGTAGATAAAAATTGAATAGGGAAGGGTTCCATATGGATGTAAATGCAGACTTTAGCAAAAGAGCAGTTGCTCATACCGCTTCAACTCCTTGGATAGCTTCACCCATGGCAGGTGTCGACCGGCGAATGTTGGATAGACTTGGCAATGAGGTTGCCCGTGCAACCAGCATTGTGCGCTATGCTCCCGGAAGCGCGTTCTCTGCGCATGTCCACACTGGCGGTGAAGAATATTTGGTTCTCGATGGTGTCTTTCAGGACGAGCATGGGGACTTCCCAGTTGGAACCTATGTACGCAATCCGCCGCAATCATCCCACACCCCAAGTGCCGCTGATGGCGCGATAATTCTCGTAAAGCTTTGGCAGTTTGATCCAGATGATAGAACTGAAGTCACGATCGCTACAAATGATGCGGAGCCACACTCTGTATCCGAAAGGCCTGGCGTTTCCGTTATCCCATTGCATGAAGATGCAGGGGAAAATGTGCGCATTGAAATTTGGCAAGCTGGCGCAAACATCGATGTTTCTGACCACAAGGGAATGGAACTGTTTGTTCTTGAGGGAGGCTTTGCAGAGGGCGGCGAGAGCTTTGTGGAGCATTCATGGCTTCGTTTGCCTGTTGGGCAGTCCTTGGAAGCCGTAGCGGGTTCAAACGGGGCGCGTATATGGGTGAAAAGCGATCATCTGGCCATTCCTCCACAAGCGCCAAATTCTTAGGAGCAAATGATGCAGGAAGCTAAAAAACTCGCATTGGTGGCAGGCGCTGGTTCTGGCTTGGGAGAAGCGTTAATGCGGCGTTTTTCACAAGAAGGATATCACACCGTTGGATTAGCAAGATCATCTCGCACAACGTCGGACAGCATGAATATTGTTGCGGCCGATTTGACCAACGCAGACGCTGTAAAAGCAGCGATTTCCCCACTAATTGCGCAATACGGCCCTCCAAAAATCGTCGTACATAACACGGCTAAGCTCGTGATCAGTTCATTCACTGAGACCAAATTAGAGAGTTTTGAAGACACGTGGCGCAGTATGGTGTTGTCGGCAGTTATTTTGGCGCAAGCAACAATCCAACCAATGGTGAACGGCGGCGGCGGAACATTCATTGTGTCAGGAGCAACGGCCAGTTTGAGAGGCAGCGCGAAGTTTGCAGCCTTTGCATCTGCCAAATTTGCCCTTCGCGGATTAACTCAGTCTTTGGCACGAGAGTTTCAGCCATCTGGCGTTCACGTAGCACATGTCATTCTTGACGGGATTATTGATACTGAAGCCAGCCGAGCGCTGCATGACATGGATCCGCAATTGATGATGAAGCCTGAAGACATAGCCCAAATCTACCTGGATATCGCAAACCAACCACAATCTACCTGGACACAGGAACTCGATCTGCGTCCGCATACTGGGTCTTTCTAGTGCAAACAGAAGTGCTGATCATTGGTGCGGGATTGGCCGGGTTGTCACTGGCCGACCAGCTTCAACGCGACGGCC
>JBGCFS010000056.1:0-32385 GCA_045107035.1 Hyphomicrobiales bacterium
ATGAAAGCGGTCATTGCCCTCACCGCGCTTAAAGTATGGAAGCACCTCACGATAGCTCCAGCCTTCACAGCCGCCTTCATCAACCCAAGCATCGTAGTCTTTGGCATTACCTCGGGTATAAATTTGAGCGTTAATCGTGGAACCGCCACCAATTACTTTCGCCTGGGTAAACCATAGTTCGCGGTTGTTCATGTTGCGTTGTGGCACGGTAGACCAGCCCCAACTGGCAACACCTTTAGTCATTTTGGCAAAGCCCGCAGGCCAATGGAAAAGGATACTTTTGTCGCGCCCACCTGCTTCAAGCAGCAGTACCTTATTTGCGGGATCTTCGGACAGTCGATTTGCTAATACGCAGCCGGAAGATCCACCACCGACAATCACAAAATCAAATTCCATACCGGCTCCAAAAGTAACTAAATATATACTTATGGCAGTATTTCCAGTGATCCCTGAAGTGTCAACAAGATTGGAAGCAAGGATACATTCAAAGCGCAGTTTAACAAAGCTAAATCGCTTAAGATTCGAAACTCATTTGATCAAAATATTCATTCAGGAAGTCAAAAAAAAATATGTAAGTGCGTCTCACACCATCAAACAACTCTTGCATTCTTGTCCCATTCGTTAAGAGCATCCTCCCAACTTGGAATGACATCGCTATCATATCCATAAACTCTACCTGTAGCGATTGATGAGAATACCTTCATTGCCTTCAAATGAGTTGGTGATTTGCGGTATGCTGTCATTTGCCTTTTGCTCTCCCAAACAGTGAGAGTGTGGTGATATCCGGTCAGAGATTTTGTCTGACAAAGAAGAATACCCTCTGCCTTTTGAGCGCTTAGAAAAGTGGGGACAGTGAGAAACCAAAACCGCAATGAGCTAATCAAACCATTCGTTTTTAGCCCTGTCACTGATACATACATAGCACTACCTAATTCATGTAAAAAATGATGCAAAACATTAGTCGCGGCGAAGGTCGAGCAAACAATGATATTGTCCTAGAACAATACTTTATTCCGACTCGATTGTTTGGTATCCACTCAAGCTATTGATTATACTGTAGGATTACCTGCGACAATCTGCGCATACCGTGACAGATGCCGCCAATATGCTAAACTCTTGATACATAACGATTAATAATCAATGGGTTGCGCTATTTACTCTCGTGTCCAGATGATCAATTTGGACGCGAATCGATGGTTGTGGAAAAAATTACCCCATATAATATCCTGCTAAGATGGATACCAATCTGGGCATATAGATTTTTTAGATAACCAGAATATCTCACAAAAAAACTATAGGCCAAACGCCTTTTTCAAAACTGACTGAAATTCCGATTTAACATAGCGATTTAGAAAATTTTCCAACCGACGTTTGTCCAAGAAACAAAAAAAGAGAAAATTTAATTAGCCGATAAGCGACAAAGCCGCTCGCCAAATGTTATATTTCAGACAGCAACAACCCTAATCGATCTGTTGGGGGCATAGGCTGCTTCAAACCAAAACATCAACGATTGCCTGCTCACCACTAGCCGCTGTCTGGAAAACCATTGAGACTGCTTTTGCTTCGCTCTCAGACAGTCTTCTGAATATCCGGTCCCGACCATTGGCGGGGTGGCCGTCGATATAAAATTGGCTCGTCAACACTTCTTTCGATCCATCAAAGACCTTTACATGAATATGAGGGGTTCGCCCGGGATAGGTGACCGGTTTGATCGTTCGGAATTCATAAGATCCATCAGCGCCGGATATGTCATGGCCGAAACCTTGAAAGGCCGGATCAAATTCAATCGATTGGCTGTCGCCGCTATGCATATATTTCCCATTCATGTCGCATTGCCAGATTTCAATTCTCCGGCCTTCGAGTGCATAGCCATCAGCATCTAAAACTCTCCCTTTAAGTATAATCACTTCACCACCTGCCTCCTGCACGGAACCCAGGATTTTCACCAAGTCGTTGTCCACATCTTCCCTGCGCATTGCTGGACTTGGATAAAATGGCCCTTCAGTGGCAGCAGGTGTCAGATCAGCGGAAAAGGCTGGTTTGGCAATCGCGGTAAGGCCCAAAGCGCCAAACGCGTTAGTCAAAAAATTGCGGCGGGAATGTTTCAGGCGTGTCATTTTAAATCCTCGAGTTGTTATGCGCTTATGGCTTACAAATTGTTTCAGGCAAATTCTTGACCGTGGCATAAAACACATAGGAAACGACGTTTCTATTTTTCCGAGATCACCGGAGTTTCGTGGATATGTTTACTATTTTCGGCACAATCCAACATGAAGTTCGCAACAGCGCTTCGACGTATCATTATGCCCGGTTTTGGGTTGATAGCCGTACCGACGATAAGCGTTTTTGTCTTTTCGCTATTGGACAGCCCCTTGGCCCGCACCAAAGTCCAATCCGTTCCCGATGCCCGAAAGGTCTGCTCTGCTGTATTGTGATCTTCATAAGCAAAACGCATGCTTGTACGCCTGATCAAGAACCGCATGAACCAAGCGGTATCTTCAAAGCTATCCCCAACACCGATTGCGGATAGAAAGACGACCCGCTTTTTACCCAATGAGGAGAGGTATTCGGCGACTTTTGTCAAAATTTTCTTTTTGGTCACAGGCTTTGCCCAAGGTGCATCAGAAGTCCGCGGATTGTTCAATGCAACAAGGATTGCATCAACGCCCTTTGCCGCGCTGGTTACATCTAAGGCGTTTGTAGGTGTGCCTTTGATTAGAGTAAGCCCATCGCGCAGCGTCACCTTGCTAGGCTCACGAACCAAAGCGGTTATCTCGTGACCTTTCACCAAGCCTAGTTCAAAAATGTGTTTGCCGGTGCGTCCGGTGGCACCCAACACTAACAGTTTAATGAATTTTCCTTTTCAAAATAAGAGTGGCTGAGAACATTCAGCCAATTTTTTAGTTGGAGACCGTAATTCCTGTCAACTCGCTGGTGTGAAAAATGCGCTCTGCCGGCTCATCTTCTGCAGCGCCAAGCGCAGCAAAAATCGGCACAAGGTGATCTTCTTGCTGATGGCAAATGCGCGCCGCTGGTGCTTTTTCCCAATCCAGCATCGCTTCTAGCCTAACGTTTGGTGTTGCCATCATGGTATTATATAACCAAGTATCAAACTGAGCGGACGGCACCTGCCCTGCACCACGCATCAAACGCAGATTGTAAAACTAAGACCTGAACCGATGATCATGACGCCTTCATCACGCAGCGACTTTAGTGCGCGCCCAATCTTAATATGATCAGCTGGATCGTAGGACTTCAACATGGAGACTTGGAAAATCGGCATGTCCGCCTGAGGATACATGACCTCCATCGGTGCAAACAGACCGTGATCATAGCCACGTTTTGCATCTAAGTGCGCGGCAATTCCCGCATCCTACAAAAGACCGAGCGTGCGTGCTGCGACTTTTGGCGCACCTGATGCAGGATAGGTGATCTGATAAGTTTCTGGCGGAAATCCGGAGTAATCGTAAAACATAGAAGGTTTGGCTGAGCTCATTATTCCGACATCAGCTTCCTCCCAGTGACCCGAGATCATCAAGATTGCTTTGGGCTTTTCGTCGAAGTCTGCGACCATCTGTTTGAGAGAGGCCTCCAAAGGAGCGAAAAATTCACGCATCTGCGGCACCCAGGGCCATGGACCACCACCGTGAGAAATGAAATAGGTAGGGAGTGTCATAATTTCCTGAACCTTTTTGAACTGACGCTCTTTGCATTTTTGAGTGATAATTTCTTAGGTGGTGAGCGACCGATTTTGCTGCCGAAGATACCAATACCAAATGCGATATGCTTCCAGCGCAATAAGCGGCCCGAACTGAATCAGCGCCGGTCCTGTGCTACCCCAGTCATGCAGAGACGCCCAATAAATCAGTGTCAGCACTGCCGCTCCATATGTCCAACGTTGAAGCTACTTCCACCACAACCCCATCTTGCGCACAAAGTAGTACATTGACGTCATTGCTAGCGGCACAAAGATCAGGAAAGCGATCCAGCCAGTCCAGATATACAAGCGCTGCAGTTCACCAACCACAGTTGTCAACGAGGACTTGTCAATCAGATAGAAAATCGTGTGCAGGAGACCGTACCCAAATGCTGCAACACCAAGATAGCGGCGGTTTTTCTTCAATCATTGAGGCAATCGCCAACCCTTGAGTAACATCGTCAGGGGCGTCGCCATCATCGCGACAATAAGAAACCTGGCCGAAAATTCACCAGTTGGATGAACAAATTGGTGAAATACACGAGGATCCGTCGAGGTGGCTGCGTTTATAATCATTGCAATCGCCGGTACGGCAAATACCAACCACAAGACATAGGGATGGGTTGCAGTAAAGAATTTACGCATGAAATTACCCTTTTTTCACATTCAAGTGTGATGGCTTGGTTGGAATAAAATGAAACTAGGTTTTTCCGATTAAGGCATTGGAAAAAGGCATATCCGCGCCCAACAAAACATGCGACCGCGGAAAGTAGCTTCAGCCGCGCGGCGCAATAGGCGCTTTTTTCGAGCGCCCCCAGATTACCAGCGCAGCCAGCGCAAATAGAATCACACTCATGGGCAATACCTCGAATTCACTTCTAGTGAAGTGTACGCCAGCGGCGAGAATCATAATTATACAAAGGCCCGCAGCAGCTAGTTTAGTTAGTCCGGGCATTATGCGTGCTGCGGAAGGCAGGATCAGTCCAAGCGCGCCAGCCACTTCAGAAAGGCCAATAAATTTGATCAAAGCCAGTGGCGAATTCTCCGCCCAGCCCATCCCCATAGCAGCGAGTTCAGCAGGCCCTGATGCGAGCTTTGCTGCCCCTGCCATAAAAAACACCGACAGGGTGTGTTGCACTTTCTGTACAATGAATGTTTCCAATACAGACATCATTACACTAATTATTGATTCATCATTTAATTTGAGTTAATAATGGATACTTTGCTCAGCCTTCGCGTTTTTGCAGAAGTTGCAGAAAACAGAAGTTTTCAGCCGCGGCAGAACGCTTGAACCTCTCCCCCGCGATGACCAGCAAACATGTGCGGCATGCCGAAGCTCGCGTTGGGGCGCGGTTGCTCAACCGAAACAGCCGCAATGTCAGCTTGACCGAGGCAGGCGCAAAGTAGCTGCAAACCGTTCGACCTTTACTTGAAGCTTTGCACGAAGCCGAAGCTCAATTGATCACGGAGACTTTGTCTCCAAGCGGTACTTTGAAAATTTCGATGCCGGTATGGATATCGAATTCAGCCTTCGCAGAAATCTTGTCAGCCTATCATCAACGCTTCCATCAAGTGGTATTTGACTTTGATCTAAGTGGTCGAAAAATCAATATAATAGAAGAAGGAGTGGATTTGGCTCTTCGCGTTGCTTTCACTTTAGATGAGGGCTTGATTGCAAGACGACTCGGCGAAGTGACTTTTCAAATGGTAGCTAGCCCGATCTTTTTGAACAATGTTGGCCGACCCAAAAAGATCACTGATCTCACAAATGCGCCAATGCTCGCATATTCTCACGTTGCAGCGGATGGTCGGATAAAATTCGGGGGGAAGAATGGGGAAGACGTGAAACTTAGACCTGTGATGGTGAGTGATAACGAAACCATTCTTCATCTGGCTGCAATCGCAGGTATGGGCTTTGCAATATTGCCAAACTGGGCCGTTCAAAACGATCTGGCAGATGGTAAATTAAAACTTGTCCTGCCCCAAGTTAAGTGGCCGACGTTAAAAATTCAGGCCATCTACGCCGATCGTAGCTATTTACCGGCAAAGGTCAGAACTTTTTTGGATTTCCTAGCTGGACCGGAGGGGCTTACCCCTGCGTTACGGCAAGTCGACAAACCAAAGAAGCCTTAATGGTTCGTTCTGCGCCATCCTGGTGTCGTCATGGTTTCTGTCTCATCATTTACTCCAGATGGGTGATGATAAGCCAAAAACTCTCCCTCATACAGCCGCCTCAATTAGACCCATAGGCGCTCACGTTCAGCAAATCTAGAGACAACTACTGGCCTTTGATCACCGATGCTTTGCGGTTTCGATATTTCTCAGTCAAATCCGCATCAACATCGGCTTCGCCATATGCACCCAGAATAACTCCTTTGGTGCTGCGTTTTGAACGAATTTGGCGCAGCGTTTCATTTTTTATGATGGTGCGCTGTGCAGGGCGTTTCGCCCATTTGTTCAAGACTGATGACAACTGCCCAATGATTTTCCCGTGATCGGGACTCTCGCCCAAATCGACAAGCTCGTTTGGGTCTTTGGCAAGGTCGAACAAGATGGGGCAGATATTGCCGCCAAATTCGATGAGTTTGTGACGCCCATCGGTGACCATGAAGAATCGTGCATCTGCTGTATTCAGATCAAGACGCTTGGCCAATGGCGTCATCGAAAAATCATATTCGCAGAATGCATGCTCTCTTTCCTGCTCCTGTCCATGGATGATGGGCATGAGCGATCTGCCTTCCAGCACATGGTCGAGATCGGGTGATTTTCCGCCCGCGACATCGACAAAAGTCGGTGCAAGATCAATCAATTGAACCAAGGCATTGGAAACGGTCCCGCGGGTCGCATCAGCTTCCGTGGCGGGATCGAAAACAATCAAAGGCACCCGAACGGATGCATCGTGGCAAAAGGTTTTCTCACCAAGCCAGTGATCTCCCAGATAATCACCGTGGTCGGAGGTCAAAATTATCATGGTGTCTTGCATGCGGCCGGAGTTTTCGAGCCAGTCGAACAAAACGCCCATCTGATCATCACATTGTTTTATCAGGCCCATATAGGCGCCGAGTACTTTTTCGCGCACATGACCTTTTGAAAATGCCTTGCTGACGAGTGCTTGCATCATGCCGCCATAAACCGGATGATTTGTTTCACGCTCTGCATCACTGCGCACCACGGGCAAAATGTGCTCCAGCCCGAACATGTCATGATAAGGCTGAGGCACGATATAGGGCCAATGGGGCTTGATGTAGGACAGGTGACAACACCAAGGTTCATCGCCACGGCTTTCGATGAACTCCATGCCGCGGCGTGTCAGATAGGGCGTTTCGCTGTCCTCTTCGATGATGTTGGCTGGCTTGTCGCTGTTCTCAAGAAACCAGCCTGAAAGAACATTCCCTTCCCCGTCAACGGCGGAATTGGCATAGTCATGCCATGGATTGTCACCCCCATAGCCTTTGCTGCGAAGATAGTCATTGTATTTGAGAGCCCCGCCCTCATCATAGAACCCTTCGGGCCCTTCCGGACGCATTCCGTCGTCGCGCTCGAAAACGTCGAAGCCGCATTCAGATACACGCGCACCAATCACGCTGTCAGGTTCCAAACCCAGCCTCGCCATGCCTTCTGCATCGGCCTTCATGTGGGTTTTGCCAACCAACCAGCAAGCCATGCCAAGATCGCGCAAATGGTCTCCCATCGTACGCTCTCCCACCTTCAGCGGAACATTGTTCCACGAAGCTCCATGGCTGTGGACGTACCGCCCGGTATATGTCGACATTCGGGACGGACCACACAATGGCGACTGGATGTAGGCACGATCAAACCGCACTCCCTTTGCCGCCAGCTTGTCGATATTTGGCGTGTGCAAATGCGGGTGGCCGTAACAGCTCAGATAGTCCCAGCGCAGCTGGTCAAACATAATGAAGAGGATGTTTTTTGGCTTCGCCATCAGGGCTTTTTTTGATCCAACGTTTCACCATCAGGTAAGCCGAGGTTTGTTGTATCTGCTTCAGCATTTGTACGTTTCGAAAGGAACCAAAATACTGAAACAACCGACAACAGCAAGAGCGCCACAGCAACGGGGCTTGTATAAATATTCAAAATATTGCCGTCTAGCAGGGCAATCGCCTGAGCCAATGACTTTTCAAACTGAGGCCCCAAAAAGAAAGTAATTATGAATATCACCATCGAGTAGCCAAAGCTATGCATGAGGACGCCTAAAACTGCAAAAATCAGCATCAAGGATACCCCAAAAAGTCCGTTGGTCGCCATGGAAACGCCAACAAAACACAACAACAGTGCCGCTGAAAAGATCAACGATTCAGGGGCTGAAACGACTTTGATCCAAAGGCGCAGACCTGCCTGTCCAATCCATAGGTTGATAAAATTCGCCATGATCATAGCGCCAAAAAGGCCATAGACCAACTGTCCCTGATTCTGGAACAGGAGCGGGCCAGGTTGCATACCGTGGATCATGAACGCACTTATAATAAGTGCAGCGGTCACGCTTCCAGGGATGCCCAAGGTCAGCAGCGGAATGAAATTGGCACCAACAACAGCCGAGTTTGCTGACTCGGTCGCCGCGATTCCATGCAAGTTGCCCTTTCCGAACGTTTCCGGCTCTTTGGAGGCCGCTTTGGTCATGGCGTAAGACATGAAAGCCGCAGCTGTTGAACCGATTCCGGGCAAGGCACCGAGGATCGTGCCGATGGTGGCGCCGCGCAACATTGTGTAGCGGCAGGACCAGTATTCCGCCCATGAGACGCGGCGATCTTCCGGATTGCCCGTTTCGGAGGTCAATATGCCTTGTCCGACCGGCACTTGGGTATCTGAAATGCGCCGCAGAATTTCCGATATGGCAAGCATGCCGATTGCTACGGAAGTTAACGCAAGGCCGTCGAATAAATCCCAGTAGCCAAAAATGAGCCGAGGGGTGAAATGTTCGGGATCGGTTCCGATGAAAGAAAACATCAGGCCCAGAGCAGCTGCAATGACGCCCTTGATTAGGGATTCGCCCATTAGACCGGCAATGATCGAGAAAGCGAATATCATGAGCGCGACAACCTCCACCGGCCCCATCTTGAGCGCAAGTACCGCCAGCGGAGCAGCTACGGTAATCAGAACGATATCGCTGAATGTGTCGCCGGTGATGGAAGAGAACAGCGCCATCTTGGTCGCCTTCTGAGGCTTGCCCTGCTGTGCGAGCGGATATCCGTCGATCGCGGTAGCGGCAGCATCCGGCGTACCCGGCGTATTCATCAAGATAGCAGGAACGGCGCCTCCGACCAGTCCGCCTTTGTTCACACCGACGAGAAAAGCGATCGCGGGCAAGGGATCAAGCCCGAAGGTAAAGGGGATCGCAATGGCCATAGCCATAACGGGCCCAATCCCTGGTACGGCCCCTACAAACTGCCCGAGAATGACACCGAACACCACGAAAAGCAGATTGATGGGAGTAAATACATCCCCAAATCCGGCCAGAATAGTCGCAAAATCTACCATGTTAGCATCCTATCCGGGCAGGCCCCGCTCTAAAAGTTGTGTAACGATATACCAAATAGTAGCCGGCATCAGCACAACACCTGCCGCCAACCAAAGCGGTCTGCGTTCACCGATCATAAGCATAATAATGAGGGCGAGAACTGGTGCAACGTAAATGAAACCGAACAATGACATCGCGTAAATAGACGCGGCCAAGACCACCACATAGGCTGAAACCATAACAAAAAAGCGAGGTGGAGGAGCCTTATGGTTCGTCGGCTTCAGGATAAGAAGTCCACCACAGGCAGCAATCAGCCAGGCGATAATATTAGGCAGAGTTTTGGGAGACAGGCTGCCCCCTTGCGGGACTTCGATGTAATTCGGGATTACGAGAAACACCATCGCCAACCCAAAAAGAAGAAAAAATGCTCCGGTGAAGCGGTCTGCTGAATTTCTCACTTTCGGGCCTCCCTCCCAAGAATGGAAAATGCCCCGCTGCACTTGGCAACGGGGCATCTTGTTAGTTGGCGAAAAGTTTCTTCGCGTTGTCTAGGCCGTCAACCATCATCGCCTTGGCACCATCGCGACCCATGTTGATTGGATCACCCTGTACTGCGTTCTTGACAATTTCAGCCATTTTCGGCGTTTTCACTGCGGCATCAATCGCTGCCGCGATGGCTTCTACTGCTGCTGGGTCAGACCCGGCCTTCATGGCCAGGAAGAAGACAGCATCAACATACGCATCGACACCGGATTCGATGAAGGTCGGGACGTCCGGAGCGTAGCTCAAGCGCGCTTGGTTTGCGCTTGCGATAACTTTCATGTCGCCTGACTCCATGTAAGGAACATGTTCACCTGAGGCGAACCCGGCCAAAACTTGGCCACCCAGGATCAACTTCATGACTTCGGCTCCGCCATCTGCGGTCACGAGGTTGAAATTCACGTCGGCAGCTTTGGTTGTAGCTTTCATCATGAGCACCTGCGGAGGTGCCATCGTCGCCAATGGCATATTGCCTTCTTTTTTGGCGTAGGCAATCATTTCCTGCAGGCTGTTGAATGGAGCTTTCGAGCTCGCGACCAAGGCAAGTTCCGCTTTGGCGACGGTGCCGAGATAGTCAAAGCTATCGACGTCAAATGGCAACTGGTCACCGCGCTGCACCAACTGAACAAGCACCGGAATACCGACCCCCATGCCAATTGTGTGGTTATCTGCGGGACGTTGTGAAAGGCTTGTAAACATCGCTACGCCGCCGCCGCCTGGACGGTTTTCGACGATTACATTCCAGCCAGTCTGCGCCTTGATCTCTTCAGCCAATACGCGGCCCATCGTATCAGTCGAGCCACCGGCACCAAAACCGATTTCAATCGTAATTGGCTTGCTTGGCTTCCAATCCTGCGCTGAAGCCGGCACGGCTGTTGCTATCAGCAAAGCCGCTCCAAGCGCCTTGAGTTTGGTCATGAATTTCATTGGAATTCCTCCGTTTCTAGTGTTGCAGTTACTTGTTTTTCTCAATGGCGAGCCTTTTCACGGCTCCCTCACGCAGAGTTGTTATCTGGGCCAGAAGTCCGTTCGGATTGACCAAGACGTTCTGATCGTTGTCACCGCGCTTCGCAATAGCCTGACGATCTTCGTCCAGACCATTTGAAAAACCGTGGGTGGTAAGGTGCACGTCAATGGCCATCTCCTTCGCCTCGACGAGAGCTCGAACGCGATCAAGACTTTCGATAAAGGCCTCCACTTGCGGCGGCCCTTCGATAGCGTTCAAACCAAGCCCGCCAATCGTTATTGCGCGGTGCGACTTACCCTTGTCTTTCACCTCATAGATATAGGAAGCCGTGCCCCAAGTGTGACCTGGCGTTTCGACAACGGTGAACTTGTTCTCGCCAAGTGTGATCACATCCCCGTCGGCTACCACCACCTCCG
This sequence comes from Hyphomicrobiales bacterium, assembly GCA_045107035.1. Classification (GTDB taxonomy): domain Bacteria; phylum Pseudomonadota; class Alphaproteobacteria; order Rhizobiales. The sequence continues at coordinate 11,097 of JBGCFS010000056.1, forward strand.
GCTCAATCATATCCCAAGCGCGCGGCCCTCCCTGCGATTCCTTGGATGACTCTACCGCTTCATCACACCCACTTTGGGTCATGACAAATTTTGCATCGGGCAGAAGTGACTTGAGATTCGCGGCGCCACCAACGTGATCAAAATGACCGTGCGTCATCAAGACATATTTGATTTCGGCGAGATCGGTGCCGGTCTTGGCGATGTTGTCGACGATCGTCTGCTTGAATAGGCCGTAGAGCGTGTCGATCAGAACCGTGCCATCGTTTGTGTGCACAAGCCACGCGGAAACCCAGCAAACACCAACATAGTCAACGTTGTCGAACGGAGACCAAGGCTCGATATACTGGGCATCGGGAGTGCTCAACCACTGACCAAGATCTGGCGGCATTTTGCCGGTTCGCCCAAACTCCACAAAGCGCCCCAATATCGGCTCCGACGGGCAACCGTCAAAAAGGGACTGTGCCGAAGCATTTCCGGCAAGGGTCATAGAGAGGGCGATACCCGAAACGAGCATACGCCAACGGTTCTTTAGCTCCAACATTAGTTTCCTCCTAATCCTTCTTTGGCGCTCCAACAGCAAACCCTTGGAAATCCCATCTAAAGCAAAAGTCATATAGCTAGCATTTTGGATTACGGCAACTACATTATTGGTTTCCACGCAAAAGTTTCAAAGTTTTGGGCTCTATTGAACACGACGCGGGCGAATTTCAAGGGTGTGCCACTTGACTATAAGTCATAAATATAGCTTATTAATTTTGCGGTGGATATTTTGCCCCTACTACCTGCCCTGCATCCAGATTTGAAGATAAGGTCGCGCGTATGAAAAACGAATCAATCAAACGCAGATACGACCCCTGGCCGGAAGGCGTTCAACCAAGCGTGCCCGTTGAAGGCTACACAAATACATGGACGCATACCCCTTCGCAGCCACTAGTCCGACGACCTGTGACGCGGACTGAATCGACGGGACCACTTGATCTTTGGCGGAAGCTGGAATGCGGAGACAGTAATCTGGCGCTGAGCGAGAACGGCAAACTTGCCCAAGGTGCGCTCATGCAAGTGACTGGGCGTATATTGGACGAGGACGGACGCCCCATCCCCAACGCGGTTGTCGAACTGTGGCAGGCCAATGCCGCTGGTCGTTACGCCCACTCTCTGGACAACCGCGAAGCACCCCTAGACCCGAACTTTCTTGGTCATGGCCGCGTACGCTCTGATGAGAATGGAGCCTATACATTCCTTACGATCAAGCCAGGTGCCTATCCCGTGCCTGTAAAAGACACTTGGTGGCGCCCGCCGCATATCCATTTCTCGGTACTTGGGCCCAGCACATTGTCGCGGCTTGTTACACAGATGTATTTTCCTGGCGACCCGCTGAACGAATGGGATCGCATTTTGCATTCAGTTGGAGATCCAAAAGCCCGCCAACGCCTTGTTGCCAACCAGTTGCACCCTGCTGATGTCGGCGTCGATTACCTTGGCTACCAACATGACATCGTTCTGCGCGGACGCAACGCAACTCCAGAGGCGTGATATGAAGATGCAAGACTCTCGCCGATTTCCGCTGTCTCAGCACACCGTTGGCCCGTTTTTTCCGGCTGATTACTTCCAGCCCGGTGACAACGACCTGACCCTAATTTCTGCTGATGCAGAGCCGACCAAAAACGGCACTTCATTCAAGCTACGCGGCACTGTGCGAAAAGAAGGTGGTGATCCAGTAGCGAATGCCATTCTGGAAATGTGGCAAGCCGATTCCAATGGTTTTTTCAATCACCCCGAAGACCCTGATTGTGAAAAGGCAGACACAAAATTTCTTGGATGGGGGCGCGCTTGGTCATCGCAAGAAGGTGTGTATTCGTTCAATTCGATCAAACCAGGAGCCTATTCTGAAAACGGGTGCCGACGTGCACCTCATCTTAACATTATCGTGATGGGTATCGGTCTGATGCGCACTGTAGAGACAACGTTGTTCTTTCCGGAATTTCCGGAAGAAAACTCGAAGGATCCAGCGCTTTCAATGCTGCCTGAAGATCTTCGCCACATGTTGGTACTTCGAAATGAGGGCATAGTGGACGGGGTGCAGACCTACGGATTTGACATTTTATTGCGTGGGCCAAGGGGTCGGGAGACGCCCTTTTTCGAGACGTGAGAGTTATCTCCTTATCGCGTCGCGACGGCGTTTCCAAAGCTTTGATTCAGCAATCTTGTCAACCCATAAATCCCGTCCATGGTTGGCGTGGGTACTTCAAGTTTCCGCGCCAACTCGACCAATGCGCCGAGAATTGGATCAAGCTCAAGAGCTCGTCCGGCCTCAACATCCTGGAGCATGGACGTTCGGAATGCGCCCAACTTGCGTGTCGTCTCGATTCGCGCATCAACATCGTCAAATCCGTCAAGGCCAATAAGCAGACCAATCGCCGACATTTCACGCATCATGGTGATGGCAAGGCTGCGCACGCCGTCATCATCAAGCATCGACGACAGGTCAGCACGAGAAAGGGCCGACAAGGGATTCATGTTGGAATTGCCCCAAAGTTTGCTCCAGACCTCACGATGAATCTTATCCGTCACAATGGCAGGAACGTCGCCATTGGCGAGATGGTTGGTAATTTCAGCGGCGTTGCGGCCGCTGCCCGCATCACCGAGCAGAACACGGTTCGCAGCTACGAGTTGAATATTGCCCGGCGTCTGAACATAACTCGCGGCATGCACGACAGCGCCGATGACGCGATTTGCCGGCATCAATTTCGCCAACACGCCGTTCGGGTCGATGGTTTCCAGATGCATACCCAAAGCCGCCCCGCCGAAATCCTCGAAATACCACCATGGCAATCCGTTGATTGCGGCCAGCACGACAGTATTTGGCCCAAGGCCTACTTCGATAAGTGGAGCGAGCTTTGGCAGGTCATGAGCCTTCAACCCCAAAAGAAGTACGTCGGCACCCCGCAAGTCTTTCGGATTATCTGTCGCGACAACATCGAAACGTTGGCTGGAATTGCCGTCATTAAAGCCAAGCCCCGAGGCGCGCAAAGCCTCCAGCGAGGCTCCGCGCGCCAATACCGTTGCTTCCGCACCAGCTTTGATGAAGCTCGCAGTCAACCAACCGCCAATTGCTCCAGCGCCAATCACTCCCAATTTCAATGCATTTCTCCTGTCGACGCGCTTTGCCCAACGCTAGCTTTCCTAAATTCTAAATTACAATAAGAGATGATTATACACAATAAATCCAACCGCGGTCTGGCACCCAAGGTTTTCCCAAAAAGCTTAAACCGAAACGGCATTGATATCGTTTACAGGGTATGCGGCGCGGGTCCTGCGGTTGTGCTAATACCGTCACTCGGGCGGGGGGCCGAGGATTTCAACGCGTTACTCCCTCACCTAGTTACAGCGGGCCTGCGCCTCATCTTGCCTGAGCCCCGCGGAATCGAAGGATCTTCCCCTCTTGAAGGCAGCGATACGCTGCACGAAATGGCGCAAGATATTGCCGCCATTGTTGAAGCCGAGGCAGTTGCACCCGCCGTTCTGGTTGGCCATGCCGCCGGCAATTGGGTCGCACGGGTCTTGGCCCATGACAGGCCCGATCTAACCAAAGCTGTCGTGCTTGTGGCCGCCATTGTTACCAATACTGTGCCCGACAACGTTAAGGCATCGATTTCCGCCAGCTTTGATATGTCACTGAATGATGATGAGCGTCTCGTGCATCTGCAAAAAGTCTATTTCGCGCCGGGTGCAGATGCATCGGTGTGGCTCGCAGGATGGTGGCCCGAGGTTTCTGCTGCACAGCGACGGGCGGCACAACAGACACCAGACAAAGATTGGGTACGGGTGGCTGATCTGCACCGCACCCTATACATTGGCGCTGCGGATGATGTGATTTCGCCGCCACCGGAATTGGACAGGCTGCGTGACACGATCGGAACAAAAGCCGATTGTGTAGCCATTACCAATGCCGGACATGCATTGTTACCAGAACAACCCGAAGCTGTCGCACAAGCTTTGGTGGCTTGGATCCGCGAATTGTAAGTTGTGCCTACCAACTGTTCGTTTTCGATCAATTCAAGATTTCACACAGCTTCAATCGCAACAGCTATGCCCTGGCCGACACCGATGCACATGGTTGCCAGTGCGCGTTTGCCACCAATTAGGTGTAATCCCAGTGCAGCCGTTCCTACCAGCCTTGCGCCAGACATGCCGAGCGGGTGACCGAGAGCGATGGCACCGCCATTTGGATTAACCCGCGGGTCGTCGTCTGCGATACCCAGATCCCGCATAGTGGCCAGACCTTGGCTGGCAAAGGCTTCGTTCAATTCGATAATATCGAAATCAGACTGGGACAGGCCTAGTCGAGCCATAAGCTTTTTCGACGCCGGAGCGGGGCCAAATCCCATAATACGTGGCGGAACCCCTGCAGTTGCACCACCGAGAACCCGGGCGATAGGGGTCAGACCGTTTGCCTTGGCTGCAACTTCCGAAGCCAGTATCAATGCCGCAGCACCATCGTTTACGCCTGAAGCATTACCTGCTGTTACCGAACCGCCGTCCCGGAATGGCGCCCGAAGCTTAGCCAAAACATCTAGAGTCGTTTCGGGCCTCGGGTGCTCGTCGGTATCGACGATACGCGGATCGCCTTTGCGTTGCGGGATGATTACCGGTGTAATTTCCAAGGCCAGTCGGCCATTTTCCATGGCCGCACCCGCTTTCTGCTGCGAGCGATACGCAAAGATATCCTGGTCTTCGCGGCTGATGTTGAAATCTTCAGCCACGTTGTCTGCGGTTTCCGGCATCGAATCTACACCGTACTGTGCCTTCATCAGCGGATTGACGAAACGCCAACCGATCGTCGTGTCTTCTATGGAGGCTTGCCTTGTAAAGGCGGAATCTGCCTTGGGCAAGACGAATGGTGCCCGGCTCATGCTTTCGACGCCGCCAGCAATCATCAACTCGGTTTCTCCCGCGCGGATCGCCCGTGCTGCGGTCATGACTGCGTCCATTCCTGAGCCGCAAAGCCGGTTCATGGTGGTGCCTGGCACCGTTACAGGTAAACCGGCCAGCAGGGACGACATGCGCGCCACGTTTCGGTTGTCCTCACCGGCCTGATTGGCACACCCGAATATTACGTCATCCACCGCAGCCCAGTCGACCGAAGCGTTGCGGGTGAGCAGAACGCGCAGCGGCACAGCCCCAAGGTCATCAGCCCTGACGGATGACAAGGAACCCCCATAACGCCCAATGGGTGTTCGAATATAGTCACAGATGAAAACGTCACGCATTGCCGGACTTCCTTTGTTCAATCTCATCGCGCTCGGTGCGAAGGGGCTCAAGCATGGCATCTACATCGCCGATTTTCACAGACCGACCGGCTGCTTGCGTCACAGCGTCTCTTATCGTCTTGATGCGAGAGATTGCTTCTCCTGACGCCCACCAGAGCGGACCACCCCGCCAGCGCGGGAAGCCATAGCCATGCACCAGTGCCACATCGATATCGGAAGCACGTTGCGCAACGCCCTCTTCCAGAACCAATGCCGCTTCGTTCAGGATCGCTCCGAGCAATCTGTGCTGGATTTCTGTTGAATTCAACGTTTTTGGCACAATGCCCTTGGCAGCGCGGGCCTCGTCGATAATCCTAGAAGCCAATGGCGAGACGCTCGCCTTCCCGCTGTCATAGTCATAATAACCTCCGCCGGTCTTGCGGCCAAAGCGTCCAGCCTCGCAGAGCCTGTCAGGGATATCGACGTATCGCGCTGAGGGATCACGATTTGCCGCCTGCCGCTTGCGCATGTTCCAAGCAATATCAAGGCCGGACATATCGCCGACTGCGAATGGCCCCATGGCGAAGCCAAAGTCGTTTGCAGCCTTGTCCACATCTAAGGGCGCGGCACCGTCCTCGACCAGAAATTCAGCATGGCGCCGATAAGCGGCGTATATCCTGTTGCCGATGAAGCCTTCTGCAACGCGGGCGAAGACCGGCTGCTTCCCAAGTGTTTTGGCAAATGCAAGCGCTGTAGCTAGTGCTCGATTCGAACTATCGTTTGTCCGCACAATTTCGAGCAGTTGCATCACGTCAGCCGGACTGAAAAAGTGCAGGCCCACGACATCGCTTGCCCGGGAAGTCGCGGCGGCCATCTCGTCGATATTGAGATAAGACGTATTTGTTGCCAGAATTGCACCGGGTTTAAGGATGCGGTCGAGGGTGGACAACAGCTTCTTCTTCACTGCCATGTCTTCAAAAACAGCTTCAATCAGGAGATCGCAATCCGCGAGGTCGGCCATGTTATCGCTCGCCGTCAAAAGTGCTTTGCGGCGGTTTGCCTCCTCGCGATCAATGCGGCCTTTGGATACGCTGGCATCCAGCGCCTGAGCAATCGCGTCTGAAGCCCTGTCGCGCGCCTCTACATCGCGTTCAACCAGCGTTATTGGTAGGTGTGCAGACAGTACTGCGCGGCAGATGCCCTGCCCCATCGTGCCACCGCCGACCAGCCCCACGTGCAAAATCTTCGCCGGACCCGCCTCAAGTCCCTCGATTCGCGTTGCTATACGTTCGGCAAAGAAAAGATGGCGCAGCGAAAATGCCTCTTCTTCCAGCCTCAATTTCTGGAAGGATTCCCTCTCAGTCACTAGCGCTTGCGCGGCAGGTACTTCTGCCGACAGTTTTATCAAGCGAATTGCCTCGGCCACATTTGGCCGTCCTTTTCCGCGCTTGTGGGCAATGGTCTCAGCGTTCCGGACCGCTTCTGCATCGTCCATGGTTACCGGCAATTCAGTCAGGCATCGCTTGCCGGGAGCGGAGCGGATTGCCCTGATCGCAGCGGCTAAAAGATCCTTTTCCGCACTGCTATCAGCCAGTGAATCTATCATCCCTAGTTCCAACGCTTCGGGCCCTTTGACACGCCGACCTGAACAAACGAGCGAAATTGCCTGGGCTATTCCGGTGAGTCTTGGAAGCCGCTGGGTCCCCCCCGCGCCTGGAACCATTCCCAAGGTAACCTCCGGCAGCCCAACTACCGCGTCAGGAGCGGCTATTCGCAAGTCACATCCGAGCGCCAGCTCAAATCCACCGCCAAGCGATGCGCCATGAATTGCTGCGCACACGATATGGGGGCTTTGCTCAATGAGACCTATTACATGAGGTAGTTCCGGCGTTGCCAGTGGCGCGCCGAACTCACGAATATCGGAGCCAGCGATGAAAGTACGGCCGGCGCCAATGATAACGAGACCATGCAAATCCAGTTGCGCTGCTTGTGCTAAACAGTCGAGCAATCCTGCCCGTACGGCCGTCGAGCTAGCATTAACCGGTGGATTGTCGATCGTTAAGAGTCCGAAATCATCCTGGATCCTCATAGACACCACGTTGATTTCCTGGGTCATCTAGTACCTCAACTTTCTGGGTATCCAACGCTGGTTTTCTGGGTCACCAATCAGCGTCGCCCCGCCACACGGGAGCTTGACGCTCTTTGCTGTAGATATTATTATCTATAAAGCTAGCTTTTTATTTTTGTCAACCAAAGACGAGCACTGATTGGCTGAGAGGAATGGCCAAGTATGCCAATTCTGCGTGTATATTGTCAGATGGCATTTGCGTTAGAGGCGAAAAGCTATATAAATAGCTTTTAATGAGTTTTCGGTGGCTGGAGGCTGATTGATAGAATGCAGAGGCAAGAATTGCGCGTCCAGATCATAAATGTTGAACGTAACGGGTATATCCTACACGCCGAAGCCTTAGCACCTGCTTCGAATGCTTCACCATGGCTGGTTTTCGGCAATTCGTTGATTACAGATTTATCCATCTGGGACGCGCAGGTAAATGCGTTGGCGGGTCAATACGGAATATTGCGCTACGATCAAGCCGGGCATGGACAGTCTGGCAATCCCAAAGGTCCCATCGATTTTGAAGTCTTGGGGCAGGACCTTCTGGCGGTGATGGATTCTGCAGCGATTCGCCAAGGGATATATGTGGGACTTTCCATGGGTGTGCCAACAGGACTGGCTGCACATAGTATGGCGGCTGACCGTTTCCTTTCATTGATCTTTTCCGATGGGCAAGCGAAGACCGCGCCCGGTGGGGCCGCCGGATGGGCCGAGCGCATCGCGCTTGCGCGTGCATCTGGAATGAGAGCCTTTGCCGAGATCACGGCGGATCGTTGGTTGACCAGCACATCGGGCGCAGACAAGCGGGCACGGCTGACCGAAATGATGTCAGCAACGGCAATTGATGGCTTTGCAACTTGTGCAGCTGCCCTGCAAGATTACGACTATACGCAAGAATTAGAACGTATTGCTTGTCGCACTCTGTTGATCGCAGGAGCCGAGGATGGGGCCATACCTGAAGGGATGGCCAACAACTTGCACCCATCGATCAAGGGTTCGGCAATGCATATTATCGATGGCGCCGGACACGTCCCGTGTTTAGAGCAGCCCGAAGCATTTAATGCTATAATGCGTCAATTCCTGGAAGGCTTCGGCGAGGGCGATCCGGCATGAAACTACATTGGTCTCCTCGCTCACCCTTTGTCCGAAAAGTTTGCATCGTACTTGAAGAATGCGGCCTGATGCATGCGGTCGAGAAAATATCGTCAGTCACCGTCTTTGCAGCGCCACCTAATCCCGAAGTGCTAAAGGATAACCCGCTCGGAAAAATCCCCGTGCTGATCATCGAAGATGGACAGAAACTGTTCGATTCGCGGGTAATCTGCGAGTATCTGATCACGCGGGCTGGCCGCGAAGACTTGCTACCCACGGATTTGGATGCCCGGATCAAGAACCTGCGCTGGCAAGCACTTGGTGACGGTCTGACCGACATACTTCTGTTATGGCGCACTGAACGAGGACGCGGTGAACGTGCTGATCCGGTTATTTTGGCAGCTTTTGAGCGCAAGACGCGGGCAGCGTTAGCTGTGCTGGAAAACGAGAGCGCTGACTTGAAGAGTATGCCATTCGCTCTTGGTCATGTCGCCGTCATTTGCGCTCTTGGTCAACTTGATTTCAGATATGCCGATTGCGATTGGAAAGAAGCTCTTCCCGGCATTGCCGCATGGTTTACCGAAACTTCAAAACGACCGTCTGTAGCTGCAACCATTGTAGTTGACGATGGTGCCGGACCAGCGGGCGCTGCAGATTCAACGCCTTCTTTTAAATACAGGAAAAATTGATGACTGGACCTTTGAAACATATTCGCGTGCTAGACCTCTCGCGTATCATGGCCGGACCATGGGCCGGGCAAATTTTGGCCGATTTAGGTGCCGAAGTGATCAAGGTCGAGCGAACTGGTGCAGGTGACGACACGCGCAAATGGGGCCCTCCATACCTGAAGGACAAGGACGGCAAGGATACCGCAGAATCAGGATATTATTTATCGGTCAATCGTGGCAAGAAATCGATTGAGGTCGACATTGCAACGCCTGAAGGGCAGTCAACTGTAAGGGCTCTTGCCAAGTCATCCGATATTGTACTTGAAAATTTTAAAGTCGGAACTCTGGAGCGTTACGGGCTTGGCCCCAATGACCTCAAAGCTGCGAACCCGAAGCTGATCTTTTGTTCCATCACTGGCTTTGGACAGGACGGACCTCGCGCTAAAGATGTCGCTTATGACTTTATGATTCAGGCAATGGGTGGATTGATGAGTGTTACTGGACCGCCAGATGGTGAACCGGGTGGCGGGCCTCAAAAAGTAGGGATACCAATCGTCGATATCATGACCGGCATGTACGCAGCTATTGCTCTACTGGCTGCCTTAGCTGAGCGAGACAAGAGTGGCAAGGGAGAAACCATTGATATTGCCATGCTCGATGTGGCTACAGCAATGCTAGCCAACCAGGCGATGAACCACCTTGTATCTGGCGATACACCAGTGCGCCGCGGCAACAAACACCCTAATATCCAACCCCAGGACGTTTTCCTTGTGCGTGACGGTCATATTGTCCTCGCCGTTGGCAATGACGAACAATTCCAGCGTTTTGCTGTAGCCATAGGTGCTCCCGAGCTTGCAGAGGACGATCGCTATACGACCAACCGGAATCGAGTGAAGAATCTGGCAACGCTCCATCCGCTGATATGCAAGAATCTTCAGGAGAAAGATCTTGCCGACTGGCTCGAAATTTTCGGTGAACAGAAAGTGCCTTGCGGCCCTATCAATACGGTGCCTATGGTCTTTGCCGAAGAACAGATAAAGCACCGCAAAATGCTGCGCGAGCTGCCCCATCCGCTCTCAGGAACGGTGCCATCGGTCGTTAGCCCCATGCGGTTTGACAGATCGGTACTCAACTTTGATCTGTCTCCACCGCTGCTGGGTGAACATACCGAGGAAGTACTTGCGGCAATGGGTCAGAACTCGAGGACCGCGAACTGATGGCACCGCGCATTCCCCTACTCGGCCCAGACGAATTGAACGAAGCCCAGAAAGCAGTTTACGACAAGATTGTGAGTGGACCTAGAGGTGCTCTTGTGGGTCCTCTGCGTGCTGCATTGCATAACCCGTCACTCGCAGACCGTTGGCAGGCACTTGGTCAGGTGCTGCGCTACGAGACGTCTCTGCCGCCTGACCTGAACGAACTGGCTATTCTTGTTACAGCCCGTCATTGGAACAGTGAACTTGAATGGACGATACATGCTCGCGCCGCCCGTGAAGCCGGACTGGGCGAAGGAGTGATTGAAGCGATCCGGGTTTGCGAGGCGCCGAAATTCACCAGCGCGCTAGAACGCGAAATATATGAATTCAGCCGAGAGTTACTGGAATTCGGCAAAGTTGGTGATTCGGCTTATGGGACACTTCTCGATCGCTGGGGCACAATTGGCGTTGTCGAGGTCACGGCTTTGGTCGGCTATTACTCCATGGTCGCAATGACCTTGAACGCCCATGGCATCCCTCTGCCCGAACACATTCCTGCCGAGCTCAACAGCGCTCCAGCCTCGCGTTCCGTTTTGCCAGCAAGCCCGCAGCGCCAAGCAGCAGAGTGATTGCGGCCGCGATTTGCAGCCGATTACGAAATTGCATCAACATAGAAAGGAAATTAATTGGCCTATTCCCCAGTAATTATCGCTGGTGGCGGCATTGGCGGCCTAGCGCTTGCCCTGACGCTGAATGAAATTGGCGTTCCGTTCATCGTTTTCGAGGCAGCGCACGAGATCCGCCCACTCGGTGTGGGGATAAATCTGCAGCCAAACGCTATTCGAGAACTCAACGATATGCGAATTAGTGACATTGACCTCGAAACCATTGGTGTGGCAACACACGAATGGGTTCTTGTCGGTCGCAATGGCAAGGACATATACGCTGAACCGCGAGGCTTAGGAGCCGGTTACAAATGGCCGCAATACTCTGTGCATCGCGGACAATTCCAAATGCTATTGTACAAAAAGCTTGTCGAGCGCGCTGGCATGGACGTCGTACAGACAGGTTGCCGCGTAACCGGATATCGGGATCATGGCAATGGCCGCATTGCCGCGCTTGTTGAACGTAAAGATGGCAAATTGTTTCAACAGGACGGTGCTCTGCTGATTGGCGCCGATGGTATCCATTCTGCAATTCGTGCGCAGATGCATCCAACCCAACCACCCATCCATTGGGGCGGCGCCATGATGTGGCGGGGGACAACCCGTGCGCGACCTGTCCGCAGCCAAGCTTCTTTCATTGGCTTGGGCACTCAGCAACAGCATATGGTGATCTATCCGCTGTCTTCTCCTGACCCGGACGGCACGGCCTTAATCAACTGGATCGCAGAAGTCACTTTCGAACATGCTGGAGATCAACCAAGCGGCTGGTTCAAACCAGCACGGGTCGAGGACTTTATTGATCATTTTGAGGGTTGGTCGTTTGACTGGCTTGACGTTCCTGAATTGTTGCGTGGGGCAGATGCCATCTATGAGAACCCAATGATCGACCGGGACCCAGTATCAACTTGGCACCAGGGGCGCGTGACACTTTTGGGCGACGCAGCCCACGCAATGTATCCGACAGGATCAAACGGGGCCAGCCAAGCCATCATAGACGCGCGGGTATTGGGTGCGATGATGGTAGCTCACGGTGTCACAGAGGCGGCGCTTTCAGCCTATGATGCCGCATTATGTGGCCCGGTTTCAGAACTCGTACTTCGTAATCGTGGAGCTGGTCCATTCGGATTATTGGGAATTGTTGACGAACGATGCGGCGGCGATTTCGACAATATCGACGACATTGTGCCACTCAAAGAACGAGAAGCGTTCATGGCCAATTACAAAACCGCTGCCGGATTTGCAATCGAGACACTTAACGCTGCACCACCCACGATTGCACCGGGTCAAAAGGTGCCAACTCATTCCGGTTAGGCTAGCAACTTCGCTCCCTCAGATGGGTTTCTGGGTTATTGCTGTATCGAGAGGTGGACATTCAGAAAACCTCTGTTTTTGCTCGGAATTCTGAGCGGTAACCCATGCGGACGACATCATAAGCATCAGAAGATATTCCTACTTGATGAGCTGAGAGATTGGTGGATGGCAAAGGGTTCACGCAACTTTCATACTTGGATAATAGAGACCAACCTTGCTTAATTGGCCGATAATACAATAAGCTAGCACAAGTGCACTTTTAACAGGCGCGACACATTTGGAGAGACAGATGCCTCAGACAGGCAAGCCATCACAAGCTGCCACAGCAATTCGTAAAAGCGCGGTGGCCCGCTATCTTCAACTCGCCGCGCTTTTTCGTCGTCGAATTGAAACCAGTGAATGGCCGGTTGATTCACGCATTCCCACTGTTAAGGAATTGGCCAAGGAATGCGGTGTTGCAAACATGACAATCCGGCAGGCATTAAATCTGCTGGAGCACGAAGGGCTAATTGAAAGATTTCGCGCCAAGGGAACATTTGTTCGGAAAAACAGTCGCCGCGACCTGTGGTGCGAGGTGCAAACTGACTGGAACGGCCTGTTGATGGCGCGGGCCGATGCGTCGATCGAATTGTTGAGTTCTCGGAAGGACACAGTTCCTGCAGATTTCCCAGCGGGGATAGGTAATCTGGCAAAGTCCTACCTGCATCTTAGAAGACGGCATAGCCGGGACGGCAGCTTTTTTCTTTTGGCCGATGTTTTCATCGATGAAAGGCTCCAGTCCAAGATAGAGATAGCCGACTACACCTCAAAGACATCAATGCGATTGATTTCGGATATCCCGGACCTCAAGATCGTCGACGCAAGACAGATCCTGACGATCGGCTCAGCTGATCCTGAAGTTAGCGATTTGCTGGGTATTTCCCTTGGAGATCCGGTTGCCTACGTCCAGCGCATCGCGGTAGCTGAAGACGGCACTGTGGCTTTGGTTGCCAATGGCATCTATCGAGGCGACCGGATTCGAATCGAAATTAAACTTACTTGATTGATTGCGCACCTGCAGTGCCGATAGGGATTATCAGGGGTTATGACCTATAGCGTTTCACGAGGTCCGCTCTCTTGCTATACGCATCTCTTCCAGAATTTTCGCGCGGTTGCGCTTAGCTGTGTTGGTTGTTTGATCGTAGACACTGTTGCCATGGGCATCTATTCCCACAGTCAAGGGCCCAAGCCGCTCTACTTCTATGCGCACGATCCGGTAATGCGAGATCATCTCGGGCCAGCCGATTCCCGTCACATGCTTTACACCAGCGGTGATGATTTCTGCCCCCCCGCCGAGAAAGGCAAGATACACACAGCCAGCTTTGGCCATTGCCTGCGCACTCTCGGCGCTCAGACCACCCTTCCCACCGGTTGCGCGTAGACCAAGCCCAGGAATGAGGCGCGGCATATGCCTATTGAAGCGCGTGCTGGTGGTTGGATTCATGTAAACGATGCGCAGTGCGCCGTCTTCTGTTTCCTCGTTAAAGCTCCCTAAGTGAAACAGCGCAGCTCCCTGCAGATCGAAAGGCAGCGGCTCTACGCCATCCGCGCAACCCAGCAGGCGATCATGGGTCGGCATGCCGGCGGTAGCGAATATCTCGCCTGTCAGATAAACCACATCTCCCATTTTCAATCCGCGCACTGCCTCCTCGGTCAACGGCAGATCAAGTTCATGTTCGGTGATCGTCACTCGCCCCACTCCATCCGTCCGTCACCCCAAATCTTCACGCTGGTGCGCCGATTAATCCAGCAGTTGAATGCTACGGCAACTGGCGTGAATCCATGTCCGCTCGAATAATCGACATGGACGCCAAGAACTGTTGTATCACCGCCAGTACCCATGGGCCCGAAACCAAGAGCATTCACCGCCTTGAATAGCCGTTTTTCCATCGCCGCCAATGTCGGGTCGGGGCTGACTTCGCCGATTGGCCTTAGCGTCTGTTTCTTGGCCAGTCCGGCGCAATGATCAAAGGTACCACCGATCCCCACGCCCATTACAACGGGAGGGCAATGCTGTGCGCCAGCCTTGATTGCTACATCGAGGATATATGTCTCAATTTCGTCCAGCGATGGGAACGTGAACAACTCCATTGCCGCCCAGCGCCCGGAGCCAAGCGCCTTGGGTGAGCAGATCATCTCAACATAGTCCAAGCCACTTTCAAAATCGTAACTGACAATCGGCATATCCTTGCCATGATAACCTCGCTCTAATGTCAGGGGATTTGTCACGTGTTTCAGCATCGGTGGTTCGATCGTTTCAACCAATTCCTCGTAACCTGAGCGAATAGCGGCTTTGAAGTCGCAAGCAAGATCAACCTTGGCCCCAACCTTGACGAAGTACACAGGCACGCCGCTATCCGAGCAGACAAAACGGTCTCTTTCTTCCGCCAATTCGGCGCAGCGTAATTGAAGCTTGAGCGTTCGGCGCGCGATTTCACTACTTTCAGTGGCCATGGCATTCGCCAGAGCGGCCTTGGCGTCTTCTGGTACTTTCCGCAGAGCCCGCGAGTAGAGCTCTTTAGTAGCTTGTTGGATCATCGTATCGGTAATTGGCATCTCAAATATCTCGCTCTTAAACCACTTGCAAGCCTACCTGCAACCCCAGCAATCGCTTGATCTCGGCTATCAGATCACGTCTGTTTTCTCGTGTTAATACGGCGCTATGCGGCGACAGGATACAATTTGGCAGGTCAAGGAATCGCGGGTCTGGCGTCGGCTCATTTTCGAAAACATCCAGCGCTGCGCCCGCGATTTGGCGCTGTTCCAACGCAGAAATGAGAGAAGACTCATCCACCACCGACCCGCGCGAAACGTTCACAAGAAAGCCTTGCGATCCCAACTGACGTAAGATATCGGCATTGATCAGTCCCCGCGTTTGCTGTCCGCCTGAACAGGTAAGCACAAGAACGTCGACCTGCTTTGCCAATGCACCCACATCGGCAACAAAGGTCCAGGAAACATCTTTCCTGCTGCGCCCGCTGTAGGAGATGGAGCAACTCAAAGCCTCCAGTTTTTCTGCAACTCTGCGGCCGATCCGGCCAAGGCCGACCACTCCGATTTTTCGCTGCGATATTCGCCAGCCAAGCGGGGCTCTTGCCTTTGCCCACTCCCCGTTTCGCACAAACTTGTCATTGCTTATGGAATTGCGCAGCAGGGCAAACACCAACGCCACCGCGCACTCGGCGGTATCTTCGGTCATCACGTCCGGGGTTGGGTGGAATGCTATAGCGCGCGCTGCCAGATCTGCCAGATCAAAGGCTTCCGTGCCTGCTCCCACGCTGGCAACAAGCCGCAGCCCTGGCAGGAAATCCAACATATGAGGGTCGGCACCTCCAAACGCCGAGGTGACCCCTTTGGCTATGGTCGAGCGCAGGTCGGCAGGCAGTGACGACAATGCTTGCGCATCCAGAAGCATAACCGAACCTTTGAGCGCCTCTTGCACATCGAGGGGAATGGGGCCAAGCAAAGCGATGTGCGGCAGAATGCTCATGCCAGGACCGTCAAGGCTTGAACACTGGCGGGCGCTTTTCCCGGAAAGCGGCCATCGCCTCGGCGCTATCTTCGGACGTGGACAGTGCCTTGGTCTGGCCTTGCTCGAATCTGTACCCTTCGTAGATTGACTGGCCGTCAGTCACCTGGAAAGATGCCTTTGCAGCACGCACTGCCGAAGGGCTGGCCTTGGCGATATCGCGGGCAATACCTATGACCGTTTCCATCAAACCCTCGTGCGCGGTACAGGCCGAGGCGACGCCCATTCGAAGCAAGTCCGGCCCGTACATCCGCCGCGCTGAAAAGAGCATTAGCCGCGCATCAGATTCGCCAAGATGGCGCCTTACATGGGATACTCCACCGGCAAGACCGACATTTACCTCAGTCATCTGAAGATACCCTTTTTCAGAAAAAACCAGGATGTCGCAGCAAAGTGCCGTTACGCAACCGGCCCCGATTGCCGGGCCATTAACGGCGGCAATAACTGGCTTGGGACACTCCATAATACAGTCGAAGCTGGCCCGCACCCGACGATTGTGCGCGGTGTAGCTCCCCGGGTCCTGCGTCGGCCGCTCGGACAGATCGGCGCCGGCCGAGAAAGCTTTGCCCTCACCCGTAAGTATGATTGCTCGCACATCTGCTCGATCGCCGAGACTGTCCATGACAAGCTGCATTTCTTCGCGCAGCTTATTATTTTGCGCATTGACTGGAGGTCGGCTGATGGTCACCGTTGCAACATAGTCAGCGACAGAAACCGAAAGCGTTTCTAAAATCAATTTAGACTCATCCTTATGGCAGATCTTCCTCAAACTGATCCTTTTTCGCACAGCGCCAAGGTTGAGACAAGCACAATATCTAATTATATAGCTTTTAGTTACTTACCATCTCCAAAGGCGACCCGTGCAGGTTCCTTATTTCGAGCTCAAACGGCAATATCGATAATGATATGCTCGACGTTGGGGGGGGGTATGTTCGATATCGTGCAGGCACCGGTTCGAACTTCCGAATTGAGTGCGTAAGCGCTTGAACTTCTCCGATTTGCAACATTGAGACGATGGGCCTAGCCCAGCAATGAACATGAATATGTGTCATTCGGCAAACCCAAAAGAACGCTTGAAACGCCCGGAATAAAGCCGAAACGCGTCAGTTTGGGTGGATTGATACAAGCATCTGATCAACTTTAATGAAGCACTTTGAAGTATGGATAGAGATGGATTTGCTGTGATTTTTCAGTGAGTTGGTTGAATATTAGTGAGAGCAAGATAAAAGACTAACACCATTGGTGGTTCGGGGCGTCGATATTCAATGCTTTTGTTAACGCCATGAAAATAGCACCAGTGCGCCTTGCTCGTTAAATCGTTGATATTTTCATACTATTTTACTGGCATCCATTCACATCAAATTTCAGAAACACAAAAATATAGACGCTGTTTTCTCTCATTATGCCCTTTCCAAACAGCCTGTAAAGGCGCTTCGCCCGCTCGCGCGGCGCGCTTTCAGCGCGGCCCTGACTGGCGGTTTGGTGGCGGGCGTGGAGCAATGACAAACAGCTTGAGGCGAGCCCTACAGTGCCGGATCAATGGCCGACATTTGCATCGAGGAAGGTAGCAGGACTGGCGCTCGTTTTTCGCCCTTTGACCACGCGCCTATCAAGTCTGCCCATTCCTGTAACATGTGACGGCGCTGAATCTCGTATTCAGCCTTATTGTAGACGCCGCGCGATGAATGACCGTCCCCGTGTGCCACACACTTCTCAATCCAGTCACGGTTGAAGCCAAGTTCGTTGAGCAGGGTTGATCCTGTGCGGCGCAAATCATGCACAGTAAAGTGCTCCATGGGGTTGCTTTGCTTTTCCGACTGTTCAACCACGGAATAGGTGAGCCGGTTTAACTTCGCACGGGACATTGGAGCGTCTACATCATACCGCGATGGCAACAAGTAGCGCGAGTTGCCCGAACAGGTTTTCAACGCGATCAAAATGTCGAGTGACTGTCGGGACAGATACACATTATGCGGCCTGTCCCGCTTCATCCGATCATTGGGAATGGTCCAGAAGGCATTTTCAAAATCGACTTCATCCCAAACGGCAAATATCAACTCGCTCTTCCAAACCATCGTCAAAAACAGGAACTTCATCCCCAACCGAAGTGTCGGCAGCGTTGCGACATGCTCCAGCATCTTCAGCATGAGACGGATTTAGCTTGACGAGAGTGAGCGGTCACGGGGGCGGAAAGTCGCCAAAGACGATGGAATCACTTCGGCAGCTGGATTTTTCACCTTCTCACCTGACAAATTGGTGAACGCATAGATCTGCATGAGATATTGCGCACATGGATAGCCGTGGCCGGAGCGCCCCTATCCTTCACTTTCAGACAGAGCGCTCGAACGTCATCCGGCTTGATCTCGTGTAGCAAGCGGCGCTCAAAAGCTGGCAGGATATCACGGTCGCAAATCATTCGGCGCATAGCTCTGGTGTTGTCTGCCATTCGCCCATGTTGAAACCAGTATTCCGCGAACTGAGTAAAACTCTTTGCCTGCTTCAGTTTCCGTTTCTCCCGCCGCCTTTCCTGGGCGGGCGACACGCCTTCCCGCACCATACGACGCGCGTCCAGGCATTTCTCGCGTGCGATAGCCAAGGAAATACCATCACGACCGTACCTGCCGATCACTAGCGTCTCCCGCCTGCCATTGATGCGATAGTCATATCTAAAGCTGATGGAACCGGCAGTTGTGACGTAAACATATATTCCGTCCCAGTCTGAAACCTTGTAGGTTTTGCTTTTGATTTCAGATATTTAAGCTCTGTTTCGGTGAGCATAAGGCCTCCTTTCGGCAATAGTATACCGTTGGCTCTTTTCACGACTTTTTCTTAATGATTTCAGCAAGTTCGCTCTTGTAAAATACCGTCAGGAGCGACTGTGTTGATAACGATACTACCCGATTTGTGCAGAATCAAGATGGCCGAGGTCCGTCACGGATACCGTCACAGAAAACAACTTTACCGAAATAGCTTCCAGTAGAGATGAGTTGCGACCAATGGAAAAATCAATGATATCAAATATTTGTGAGTACTTGGATCAATTCGAAGAAATGCAAATCCACGCCCGGACTATTCCCACTCAATTGTGCCCGGTGGCTTCGATGTGATGTCGTAGACTACTCGGTTTATGCCTTTGACTTCATTGATAATTCTGGTGGCGGCACGGCCAAGGAAATTCATATCGTAGTGGTAAAAATCTGCTGTCATTCCATCAACGGAAGTGACGGCACGTAAGGCACAAACAGATTCATATGTTCGCCCATCACCCATAACACCAACAGTCTGCACAGGTAAAAGAACAGCAAAGGCCTGCCAGATAGTATCGTACAGCCCAGCCTTGCGAATTTCATCCAGATAAATTGCATCAGCTTGACGCAAAATCTCCAACTTCTCGCGCGTTACGCCGCCTGGGCAACGAATGGCAAGGCCAGGTCCTGGGAACGGGTGACGGCCCACAAAACTGTCAGGCAATCCAAGCTCTCGGCCAAGCACCCTCACCTCGTCTTTAAACAATTCGCGTAATGGCTCTACAAGCTTCATGTTCATACGCTCTGGCAGTCCGCCAACATTGTGGTGCGATTTAATGGTGACCGATGGACCCCCGGTGAAAGAAACGCTTTCAATCACATCAGGATAAAGTGTCCCTTGCGCCAAAAAGTCTGCGCCGCCAATCGCTTTTGCTTCCTCTTCAAAAACTTCAATGAACAAGCGGCCAATGGTTTTGCGCTTGGTCTCCGGATCTGCTTCGCCTTCAAGCGCATCCACAAAGCGATCAGACGCATCCACAAGTTTTAGGTTAAGATTATAGTGCTCCTGAAACATCGAGACGACGTCGGCGGCCTCATCTTTTCTCATCAAGCCATGATCCACCAGTATGCAATTCAGTTGATCACCAATCGCTTCGTGAATCAAAAGTGCCGCAACGGATGAATCTACTCCGCCAGACAAGGCACAAATAACTTTGCTATCACCAACCTGATCGCGAATAGCCTGAACCGCGCGGTCGCGATATCCTGCCATGCTCCAATTGCTTTCCAACCCAACAATTTTATGAACAAAGTTAGATAAGATCTTGCCACCATCTGGTGTATGAACAACCTCTGGATGGAACATAACGCCATAATATTTCTTGGCTTCATTAGAGTACGCAGCAAATGGCGCGCCTTCTGAGGCTGCAAGTATCTCAAAGCCTTCCGGCAGTTCGATTACGCGATCCCCATGACTCATCCAGACTTGATGGCTTGTGCCAGTTTCCCAGACACCATCAAACAATGGCGATGCTTTCTTGATCTCGACGAACGCCCGACCGAACTCACGATGGTCAGACCCCTCGGCCTTACCACCCGTTTGAACGCACATTGCCATTTGTCCGTAGCAAATGCCCATAACTGGTACATTGCTATCGAAAATGATTTGCGGCGCACGTGGCGAATCAATTTCGGATGTTGAAGCAGGACCACCTGACAGAATAACGCCCTTGGGCTGCATACGTTCAAAGGCCTCGTCAGCCAATTGGAACGGTGCAATTTCACAATAAATCCCAGCTTCCCGAACCCGCCGTGCAATCAGCTGAGTAACCTGAGAACCGAAATCAACGATAAGAATAGAATCTGGATGTGTGCTCATGGGAAGCGATTACAGGATCAAGAAAAATCACGCAAGTTGCTGCGGTGCAAAACGCACAATATAAGGCCGCTTTACGATTGGATTCTTAGCAATAGACACTATGTCCAAGTCGTGGAACCAGATTTTTATCTGTCGCAAATTACTTCACAACTATTTTTGGAGAAAACCTCATATGGCGCCTTTTGATCCCCTACCACTTGCAATCGTTGGTATCTATGCAGCGCTCTGCACATTTCTACTTATATGGCTTGGAAATTCGACAGGTTCACTGCGCCGGAAGCACCGTGTTGCTGTGGGCGATGGCGGGCAAAAACATTTGATACGCATCATGCGCGGTCACGCAAACGCTGCTGAAAACATACCAATTACAATTCTAATGTTGGCAGTCGCTGCGCTTATCGGAACGCCTACTTTTGTCCTTCACATACTTGGGCTTCTCTTCGTGCTTGGTCGGGCACTCCATGCTTGGCACTTCATTCAGGAAGACGCGCCTAATTGGCAACGCTTTGGTGGGTTTGGTCTTGCTGCATTGGTAACGGTTTTGTTGGCTCTTGGCCTGCTCGCACATGGCATCTGGATCATGTTCAGCTAACAAGGAGTTCACAAGTTAGCCATCCTGATTTTCGTCATCAGCCGCATCATGAGGTATATTTTTCTAAGATATACATCATCGCGGCACGGCATTGTTTGCCAGCATCCGTAAAATTCCGCTATGACAAGTACAAGAATTTTAAAAACCAATCGAGGAACGTCCATGTCTGACAACGGCCCATCATTTGATACGCTTGCTGTACACGC
>JBGCFS010000057.1:0-43741 GCA_045107035.1 Hyphomicrobiales bacterium
TTGCTGCTCGCGCAAACAATTGTTCATCTTCGCGGGTCACACCTACAAAAACGTTTCCATCAGGTTGATCAAAATCGGTCCATGAGTAGCGTCCGCTCAAGTTCAGGTAGATACCTTTCCCAAGCAGTGTCAAAGAGCTTAAGCTAACACCATGCTGGTTATAGGAATATCCATCGTTCTTTGCGTCTTTACGGCCTGCAAATCCTGCTAGCTTCAAACTTTGACGTTGTATTGGACGCCACATCACACCCAGGTGGCCGTTAACGATATGGCCATTTCGCTGGTCATTTGTTGGGCTTGTAGTTGTATTTTCAAATTGCTCGGACAAAATGGATCCGGCAGCAAAGAGTGTAAATCGTGGGTCAATTTTGTATCTTGCTTCAAGGCCACCGCCCCAGCGGTCAGCAAACTCATTATGCATCAGCCAGGACTTACCAAATTGTGCATACGGTTTGATGTGAAAGTTCCCTTTCGCAAACTCAAAGCCGCCCTTGATAGCACCTTGGCTTGTACTGGAACGCTCGATCTCTTCAAATTCCCTGATGTATCCACTGGCTTCAACAAACCAGCTGGCACGAGGCATATTCGGTAAGTCACCTTCGAGCTTGACGCGGCCAGACGTTACGAGTGCACGATCACTCCCGTCAGTGCTTCCTGGAATTGGGCTGGAAACGTTTACGCCAACCTGTGTGCCCGCAATAAAGTCAGAGACCAATCCCGGATTGCTGTCGTGTTGTCCGCCAACAGAAACACTTCCGCTGATCCGAACAGCAGATTGTGAACGCTCGATGGAGGATACGTATCCTACTCGATCTGCTTCCTGTTTGGTTGATAAGGGGCGTCCTTCAAGCTGCAAAAATTCGCGCTTGGCACCCACAAGGTCATCCATACGGTAAAGAACTACGCCATATAAAAGCCGAACAGCATCCCAGTTCGGCCGGTTCAACAAAAGACGTTCTAGCGCAGAAGCCGCCTGCTGTAGCTCGCCCTTCGCGATTTGCTGCCTTGCAAATTGTAAATTCAGCTTTGGATCATCCGGATCCGCCAGCACTTGTTCAAAGGAGATAGTCTGCGCAACGGCGCCCAAAGGCATCAGGGCGATAGGCGTTGCAAGAAGTAGATTTCGGAATAAAGACACGTACTCGTCCTGTTGCCAGGAGTGCTAAATTACTCCTAAGTATTTATACTATAGGGAAAATACCTGGAGAAACCACAGCTAGTCAATGATTTGTTAGTATTTTTTACATGGTAAAATGGGCAATTGAATGAACCTGCTAAAACGCAAATTTCTTATGATCTGGCTGGTGGGCACTTTGGCGGCGCTTCCTATCTGGATTCCACAATTTCTTTTGCCCGGCTCATTCGACAAAATTAATGCAGTTATTTTTGATGTATACCAGCGAATAAAGCCTCGAGAATGGGCTGGTTCTGATGTTGTCGTTCTGGACATTGACGAAGCCAGCATCAAACGACTGGGGCAGTGGCCATGGCCACGAACCGTAATTGCCGACATGACAGATCGCCTTAGTGAATTAGGCGCTGCACTTGTTGTGTTTGATGTCGTGTTTTCGGAATCTGACAGGACATCGCCCATTAATTCTATAGAACGATTTCGCGCAGCAGGTGTGGAGTTGATTTTCCCTGACGAACAATCTCGGCTCGACAATGATGCAATATTGGCCGCTTCGTTCGACCGAAACAATGTTGTTGCTGGCCTGGTCCTTTCCACATCCGCGACAGATACACCTCCACTGCCTAAAGCGGGTCATGGATTTAGCGGGAGCGAACCACCCGGGCTAATGGCGCAAAATATTGGCAGTGTGCGAAACCTTCCGATGCTGGATGAGGCTGCTGATGGCATAGGTGTCTTTTCCCTGACGCCAGACGGTAAATCAGATGGAATTTTGCGGGAAATTCAACTGCTGACGGGTGCCAATGGCAGTTACTATCCAACACTTTCTATGGAAGCGCTTCGTCTTGTTCAGGGGGCCGGGGGGTTTAAACTAAAAAGCAGTGATGGCAGCGGAGAGGCGGATACCGGGCAATTACGAATGACGTCGGTTCAGGTTGGCGGCATTGATGTTCCCACCAATGCAACGGGCGCGATGCCGATCTATCATTCTCCCAAAACCTCCAAGTCAGTCGTTCCCGTTCATGCGCTCATGTTTCCAGATGAAACAGAAGTGCGCTCGGAAATGCTGACGGCAGAAATTGCAAACCATATTGTGTTTGTTGGCACGTCTGCCGAAGGGTTGGGTGATTTGCGATCTACACCTCTAGAGCCTGTCGTTCCTGGAGTCTTTGTACATGCCGAAATTCTGGACCAAATTGTCTCTGGCAGTTACCTCGTTCGTCCAGATTTTGCGAAGGGCGTGGAACTTTTTGGCGGGATTGTCTCTGTTCTGCTCATGCTTTTAATTTGGCCCTTTGTAAACTCCGTCGCCAGCGGCCTAGTGGCAATAGCTGTCGCGGTTTTGGCGGTTTGGCTGTCTTGGGTCCAGTTTTCTGAAAGCCTGCATTTGTTCAGTCCATTTGTAGCAGTGGCGTCAATTGCGATCGCATATATTGCCATGTCTTCAATGTCATTCTTTGTAACGGAGAAAGAGGGTCGCTTCTTGCGCGGAGCTTTCAGTCAATATCTGTCTCCTGAACTGGTAGATCGTTTGGCAAAGCACCCCGAGAAATTAGCTCTTGGTGGCGAAGAGAAGGAACTGACAGTGCTTTTTTGCGACATTCGCGGGTTTACTTCACTTTCCGAAAGTCTTTCCGCAGGTGAATTGACAGAATTGCTCAATAGTTTCCTGACGCCAATGACAAGTGTTTTGCTAAAAAATGGTGCGACAATCGACAAGTATATGGGTGATGCCATAATGGCATTTTGGAATGCGCCAATTGATCAGGAAAATCACCGTGAACTTGCCTGCAAAAGCGTATTGGAAATGCGCGCAGCATTAGCAAAATTGAATGCGGATCGCGGGCTTGATCTTAAAATTGGTATTGGCCTCAATACCGGACCAAGTTGTGTCGGAAACCTTGGTTCTTCGCAGCGATTTAGTTACTCGGCCATCGGAGATACAGTCAATGTTACCTCACGGCTTGAGGGTCTGACCAAACAATATGGTTTGGATAATCTGGCCTCGGATGAAACGGTAAACAGTATTGAAAACTTCTTCTCATTGGAAGTCGATAAAGTGCGTGTTGTAGGTCGGGAACAACCAGTGACAGTTCATTTTCTTGCTTCACAGAGCGGCCTGCGTGATGGCGCGGAGTTAGAAGCGTTGTTCAAACAGCATGGAGAGATGTTAGCGACCTATCGAATAGGTGATTTTCAACTTGCAAAACAGCAAATTCTTCAACTCGAAGCCAAAATGCCGGAGGGCTTTGCGAGGCTGTATAGCATTTATAAATCCCGTATTTCTGAGCTTATCAAAACTGGTATTCCAAGTGATTGGAATGGAATACATGTGGCTTCAGAGAAATAGTTGGAGTTTATCCAAATGAGTGGAAACTTGCTTTAAGTTTTATCTTGGCAACTTTGTCTGAAACATGCATCTTGTCATCAGTGAGTTTGCTGGAAAATTGCCACATCTCTTTTTGAAATGACGGCCTGGAATATTTCTATTGACCCAAGTACCAGCACGCGTAGCCACCTCAGAAACATCAACACAGATAAGTTCAACCACGAAAAGCATCGCTTGGCCTCAGTCTGCAAACGACTGGGTACTCTCATTTTCCATAAGTTTAGTCACTGCCGTGGTCATGATTGGTGTTTGTGTTGCGCAAGCGGCCTTGATGTTTTCAGGGCCCCTGTCTAGCGGGCAGACAATGAGCACGGGCGCCGCTATTCTAATGACAGTTTGCGCCAGTTTGGTGTTCGTGTTTAAGAGCCAAATCCCATTCTCGTTGGTTCACGTTCAAGATCTATCGGTCGCAGCGATAGCAACAATGTTGTCAACGTCTGCTGCGGTTATGGCGGGGACCGGTGACACACGTGTCGCCACAGCCTTAGCTATTGTTGCGCTGTGCAGCACGTTCACGGGTTTGTTGTTAACGGGGGTAGGTTTTGCACGTTTGGGTAAGTTCATAAAGACACTGCCGTATTCTGTCGTCGCAGGGTTTTTGGCCAGCACTGGATACTTGCTTGTTGAAGGTGCAGTTGGAATGGCAACAGGACAGCCAGCTAATCTCAGTGTTTGGGTGAAGTTGTTTGATGGTGCTGGCAACACAACCCTCCTTCTTATGCTGTTTGTTACCGCTGGGATGGTTTTTGCAGATATCAAGTTAAAGAGTGCCATTTTGATGGTTGTTTTTCTTTTGGTATCCGGCGCGGCATTTCACGTTTGGGTTTGGCAAAATGATGCGAGTGCTGAAGCATTTCGTGTCTCGGGCATGTTGCCATCACTGACAAATATTTCAGGCCCGGTTTTACCGAAACCTGAATTATTAGCGCAAATCGACTGGTCGGTTGTATTGAGCACTTCTCCAGAAATAGCGGCTATTGCCTTGCTCACACTAATCGGCGCATTGATGAATTCATTGGCGACCGAGCGCGTCACGAAATGCGATATCGATACCAATAAGGAACTTAAGCTAACCGGACTTACCAACATCTTTCTGTCTCCGCTGGGTTCTCCGCCCACATTTGTGGGGTTGAGCTTCACAAATTTGGCCGTGAGCATGAAAGCGCGCACTCGTGCCAACGGAATGTTTCTAGCAATTATAATGGGCTTTGGTTTACTGTACTCCCGTGAGATAGCATCGATTATTCCCTCATTTATAACGGCCGGCCTGATTGCGTATCTAGGGATAATACGCCTTCGAGAGTGGCTTATATTGGCATTCAAACGATTGCCTTTGTTGGATTGGTCGGTGGTCGTTGGAATTTTGTTGATCACAGCGACAGTCGGACTAATTGAGGCTTTGGCCGCCGGCTTCATTTTCTCAATGGGCGTTTTCATTTTTAACTATTCCCGGTTGCCCGTGGTCAAATTGGTAAGCGATATTTCGCGCCAAAGGAGTCTGCTTGAACGGACACCCGAACAAACCAAGGTGCTTCTTGAGCGCGGAGAAACAGGCGCCACATATAGACTGCAGGGTTATATTTTCTTTGGAACTTCAGACGCCATTGTCGAGCAAGTTAAAGCAAGATTGGCAAAGCCAGGAAGCAAGTATCTAAAGCACCTATTGCTGGATTTCCGAAGTGTACCAAATTTGGATTCAGCGGCAGTTGGGTCATTTTTGCAAATCAGAGATCTGGCGGAACTATGCGGTTTCGATATCACTTTTGCCGGGGTCAATGAAGATACTCGTTTGACATTTTCTCAAGCAGGTTTCCCATTTGAGAATGCAAATTGCGTCCATGAGATAGAAGATTATGACATCGCTTTGGAAAGCCTGGAAAACGCCATTTTGGCGGGCTCATCATTTCCGCAAGGAGAAACCAACTTCGATCTCAAAGCTTACTTCGAACAACAAGCTGGGAAGAAAGCCGGTAAACTATTCGATTTGATGCTCCGCAAAGACTGCAAAGTAGGAGAGATGATCTACAAAACCGGTGATACTGCAGACAGCTTCGGCTTTCTAGCGTCAGGGCGTGTTGCCATACGCCTCGCCAGTCCAAATGGAAAAGGGCGCCGGGTCCGTTCCTTGATGCCAGGAGCCTGCATTGGTGACGTGGGCACAGCGTTAGGCCTTAACCGGACGGCGGATGTGGTTGCAGAACAAGATTCAATTTTGTACGAAATGTCTCTTACGGAATTGGCAAGACTCCAAAAATCAAAATCTGAATTGGCTATTCTGTTTCATAAAATTATTGAGATAAATCTTGCCGAAAAAATCGTAACAGCAAATCGCGCTCTTGAACAATATGATCGCTAGCTTGGAACCAAAAACGGCATCGCAATATATTTGAGAAACGTGGAGGTGTAACACGAGTCTGCGCAGAGCTTTGTTAGCTTGGCATTAGTGGCCAGGGCGATCCAAGAGAATTATTCCGCCACCTTCAATTTTCTCATAAGGCTTGGATTTGAATCTTATTTCCTGACCGCACAAAGCTTCATAGAAAAGCTCTATGTTCTCAGCAGGGAAAAAGCCGAGGGAATTTGAAGACATAATGTCATCTAGTGTGACGACCAATTTTCCCTATTGAATGGCCAAAGAAAATCAATCGTAAGAAGCTTGAGGTTGCATAGGTAAACCTGGGTAATATCCTCTATGATTGGAACAGCGCCACCCTACAACCCCAAGGGCACACTCGTGTGAAAGCCTGTGGTTTTCGCTGAAATTGAAACCGTGTAGTCCCGTTCTGTATTTCCGTCCGAAATGGTCAATGGCACCGTATATGTCTCTGTCTCAAAGTATTGCTCATAATCCTTCCAGTATCTTAGTTGGAAAGGTTCAAATTTGTCATGAGCAACTGCCAAATTCTGAGAGTTGAAACTAAAAAAATGCAGCCAGAAATAATTGTCGGTGGAGTTTCATGTTTCTAAAACGCAAATTATTGCGCGTCTTCCTCTGCGCTAAGTTGCTCTTCGGAACTATTTAGTAACATACAAAATGGTGCGCTGATCTGGCATGCTATTCGCTTGTCCTGTGGATCTAGAAAAGAGGCAGTTGGATGAGGCCCATCAAATAGAAAGCGAACAGCGATTTCAGCCTCATCGGTTGGTAAGCGGTTAATGTTCTCAACTACAATATCAGTCTCCCTGAGAAACAATTCGTGGTAAGCGCTCTGCAAAGCACTAATGTTGTCAGGGAACCATTTGGCCTCTGATGCGAGTCCAACATATTTCATAGCTAATTCGTTTGCGGGTTTGAACTCTGCCAAGTTAGCCAGAGATTGGAACAGCGGCGGCTCATAGAGAGGCGCCGGTGCATCATCAATCCATCCATAAATCTGATTGAATTTACAGAACTGGTCTGGAAGCAAATTGA
Source organism: Hyphomicrobiales bacterium (assembly GCA_045107035.1). Taxonomy (GTDB): domain Bacteria; phylum Pseudomonadota; class Alphaproteobacteria; order Rhizobiales. Next base: position 6,934 of record JBGCFS010000057.1, read on the forward strand.
AAAACTCATCTGCAGTTTCGATTGTTGGCATATTCCTGAATTTGGCTTCTGCGGCTTTGAGCAAGGAAATATCTTCATTGGGAATGTCACAAGAAGCATGCGAGAATTGCGGAGCGGCGACAATTCCAATCGTTACAATGAGCGCTCTGAACATTTGCGATTTCCAATTGTGAAGGTAGTTGAGTCAATCAGTGCACACTCCTTAAAGTGCATAGATGGCGGAAGATGGAAGTTACAGAATCTTTTTTAAACTGGACTATTGATTAAACGATTTCGAGAACCAGCCTCTCAACGGCCATTAACATTTACTGGCACGCGCTGGACTGTTAAACTTTTGAGAGTTGGGGGAGTTTGAGGCAAGTGATAGACTATGTTACAGGCTGAAATTCCGGTTCAGTTGCTCTCGTTACTGTATGCTACACAGACAGACCGAACGATGTGGCAATCCTTCTGTGATGAGTTGAATTTCATCTGTGAAGTGCCCATAATGATGTTTGGGCACAATATAAGCAAAAATGAGAGTTTAGGTTTACTCGGCGGCGGATTGGATCCTGAAGAACTGAAATCCTATCACCAGAACTTTGCTGATAAAAACCCGTGGATGCATATGAATACGACAATGCCAACCGGTGCTGTTGGCATTTCTGATCAGGCAATGACACGAAGAGAACTGTTTCGGACCGAGTTTTACAATGACTGGTTACGCAAGCAGGAGGACATCGTCGCTGGGCCTTTTATGATGTGCCACAGGACACAAAGTACATTTGTAGGGCTCGCTGCGGCGTGTTTGCAGAGCAATGTCGAGAACACGCTACCGCGAGCTCATGCTTTGTTGGAGGCGTTGGCTCCTCATCTCAAACGCGTCATCTCCTTTGCCTCGCTTACTAAGACACAAGCCTGCCACTCACTTGGTTTTATCGAGGCTAGCAAACATGCCATTTTTCTTCTTACACGCAGTGGAAAAGTTAGTTTGTCTAATCAGGCCGGTGACAGATTGTTATCGAGTTTTTCCTTTTTGGGCCTGACAAAGTCGAATCGATTTACGTCTCAAAGTGAAAGTATTTCTTTTTTTATCAATAGGTTAAATTCGGCAATCGAAGCAGGAAATCCATTGATGTTACCTGATCCGGTCTTTGCGTTTGATGGGGAGCGACACAGCTTTGCAATGCACGCTCATATGTTTCCGAACATGAGCCAGAGCGAGTTTCCAACGTCAAGTTGGAGTGACCCGGTTGTAGGTGCAATTATTGTGACTGGTGGTCAGGCAAATGATGATTTTTGTAAAATTGCAGCGTCCTTTGGTGCAACAGTGGCAGAGCAAAAATTAGCCGATGCGGTGGCGCAGGGGCAACGATTGAATGATTACGCAGATGTCAGGGGGCTTAGTCGACACACGGTACGAAATCAGATGCGTGCCCTGTTAACAAAATCCAATTGCGAAAATCAGACCGACTTTGCAAGGTTGTTGTTGTCACTTTCCTCGCCATTTGAAGGCGGATAATGCGACGGGTTCAAATATCTGCTTTATGACGCAATTGCGTCATGAAGGAACAATTCATCATCCGTAGAAATACCAATACCATTGGTTTCCTGAAAATTGGAATACGGAATGATACCCACTGTAGTATTAGGCGCGGCATTCGGAGTTGCAATGAGCAGCATGTCTTTTGCCGCCGACCCATCTCCGCAGCCCACAACCTCTCCCACAACATCCGGCAAATTGCAGCTTAGCAAGGTTGAACTTTCTAGGTTTGTGAATGCTCGCTCAGCGATAACCGAGAGCATTACCAAGTTTAATGCGCTTGTTAAGTCAGGCGATAAGAGCAAGTCACAGCTTCAGGAATTGAAAATGTTGGCAGCGGAAATCAACAAGCAAGCCGTCAACATTCAAAGATATTCGCAGCTGACAAATAATTCAAAAGCTGGAAAAATCGCCGCGCAGTTGATCCTTGATGACGATGTCGCCGGCCGCAAAGTTTTTCATAGCGCTACAGCAAAGCGTTTATCGGAATTAGACGCACAGCTCGCTTTGCTAGAACCTGTTGTTCATAGATAAGGGGCATTCTGTATGTTGTCTACCAAACGATTTTTTGCCACCTCGCTTGCTTTGATTCTTTTCCCTATAAGCGCAAACGCATTGGAGTTTCGGAAGTGTTCAATTGATGCAGCATTTTCTGGCGCTGGCGTTCCAGCTACCGCAATTCCGGGTACAAATTTTGTTGGTTGGGCCAGAACTACTTCTGGAAGAAAAGCAGCAAAGGCTATCAACCTACTTTCTAAAGGTTGTTTGACCGATACTTTATCAGTCAACGCTAATCAGATTCCTTCAAAGTGCGAGAGCAAAGTTCGTCTGCTTAATAGCAGCGATAAGCAGGGCTATGGTTTGACCGCTTTCAGTGTGACAAATGGTCTACAAGCATTGAAAAATGCTGTTTGTTCAAATCCAAATATAGGTACAAATTTTGGCCGAAGCCGAGCAGATGTTCAATTCGATCGCAGGATTATCGAGGGGTTTCGCGTATCATTCAGGAAGCGTGGCGGCACAGGTGCCTGTCGCGGAGACAAGTTGTGGCCAACTACCTCTCTTAACATTGTTTGCAAAGCTTCACCGGATTTGATGCGGTTTGATCGGTTACCAAGCCGCTTGTACCGCAGAGACACTTCGGGCCGGAATACGACGTCTTGCAAAGCGCCCTTTGCCATGCGGGAGCACGGTACTACAACTGTTGAGGCCAGGAGCAAGGCAAAAGCTGCATGGATCGCTCAGATTACCAGTAATTATGGAATTGGTTTTGCGGATCTCAAGAATGTGATCAATACAGATATGAAGTGCGCTCGTACCATTAAGGCCAGATACCGAGCGACATGCGTGTTCACCGCTACCCCTTGTTATCGTTGAGCAGAAATTCTGCCGATGAAACTTTTTCAAAAATTGTAAAATAGATCGGAGCGAAAGGCATTGCTTTTAATCTTCGGATCTAACGCCTTATCGTCGATCGCCCAGTTGTCGCCAATGCCAACAATTTCCAATAAACCGAGCAATGAAACGGCTGAGGTTTCAGTTGGTCCAGATCTTGGGTCGCAGCTGTTGGAAAACAAAATTTTGGCCTTGAATAAATCCTAAATTTTCCCTCTCATTCGTTGACCCGTGTCATGAGAACCTTACTATCAGATGATCTGATTTGAGAGGAAATACCATGCAATATCGAACTCTGGGCCGAACAGGTTTAAAGGTATCCGCAATTACGATGGGAACCTTCACTTTTGGAGGGGATGGGCCATTTGGCATGGTTGCGGATCAAGGTGTTCCCGAAGCGCAAAAGCTGGTGGATTTGTGCATCGACAATGGCGTGAATCTATTCGATACGGCCAACATGTATTCCACTGGTTTGTCAGAAGAAATTCTCGGTGAAGTGTTGGAAGGTCGATATGAAAACATTCTGGTTACGTCAAAAGCTCGTATGCGCATTGGTGATGGGCCGAATGATGAAGGCGTCTCCAGATGGCATCTGATCCGCGAATGCGAGCGCTCCCTAAAGCGTCTGCGTACCGACCATATCGATATATACTACATGCACGAATGGGATGGCATTACGCCCGTTGAAGAAAAGATGGCAGCGCTGGATACTTTGGTTCAGCAAGGCAAGGTTCGTTATATCGGCTGCTCGAACTATTCCGCTTGGCAGGTGATGAAATCCTTGGGCGTTGCTGATCGCAAAAACACGACACGTTTTGCCAGCCAACAAATCCACTACACGCTTGAAGCGCGCGAGGCCGAGTTTGAACTGTTGCCGCTTTCGGTTGATCAAGGTTTGGGCGTATTGGTTTGGAGCCCGCTTGCCGCTGGTCTCTTGACAGGAAAACATCGCAAGGGCCAGAGCGTGCCTGAAGGATCTCGCCAAGCCGCTGGTTGGAATGAGCCACCTATCCGCAATACCGAACGACTTTGGAAAATTGTCGATTGTCTTGTTGAGATTGCAGAAACGCACAATGTGTCCGCAGCACAGATTGCATTGGCGTGGTTGCTGACGCGGCCAGCTATCAGCTCGCTTGTCGTGGGAGGGCGCAACGAAGCGCAATTTACCGAAAACTTCAAAGCGCTAGATGTTGAGCTAAGTACCGAAGACTTACAACGTCTCAATGATGTGAGCCGTCTGCCGTTGGTTTACCCTTACTGGCACCAGCACAACTTTGCGCGCGACAGATTCAGTGAAGCCGATCAGGCTTTACATGCAGACTACCCGGACCGGCACTATGGCGGTGAAGATACTCTGATTTAAACAAGTAGTCGCGAGGGTGAATTAACCCTCGCGATTTGCCAGTGCCTTGATAATCCGATTCATAGCCAGCATGCCCGGGTCATCCAGACCCACGCTTTTCTCTGCGAAAATTCTGGCGCGACCAATTGTTGCCTTCTTGTCTTTGAATTGAACCAATGCATCATCAACAGCCATTGCTGCGGCATCCGCTGCGTTTGCTATGCCGTCGACGGCTTTTGCAACAGCATCAAGACTATCCAGCACTGTCTTGCCACCCAATTCCGCTTTGCCGCGCGCCTGCATCTGATCACGAGCCAGACCAACCAATTCAGCAATTTGGCTAGTTGGAATTTGAGTTTCACCCTTCACCGATTTCGCCATGGCCATCAGGCCGGTTGCCAACAAGGTTCCATAAGACGAACCAGAAGCTTTGGTGAATGCCTGCGCGCATTGTAACAGCGCCAAGCCAAGATCATCCGGCAGGTTTTCCGCGTTTTCGCTGATCGCTGACATGCCCCGCGTCATGGTGATGCCAAGATCTCCATCGCCCAGCGCACCATCAGCCGTATTCAGCAAATCAAAATCGCGTTCCATCGCCGCGTTTAGACGGCCAATCGCTGCGATTAGAACATCACGATCTATGTTCATTTTACGCTCCAGAACTCACAGTCGCATGGCGCGTTAAGAAGCGTTTCCAATTCATCATCAAGTTTGCACATCGTGAATGATACGCCCGACATTTCCATTGATGTCGCGTAGCGACCAACCAGTGGCATAACGATTGTTGCGCCTAGATCGTCTAAACGTTCTTTCACAATGCGGTACAGAATATAAAGCTCTTCAGGCGGCGTTGCACCAAGACTGTTGACCATCATGGATACGCGGTCACCAGAGGTTAACGGCATGTCTGCAAGAAGCCGGTCCATCATTTCGCCCGCGATTGCATCAGCTGTTCGCAACTTGCCGCGCCACACACCAGGCTCGCCATGAATGCCCATGCCCATTTCCATTTCATCATCGGCAATTTCGAACGTGGGCTTACCAGCCTGAGGCACTGTGCATGGGCTTAAAGCAACGCCAATAGAGCGACATGCATCAGCGGCTTTTTGTGCGACAGCCGTCACACCATCGAGGTCACGACCTTCTTCGGCAGCAGCACCTGCGATTTTGAACGCGTAGACCATACCGGCAACGCCGCGGCGTTTTTCATGTTCTTCAGGTGGAGCAGAGGCAACATCGTCAGCAAGCAACACGGTGCTGCATGTAATGTCTTCGAATTCGACGAGGTCACCCGCCATATCAAAGTTCATGACATCGCCGCCATAGTTGCCGTAAAGACGCAATACACCGGCTCCTTGATCTGCAACCCGGATTGCATCTGCCATTTGCTCCGCGGAAGGTGATGAAAACACATCTCCGATCGCGGAGGCATCCAGAAGGCCTTCACCCACATACCCGGTGAAAACCGGCAAGTGTCCTGAACCACCTCCAGTTACGATGCCGACTTTGCCATGGCGTGCTTTGTTGGCTCGCGCGACGACCTTTCCGCTGTCGCCGTGTAATTTATAGTATTGTGGATGAGCAGCGACAAAACCTGCTAGCATTTCATCTACATATTTGCTCGGATCATTTAGAATTTTTTTCATAATTCTCTCCCAAGTCAGCTTGATTTAGCTGGATTAGATTTTGAAAATTTAAGTGCAGCCCAATTCGTCGTGTTGATAACCATGACGAAAATCAGCAATGCGCCCCAAATCAACTCTCGTGCGAAGTTCGAGACCTGCAACATGTTGAGCCCACTCGACAAAAACTGCATGGACAACACGGCCAATACGACACCAATAACGCGGCCGTAGCCGCCATAGGGGTTGATGCCGCCCAACACTGCAATGAGAACCGCCAGCAGCAAATAGCTGGAGCCATAGTCCGCCTTTGCAGAGTTTGCGCGGCTCATAATAACCAGTCCGGCAACAGCCGAGAACATGCCAGAGATGATGTAAACCTTCAAAAGCATCCGGTTGATGTCAATCGCTGCGAACAATGCGGCCATTGGGTTTGCACCATACATGGTCACCTTCAATCCAAATGCGGTGCGCGTAAGCAGAATGTGGAGGCCAATCGCAAGCATCGCGAAGATAATCAGGGGAACGGGGATGCCGAGTAAACGCTCATTGCCAATCCAGGCTACCACTGTTGGAAAACCCATGACAGCGCTGCCACCTGTTAAGGCAACTGCAAAGCCGGTAAATACAAGCCCGGAGCCAAGGGTCGCAAGGATAGGAGGTAGGCCAAGGTGGGATACAAGAACGCCGTTGAGATATCCGCACAACCCTCCAATTGCTAGAGATATAACAATCGCGAGCCCAAGCCAGAGCATTGAACTCGCTATGCCCATTTCAGGGCCCGAAAATTGCGTCAGGATGGTTGCCGCAATCACTGCTGTGAAATTGGCAATGCCAACGACTGAAAGGTCAATGCCACCTGTCATCATTGTGAGGGTTACAGCCAACGCTAGAATGGCAAACTCGGGAAATTGAAAGGCCATCGACGTCAAATTCTGGGACGATAAAAAACGTTCAGGAGCCAAAAATGACATCAACGCAAACACAACAATGGCAATGATCGCGAGACGGAATTCCGGAGAATGGCTCAGCTTGGAGGTGGTGGAAGTATTGCTCATATTATCCCTCAAGCCGCCTTAGCTGCAGCACGTTTTGCCTCGTAGGCAGGCAGACCGGTACCAATCAGTATCAAAAGTCCGATTGTGACAGATTGCCATGTTGATGGAATGCCGATGACGATTAGGCTGTTTTGCACCAGCACGATGAGGGCAACTCCCAACAATGTGCCGGTCAATGTGCCGTAACCACCAATCAGGCGGGCACCACCCAGCACCACAGCTGCAATCACGGACAACTCCAAGCCAACCAGTGAGAATGGATCAGACATTCGTCCCATTGAGCCATGAATGATGCCTGCAAGTCCCGCTAGAGCACCAACATAGACATAGATAAAAAATTGGGTTGCTCGCACATTTATCCCAATACGGCGCGCGCTTTCAACTGATCCACCGATCGCAAAGATTGAACGCCCAAGCATGGTTTTTTGCAGAATAAACCATGTAAGAAGCGTGACAAAAACAAGTGCGGCCAAAGCCCAGGGCATCGAATAAAAATCACCAGATTCAGTGGTCCCTCTGGCAATCATCATGCGTGAGAAATTTCGCATTGCAGGCGGCAAGGCTGAAATACGTTCAGAGCCAACAAAGGTAAGCAAGAAACCTCGGAACACAGACAATGTTCCAAGGGTCACGATCAGCGTCGGTAAGCCAAACCCTGCAATGAAAATGCCGTTGACAGCTCCCAGCAACGCCCCAATGCCTATGGAAATGGCAAAAATGAAATACCAAGGCATTTCAGGCCATATCCCCAAGGTTAGAACGGTGGTTGCATACATGGCAAACACCGCAATAGCAGTGAAGCTCACATCAATGCCGCCTGAAACCAATACCAGCATTGCCGCTACTGCAAGAATGCCAAGCACAATTGAGGCGCGTAGCAGATCGCTCAGTGTTGTTACCGAGAAAAATAATGGGTCTGATACGGTCGCGATGAGGCAAAAGCCTATAATAACAATGGCAACTAGAGTTTCGTTACGGGTGAAAAAGCCTTTAGGGAAAAATCCGCTCATGACGCAAGCCTATGTGCAAGCTCTTCTTCGCTGACAGACATGCCTTCAATTTCCTCGACAATAGCACCTTCTTTCATCACCAAAATGCGCTGGCAGGTTGCCAGCAATTCCGGCAAGTCATCAGAGATAACAATTATCCCAATACCTGAGTTCGCTAGTTCGCGAATGATGTCATGGATCTCCGCTTTTGAACCAACGTCAACTCCCACACTTGGGCCATTGAGGATCAGTACGCTTGGAGCGCGTGACAGCCAGCGTGCCAGTGCTACGCGCTGCTGATTGCCGCCTGACAAAGATTTTACAGGCGCTTCAATATCTGGTGCCTTCACTTTGAGTTTCTTGAGCCAGTCGCCAGCTTCACCAACTAAGGAAACTATATTCAAGAATCCATTTTTCTCATGTGCTTCAAGTCGGCCAATTGCAACATTCCGCACAATGGATTGAGTGAGAAACAGCCCCTCGGTCAATCGATCTTCTGGCACGTAGCCGATCCCTGCACTCGCAGCAGCTATTGGATCGCCAAGTGGAATGGTATTTCCATCCAGCGCAATTTGACCTTTGTCTGCTTTGGCCAATCCAAACAGAGCTTTTGCCAGCGAAGTGCGTCCGCTCCCAAGGAGCCCTGTGATGCCTAAAACCTCGCCAGCCTTTAGTTCAAAATTGGCATTTTCAAACGCGCCTTCTTTGCTGAGGTTGGAGACACTCATCAACGTTTTCGCTTCGGAGGCAACCGAGGATGGCGGCACAACAGGCACATCGCGGCCGGTCATGTGACGGGTCAACGATGCGGCGTCGAATTCGCTAGCAGGACCTTCAGCGACTTTCTTGCCGTTACGAAGGACGAAAACTTTCTCACTTACTTCAAGCACTTCTGCGAGCTTATGGCTGACAAACACCACGGCAACGCCATCCTTTTTCAGTCGACGAATAATCTCCAAAAGTGATCGCACCTCGCGCTCTGTCAGCGCAGTGGTTGGTTCGTCCATGATGATCAAGCGTGCATTGGAAGCAAGCGCACGGCAAATGCCTACCAGTTGCTTGTGCGCAACTGGTAGGCTTTCCACACGGGCGTTTAGGGGAATGTCTACCCCAATACGTTCTAGAACTGTTTTTGCGAGCTCGCGAGATTTCGCGCGCTTGAAGAGATGTTGATGGCTGCTTAATTGCGTTGAAAACGCAATGTTCTCAGCAACTGATAAATTCGGAAAAAGTGAGAAATCTTGAAAGATCACCATCACCCCTGCTGCAGATGAAATGCGCGGGTTCAGGTTCGTATGGTGCTGGCCATTTATATGAATTTCGCCAGAAGTAAGCTGCTCAACGCCAGCCAATAATTTTATGAGCGTGGATTTACCAGACCCATTTTCGCCTGCAAGACAAACGGCTTCGCCGGGATGGATTGTGAAATCCACGTCATCTAGGGCTGTGACACCTGCATAGCGTTTCGTAACGCCCTTCATCTTGATGAACGCGTCAGTCGGAGCATCTGTCATGTGGGGTCTTTACGCTATTGAGAAATGATGGGCGGCGAGGAGAGTCGCCGCCCAGAGTACAAGTATTAGAACGGATAGTCAGCCATGTTTTCCTTGTTTACGTTCACCCAAGCTTGACCGTAGATCACTTTGCCGTCGAGCTTCACGCTTTCGTAACCGGAAAGACCGAGGTCCATACCGTCTGTTACTGTTTCGCCATTCATGACCATCTCGGCCAATTTGTTCATGGCGTAGCCAGCAACTGATGGATCCCAGAAACCAATGCCGTCAACAGCACCAGTTTCGATGTATTGACCTGCGATGGATGGAAGCGAAGTACCGAACACGCATGTTGCGTCTTCTTTGCCGCGTTCTTCAATCGCAAGGCCGATACCCGCAACATCCGTAGACGCAGAACCTTGCATGCCTTTGATATTCGGGAATGCACGCAGAACTTCCTGGGCTTTCTCGTAGGCTTTTTGGGAATCATCAAAAGTTTCGTTTTTGTCGCCAACCAAAGTCATTTCAGGGTAGTTAGCTTTTTGGTGCGCAATGCCACCATCAACCCACTGATTGTGTGTTTGGGATGTGAGCGAGCCAACGAATACTGCGTACTCGCCTTTTCCACCCATGCATTGAGCCATTTGTTCCATCAGGTTGGCGCCAAAGTCTTCGTTCACGAAAGCTTCGATGTCATAGTTGATGTTCTGTTGGCTGGCAGCCTCATGCGTGATGACAACAATGCCAGCGTCCATAGCGCGCTTGAGGACTGGCTCAAGAGCTTCAGGGGACATTGGAACAACAGCCAGAGCATTTACGCCCTGTGCAATCATATCTTCAATGAGAGCCGCCTGTTGCTGAGGATCAGCCTGTGCAGGTCCAACCTGAAATGCATTGTTTGAAGTGTCAGCAGCGTATTTTTTGACGCCTTCTTCCATGCGGTTAAACCACTGAATACCAGCAATCTTAACAACAGTCGCAATTGATTTGCCTTCGGCCATGGCGCCCGTAGACCCAGCTACAAGTGCTGAACTTGCGAGCAATGCCGCGGCGAGCAGATTTACACGTGTCTTCATCATTTCCTCCCTGGTGCCCTTGAAAGGGCGTTGACATCGGCATGCGCCATTTGGGCGGCGCCGATCAAAATAGCTATGTCAGTTCACATTAGCTTCAACGTCGAAGCGGAGTTTGTCACAAGCCTAGTTTGCTCCTCTAAGCGCCTTCTTTGGGGCTCTAGCTGAGTGAAACAGTAGGCTTTGCAACACTTGTGCATTGACTGCACGTATGTGACTATATAACGACTAAGGTATTGGTCAACCCGTTTTGACAAAATTCGAAATTGAGTGAAGAGGACCGACGGAATGCTTCCTGGCAAGCGCCAAGATGATGAGATCGCACACGCTGCCTGGCTTTATTATGTTGGTAACTTAAGTCAGCAGGAAGTTAGCGACAGGCTTGGCATTTCGCGTTTTAAAGTGCTGCGTTTACTGGCGGATGCACGTGATCGAGGCATGGTGCGTATCTCAGTGGAGCACAGGACATCTCGGACTCTCGCCCTGGCTGACAAACTTGTGGATAAGTTTGATCTGCAGGAGGTGCAGGTCGCGCCCGTACCTGTTTCGCCCGACGACTATGAGTACGCCCGATTGGCAGTTGGTATTTTGGCGGCATCCTACTTAACCCGAATTGCAAATGGTGATCAGGAATTCACAATTGGTGTCGGTTGGGGCAGAACTCTTTCGGCAATGGCGGACAATATTGCTGGCCTCAAAAACAGTCATCTTACATTTGTGTCGCTTATGGGATCCGTGACCCAAGCAATCCACACTGCGCCGGTTGATGTTTGTGTGCGGCTGGCATCTCAAACCGGTGGCAAGGCTATGCTGATGCCAGCGCCGTTTGTTGCAGACAATGCGGCAGCATGTGAGCTGATAATGAACCAGCGACTGGTGCGTCAAACCATGGATGTGGCTCGAAAAGCGACACATGCACTTATGAGTGTCGGCGAGTGCAGAGATGGTGCAATCCTGTTTGAAAGTGGCCTATTCAGCCCGGAACAAATCGACGAATTACGCGCAAATGACGTTGTTGGAGATTGCTGTGGCGTTTTCCTAAAAGCAGATGGATCAATTGCCGACATTCCTTTGAACAGCTGCACACCGTGTGTGAAGCCAGAGGAAATGAGTGAAATGGACGTTGTAGTTACAGCGGGCGGTGCCACAAAGAAAGCCGCGACACTGGCGGCCTTACGAGCTGGAATTGTAAACCGCCTGTTCTTGGATGAAACACTGGCGGAAGCCTTATTAGAAGATGATTGAGGGAGTTTTGTAAATGGAAGGCTTTGGCGTTCATACGAGCATGTGGACCATGTCTTGGGACAGGCCAGGATGCGAGCGAGCCGTTGCAAAAGCAGCGTCTTATGGGATGGATTTCCTCGAGATCGCACTTCTTGATCCACCTTCAGTAGATGCCGAACACAGCCGAAAAACACTCGAAGCGCATAACATGCGCAGTGTGTGTTCGCTTGGACTGCCGCAAGAAGTTTGGGCCTCGCACAATCCACAAGGTGCAATAGATTTTCTGAAGCTAGCTTTGGAAAAATGCGCAGCAATGGGCTGCGAGGCGCTCTCCGGTGTTACTTATGGCGGCATCGGTGAACGAACCGGTTTGCCACCATCGACAGCCGAACTGGACAACGTGGCACACGCATTGGAAAGAACAGCAAAGAATGCCAAATCACTCGGCCTGTTGTTCGGAATTGAACCTGTAAACAGATATGAAACACATCTCATAAATACCGGCTGGCAAGCCGTCGCAATGATCGAACGGATCGGAGCGGACAACATGTTTGTTCATCTGGATACTTATCACATGAACATTGAGGAAAAGGGCATTGCCCAGGGCATTCTCGATGCACGCGATCACCTGCGTTACATCCATCTTTCTGAATCTGATCGTGGTACGCCAGGGGCGGGCACAATTGGCTGGGATGAGATTTTTGCAACCTTGAAAGCTATCGACTTTAAGGGCGGTCTTGCGATGGAGAGTTTCATCGATATGCCCCCTGAAATGGCTTATGGCCTATCTGTTTGGCGCCCAGTCGCCAGTGGTGAAGCCGAAGTTATGGAAAACGGCCTGCCGTTTCTGCGCAATAAATCCAAACAATACGGACTAATATGACATCCAATAATAGTAACTTAGGCTCCAACTCAGAGTTGGCGTCGCACTACGCCATGATGCAACGCATACGCACATTTGAAGAACGTGTGGGAGAGCTGTTCGTACGTGGCCAAACTGCAGGGTCCATGCTTCATTTGTCTATTGGCGAGGAAAGCGCAGCTGTTGGCGTGTGCTCCAATATGCGTGATGGCGACACCTTTACAACGCACCATCGTGGGCACGGTATTTTTCTTGCGCGCGGCGCCGATCCAGCGCGCATGATGGCTGAAATAGCTGGCAAGGATGCTGGCTATTGCGCAGGCAAAGGCGGCTCCATGCATATTGCTGATATGAGCCTTGGACATTTGGGTGCAAATGCAATTGTTGGTGGAGGTATTCCTGCTGTAGTTGGTGCAGGTCTCGCCGCACGACATAAAAAATCTGGCGCGATATCTGTCTGCTTTTTCGGCGATGGAGCCACGGGTCAGGGTATTCTCTATGAGAGCATGAATATGGCCGCACTTTGGAAGCTGCCAGTGCTCTTTGTTTGTATCAACAATCAATATGGCATGGGAACGCGGATTGATCAGGCAACCGCCAATACCAACTTGCACGAGAGGGCAGCAGCTTTTGGACTGGCCGCCGAGACCGTCGATGGGCTCGATGTGCGCGATGTAGTTGAGGCGTCAGAACGCCTGATCAGCGGCGCTAGAGCAGGCAAGCCAGGGTTTTTGGCAATCGACTGCTACAGATTTTATGGGCATGCCCGCAAAGACAAATCCCCCTATCGCCAAGAAGAAGAGGAAGCAGCAGGGCGGCAAAAAGACCCGCTATTGAACGCGCGCGAAAACCTTTTGCAGACCGGCGAGGTGATGGAAGCCGCTTTGGATGCGCTTGATGCAAAGATCGCCTCGGAGATGGACGCCACTATTGATTTCGCAGTCGCAGAAAATGAGCCTGCAATGACGTCCATGTTCCGCGATGTCTATGATCCATCACAACCTGAGCCGGAACCGGTTCGAACGCGTCTTGAACGCGTTTTGGCACGGAGCTAGAACGATCATGGTTGAGATGACTTACAGAGATGCATTGCGTCAGGCGTTAATCGATGAGATGGCCGACAACCCAGATGTGATCATCATGGGGGAAGAAGTTGGTCGCTATGGTGGAGCCTATGGCGTCACCAAGGACCTTATAAAGCATTTTGGCGAAGAAAGAGTAATCGACACTCCAATTTCGGAAGCAGCAATTGTTGGCGCTGCAGTTGGTGCAGCCATGGCCGGGCTGAGGCCGGTTGCAGAACTTATGTATGTTGATTTCATTGGTATGACGATGGATCAATTGGCCAATCAGGCAGCGAAAATACGCTACATGTTTGGCGGCCAAATTGGAGTGCCTATGGTTCTTCGCACGCAAGGTGGAACTGGTCGTTCTGCCGGCGCACAACATAGCCAAAGTCTTGAAGCTTACGTCATGCACACGCCAGGGCTGCGTCTTGCAATGCCAGCAACAGTTTCGGATGCATACCACCTTTTGCGCCAATCATTGCGTCAACCAGATCCAGTGGTCTTCATTGAGCACAAGGGTCTTTACACAATGAAGGGTGAGGTTGATCTGGATCATTCTCCTGTAGATTGGGGGCAGGCAAATGTGGTCCGAGAGGGCAATGATCTCGTCATTGTGACTTACTCTCGCCAATTGCATTACGCGCTTGCTGCTGCTGATGAGTTGGCCAAATCTGGCTTGGAAGTTTGTGTCATCGATATGCGTACACTCAACCCGCTGGATTTTGAATCTATACGTCCTCACGTGGAACGTGCGGGAAAGGCAATGGTAGTTACAGAAAGTGTCATTACGGCTGGTGTTGCAGCAGAGTTAGCGGCTCGCATTACCGAAGAGTGTTTTGATTTCCTGGAAGATCCGGTTGTGCGCGTAGCCGGTGAGGACATTCCGATTTCTGTGTCACCATTGCTTGAGAAAAACTCTGTGCCAACGCCTGAGTTGATTGTCGATGCAGCCAAAATGATGCTGACATGACGACGATTACTTTGCCTATGCCCCGCCTTGGCGAAACCATGGAACAGGGCACAATTGCCAGTTGGCTGGTGGAGCTAGGAGACAGTTTTAAGCGGGGTGATCCGCTCTTGGAACTGGAGACAGACAAAACGCTGGTGGAGTATCCTGCACTTGGGTCCGGCACTCTTACAAAGACCTTGGTATCTCCCGGGGATGTGGTGGACGTTGGTAGTCCAATAGCGGTCATTGAAAGTGATGAAGCGTGGATGCTTCCAGAAGCAAGTGCTGCTGAACAAGAAGTGTCGACGGCGCAAGAAACACACGATGCAAATCCAATTGTAGCATCTGCGGCAGCTGGAGATGCCATTCGCGCCACACCAGTTGCTCGTAAGAGAGCGAAGCAAGCAAACATCGCACTGTCTGCACTTCAAGGCACAGGAAGGCGCGGCCGCATTGAATTGCATGATGTCGTTGCAGCAAGCTCTCAGGATAGCCGCGCATCGGGTCAACCTTCGCAACGATATGTTCCCAAATCGGCAGAGGGAGGTTTCTTGCTGGTGCATGGGTTTGCAGGAGACAGCTCCAGCTGGACCGCATTGGCTGCATCGCTTAGGCGCGCTGGCCATAATGTCACCACTGTAGATCTACCAGGTCACGGTAAGAACAACGTTCCTGCCAATCATCCGGAAGATCTCGTGACCTGGCTGGCAGATTATCTTTCAAAGCTCACAAAATCAGTCCACCTGGTTGGCCATTCATTGGGTGGTTACCTCGCGGCGCGTGCAGCGTCTGATATGCCGCAAAATGTGGCTCAACTCACATTGATTACACCTGCGGGCTGCGGACATCAGATCAATGGATCATTCGTGGCTGGTATGGCGGCGGCTCAATCCGTTGGAGAATTGTCACATTTGCTTCGGTTGCTTGGGCCAACAGCGGCGTCACTTCCTGCAGAGACTATCTCGGAAATTTCGTCTGAACTGGCAGCAGGTCGGCTCAAAGCGCTTGCATCAACGATGGCCCGTGGCGACACACAATGCATAGATACCATTTCTGCCATTGCATCGCTGCCCGACAATTTGCCAGTATCGGCATTATTTGGAGTGGCCGATACAATAATCCCGAAAGAACATGTGTTCAATATGCCGCCAAGGGTTGCCGTACATGTCCTTCGTGCAGGTCATTTGCCACATTGGGACACGCCGATGCAGGTTGAACGCCTACTAACGTAAAGAGTAATTTCGCCACGTTTGTGGCTCGTGGAGGAAAGAAATATGGGATACGTCCTTACGGCTGACGGCGGCACAGAAAGCCTACGTGCGCGAATTTATGACTTGGACGGCAATTGCATTGTTTCGCACGCAGAGCCCTATGAAACACAGTTTTCATCTGGCGCTCGTGCAGAACAAAAACCTGCTGATTGGTGGGATTGTCTGGTCAAAGCCACACGAGCGGTGATTGCCAATTCAAATGTTCGAGCAGACCAGATAGAAGCAATGGCCTACGCGACAACCTGCTGCACGGTTGTTGCTCTGGATGAATACGGCGATGCGCTGCGCCCGGCGCTTATGTGGATGGATGTTCGTTCAGATGCAGAGGCTGCCGATGTGCTTGCGACAGGCGATAGCCGTCTCGTTTTGAATGGCAATGGCACCGGGCCAGTATCCGCAGAGTGGATGATTCCCAAAGCTCTTTGGTTGAAACGCAACGAGCCCGAAATTTTTGCCAAGGCTACCACCATTTGTGAGTATCAGGATTATTTGACTCTGAAACTCACTGGAGAGCGGTGTGCATCGCTGAACAATGTGGGCCTTCGTTGGCACTATGCAAATCGCGGAGGTGGTTGGGCTTCCAGCATGGTGGATGCCCTTGGTATGCCTGAATTGGTCGAAAAGTGGCCATCACGCGTCGCTGCTCCCGGTGAGGTTGTTGGTACATTGACACAAAAAGCGGCTGACGATTTGGGCCTGACAACAAAGACTAAAGTTGTTCAGGGCGGCGCGGACGCTTTGATTGGTATGATTGGTCTTGGTGTCGCAAAACCCGGACAGCTTTGCATGATTACAGGCTCATCACATCTGCAGTTTGGTGTGACAGAAACGCCTTTCCATGCAAAAGGTGTTTGGGGTGCCTATGCTGATATTGTCTACCCAGACCGTTATGTTGTTGAGGGTGGTCAGACATCCACTGGCTCCATCATCAATTGGCTGAAACGCTTTGTGGGCGGGTCTCTTGATTTTGATGTTATGAATGAAAAAGCGGCTGCATTGCCACCGGGCTCTGACGGTTTAATTGTGCAAGACCATTTCCAAGGCAACCGCACACCTTACACCGATGCGCAGTCTCGCGGTGCCATTACTGGTTTGACTCTGGCCCACGAACCACATCACGTTTTCCGTGCCGTTATGGAAAGCATCGGCTTTGGGACGAGAGCTATTTTGGATGCATTCAAAGCGGGTGGCTATGAAGGTTCTGAAATCACGGTTGGTGGCGGCGCAACGGCATCCAGACTTTGGATGCAGATACACGCCGACACCGCAGGCTTGCCTGTTCGCATACCAGAATCTGCAGATGGACCATCGATGGGTTCTGCAATTTTGGCGGCTCATGGTGCTGGCCACTTCGCTACAATCGATGAAGGCATTGATGCCATGGTAAAGCCGGGCGAGTTAATCGAGCCGCAGGCAGATGCAATGGCGCAATATGAAGATATATATGCCAAATATTTGGCGCTCTATCCGGCGCTCAAGGGTGTGCATTCGGCTTAGATATCTGACCATTGTCACAAAACTAAACAGAAAATTCACTTGAATTACCAAGCGCACCAAATATTGTTTGGTTATGAAAAAGATATATGAATATTTTAATCTTGAATGTGGTGCGCTGAACCGCGTTGCTCAGCTCGTTGTACTTGTGTTGATGCTCTGTGCAGGCCCGTTTTTCCCAGGCGTACTTGGTGAAGGTCAAGCTCAACAAACTCCCGTTGTTACCGATGAAATGGTCCAATCAGCGTTGGATGGAGACACGTATTCAGCATACATCGTCGGCCGCGATTTCTTGGTAAAGGGAGGAGAGGAGAATATCCTTAACTCCTTGAAGTTTCTGAAAATTGCGTTTGAAGGCTACTCAGTTGCGGAAGGTGATGATGAACGTTGGAGCGCCAGTGTCCTGAAAATGATGGGCGATGGATTTAGCCAACTATCGAACTATGCGGCCGCCATCGACAATTATGAAACGGCCTATAAGGTTCTTGGTAGATTTACGCATCTTGAAGGTGCTGTTTTAGAACGCGCTCTTATACTTCAAGCTCACGGCATAGCTCTACTAGATCTGTCTCGCTATGAAGACAGTTTGGTCTATTTTGAAGCTGCCCGTGCTGGCATGATTGTTGCTGACGGTGAAGACAGCTCATGGCTCGGCGATACTTATCTTAATGAAGGAATTGCGCTTGAAGGTTTAAGCCGGTTTCAAAAGGCCGTCGAAGTCTATCAAGAAGCACTGCTTCGCTACAGTGATGCCTATGGTTTGGAAAGTGCACCAGCGGCATATGCCATCAACAATATTGGTTGGGTATTTCGCCGCATGGACAACTTCGGTGAGGCCGAACGTTGGACGCTTCGCGCATTGCCGCTTATCGAAAAATATGAAGGCGTCTTCTCTGACAACGCCAGTAAAGTCCGAATTAACTTAGGCATCATTTCGCTTCAATTGAGGAAGTATGATGATGCCGTGCGCTGGACTATGCGCGCGATGCCCTACATGACCGCAAATCGTTCAACTACATTTGACGATCAAAGGTGGGCATTTGACACCCTTTCCAGAGCAATGAAAGCCAAAGGCGATGTTGGCAAGGCAATTACTTTCGGAAAATTGGCGGTCAACGCGCAACAGGCGATACGATCACAAAACTCTGAGTTGGGCGATGCCGGTACAAAAGAGTTGCGCAGTGAGTGGAGCCGGCTTTATGAAAATTTGGCATCTCTGTTGATTGAAGAGGGTCGGATTTCTGAAGCACAAAAAGTACTAAACATGGAGAAAGAGCAGGAGGTATTTAACTTCCTGCGGCGGGATGCATCTGTAAATATCAACAACACCACTGCAGTTCTGAGCAATGCTGAACTGAGTGACGAGGAAAAGCTTAATGCTCTTGCCCAATTTCCTGTTAATGCGGCTAAAGAGCTATTTAGCCTGACCCAGAAATTGGCAAATGACACTGCAACAGATGAAGAACTGGAACAGGTTTTCCTGTTGCAGGAGGCGCTTGAAGAATCCAGTCAGGCATTTGATGAGCAGGTCGATGCATTTCTGGCAACGGTGTCGCCGAGCGAAGTAGATGGCTTGTCAGACCAGTTTGGCAAGATTGAAAGCTACCAGGCATTGCTGGAGGGAAGGGAGCAGAAAGTTGCTATTTTGCAGGTGGCAGCAATCAACGACAAAGCTCATCTTTTCTTGACGTTGGAGAATTTGAACCTGCACTTTGAAGTCGGAGTTCCAAAGGCGGAACTTGCGAAATTGGTTTTTGACAGTTTGCAACTCATTGAGCAACGCGCACCCAATGCCAACGAAAAACTGAATGCGCTCTACGACATACTTTTTGCACCAGTCCATGAAGCATTGGACAGAAGCGAGATTGAAGTTGTGATGCTAAATCTCAATGGTTTTTTGCGATATGTCCCTTTTGCCGCGCTTTATGACGGCGAGGAATACCTGATTCAGAATTTTGCTTTTTCGCTTTACTCAACTGCGATTCCTACCCAATTTGATGCTGGAAAACGTGAGCGCAGCAAAACGGTTGGGTTTGGAGTTACGGAAGCCCATCCAGGTTTTTCTCCTTTACCAGGCGTAAAAAAAGAACTGGAAACCATTTTTTCTGGTGATGACAAAGAGGGTATTCTCGAAGGCCCAACATCGCTTGATAAGAGTTTCGATGAGCGAAGTTTGAAATTGGCACTTTTGAAAAAGCCCAGCATTTTACACATCGCCAGTCACTTTAACCTGAAGCCCGGACGCGAGGATGAATCTTTCCTTTTGATGGGTGACGGCTCACACCTTTTGCTTTCTGAAATAAGATCAAAAAGGGCATTGAGCTTCAAGGGAATTGATCTTGTAACGTTATCGGCCTGCCAAACCGCGCTCGGAGGCGGTGATGGCTCAGAGATCGAGGGATTTGGCGCCGCTGCTCAAGCCAATGGCGCAGCGTCTGTTATGGCATCGCTCTGGCCTGTTGCAGATGATGCAACGCCGGTTCTTATGCGGGATTTTTACCATGCAATGATCGATCAGGGGCTCACTAAAGCTGAAGCTCTGCGTGTTGCTCAAATCTCAATGCTCACCGGCGAAAAGTCTACTATCGTTGCTTCCAATATCGAACGAGGTGTTGCATCTCGGCATAAGAAAGAGACCGCTGATAAAATCGATCAGGTGACATTCGCTCACCCTTTCTACTGGTCTCCATTTGTCCTTATGGGCAATTGGCTTTAGCCGTTGTTGTTCGTTTCCTAGGTATCTGTCCAACATATCGTTTATGTTCTCGATGCTCCCCTGGAAGAAACATTCAAAAATTACATCAGAATACAATCACACTTATTGCGAGTGCGATGATTAGATATAATATTATAGATGGAAACTGGATGTTGAATGCTAATATTGAGCATAGATCAGTTGTAAAAACATCTTCCTGAGAAGACAAAATCATCTGTTTCGGTGCCACATTCAAATGGTCCCAAGAATAACGGGTTTTGTTAGTTGATACTCCATGTTGTTTTTGCCAATGTCTGGTCATCTTATCAGAAGACGGCGATCAATCGCTGTGAGACATGAAATGTGATTAGTGGAAGGAACTCTTGTGAAAAATACTATAATCGCCGCAACCATCAGCCTTTTTGCGATCAGTGGCGCGTTTGCCGAAGATGAAAAAGCTCCTACTCCCGGCATGATGAGCCAAGCAATTGTGTCCGAGCAATTGGTCGCAATGGGAACTGAGCGAAATGATCCCATTTTGCTTATCGCCGCTTTGCGTCTGCGTGCGACACTCGACGACAAAGATTATTCAATCGCAAGTGCTTTTACCTCCAAAAGTGACTTGGTTGAGGCAGCGAAGAAAGCCGCCGGCACACGTGCGGATTTAAACGCATTGATTGATGATGCTGCAGAAGAAAAAAGCAGGCGTTATTGCTACCCGAGTTGGGGCCGCACAATCTGCTACTAAGCGCATTTTATTAGGGGCGTTTCGGCGCCCCGATTGCCAAATGTAAAACTCCCAAATTTCGAGGCCAATTATGAATTTGCTCAAACAGCCATTGCGAATAGGAATGCTCGGCGCGTTGTCTCTATCAGTATTTTTGGGCTTTGGGGAAAATGTGTTCGCAGCAAATCACGCATTGATTGTTGGCGTTTCACAATACGAAAACTTACCAGAAGAGCTATGGCTGAAGGGCCCTAAAAACGACGCTGTGCTTGTGCGAGATTTTTTGATCTCAAATGAAAGCCGACCATTTGAACCAGCGAATATTCAAGTCCTTGCAGATGGTGTGGAGGGTGCCGAAGTTGCCACTCTTGTGGCAATTCGTAAAGCCTTGAGGGATTTAGCCGCCACCGCGGAGCCTGATGATTTCATTTACCTCCATTTTTCTGGCCATGGAACGCAAGCCCCTGCGCGTGACCCATCAACGGAAACAGACGGACTTGATGAACTGTTTTTACCAGCAGATATTGGAGCGTGGGATAATTCAATTGGATCGGTCGAAAACGCATTGGTTGACGATGAATTGGGTGAGTTGATCGGTGCTATTCGCGCAAAAGGTGCCCATGTTTGGGCTGTGTTTGATAGCTGCCACTCGGGCACTGTAACAAGAGCTGCCCAACTCAATGATCCACTGGATCGGGAAGTATCGCGAAAGCTATCGCCAGTGGCGTTAGGCATCAGCGATGCTGAAATGGATGCGGCGATGCCTACAACGCGCGGTCTTCCCACCGTGGAAACGAATAGTTTGGTCGAGAGCTTTGCAGACACCGAAAGCACCGCGGATGGTGAAGGCAGCTTTGTTGCATTTTATGCCGCGCAAACAAACCAAACAACGCCAGAGATGCGCTTGCCAGAAGGCATAATTCCGAGGCAATCCCATGGTTTATTTACGTTCACTCTGTTGCAGGCGACAGCTCAAAATCCTTCAATGTCGTATCGTCAATTAGCTCAAGAAATCTTGAGAAATTACTCAGTTCAAAACCGTGTTCAGCCGACGCCTCTTTTTGAGGGAGATCTGGACTTCGGTGTCTTTGCTACGCAGAAATCAAAGACCTTGCGGCAGTGGCCGGTCAAGGTCAGCAAAGGTGAAATCAAAATTCCAGCGGGACGTCTGCATGGCTTGAAGAAAGAAGAGATCCTGTTGCTGGTTGAAACAGCCGGTCAATCTGAGTCCAATTCAGACATCACATTTGAAATAAGTTCGATTTCCGATCTGTCAGCAACTCTGATTCCGGTAAGCAAAAGCTTTGTTCAAGTTAAAAATGGCGTGCTGGCCCGTAAAATAGGTACCGAAGTCGACTATAATTTTTCCGTTGCTGTGCCATCGACGGATGGTTCCAATGAGAAGCTAAGTGCTATCGTTTCCGGGTTGAATACACTTGAGCAAGATGGACTCCGTCTTTCGATTGCTGATACGAATGAGCTTGCAGATGTTCAGCTGACTTTCTTGGACAATGCTCTTTGGTTTGTTGCGCGCGATGGACTTTTAATCAAAACAGGTGCAGAAAAAACGCCTTCGATATCTTTCGATGGAAAGAGCGAAGAAGTTTTGCTTGGGTTGATTGGAGACAATCTCGCTCGCATGGCTCGGGTCAATAATCTCACCAAAATTGGCGGTATTTTTACGCCTTCCTCAATGGGCATTGATGTGACGTTCACGGCGCAAAACACAGAGCGGGATAATCCATTTGAAATCAGCTCGGCAGCCGTCTCGGATCTTGTGCCCGGTGATATTGTTTTCTTGAATGCGATGAACACCCAGCGTGATCCAGTAGATTTGAACGTTCTGTACATTGGCAGCGATTTCTCCATTTCGCATCTCTATGCCGAACGTTTGAATCGTGGTGACACGCTGGATATTGACCTTTTTGATATCACTGACGAGTCCTTTGGCCGCGAGCGTATCCTCGTTGTGGCAACTCCAGCTGCACCACAGTCTTCGGTAGAAGACTTAGGTTGGCTGGCCCAATCTCAACTCGAGCGAACACGTGGAAATACAAGCGAACTTGGACAGTTGTTGATGGAGGCAGGTTTCTCTTCTACCACGCGCGCTGTGCGCAGACGCGGAGGAGCTGGAGGTGGTATCGCCCAGTTCATGGTCAATGTCGTTGAAAAACTGCCATGAACTTACAATTGGTAAGATCGATCTTGGCTGAAACAAGGTGATTTCTGTTTGCAATTCGCTGTAGCCGCAGCATTAATACGCATGGTATTTCTGCCAAGCTACTGTTTAAGTTAGAATACACAAAAATCGTGAGGCAAAATAAATGATAAAAACTCTGGGCATAGCTGCGACAGCGGTTCTTTTGGTAACAGGCATAGGAAATGCCGAGCAAGCATTTGCGCCGTTGAAAGATGGCAACAATTTTGTCGCGCCATTCTCGTTAGCTGGTAGTCAGGAAAAAATTGAATTCGTCTCAAATGTTGGTTTGGATGAGGAAAATTCCCGTGTGTTAAACGGCCAATTGGCGGATGAGGGCGAGTATCCTTATCAGGCGGCGCTTTTGCGGGTTGATATTGAAAAAAGTACAATCGCACAATTTTGCGGCGGCTCGATGATCCAGGATAATTGGGTGCTAACGGCAGCGCATTGTGTGGTTGATAAGCGTGATGACGGTCTGTATTTGGCCGATGCCAGCAAAATTGGCATCATGGTAGGTTCCACTGATATAACCAAGGGCACAGACTTGGTTGGGCTTGAACAGATCATCGTGCATAAAAGCTATGATCCAAATAGCTTTGAAAACGATATTGCTCTGCTGAAACTTAAGCGTAAGCCAAAAGCGCCATTTAAAGTAATTACACTGCCAACAGCTGAGTATGCTGACATACTGGAACAACCAAGTGTAGAATCTATCGTTACAGGATGGGGTCGCACAGAAACTGGTGAGTCCAGCGTCAAGCTTGTTGAAGGTAAAATTGAGCTTATTGACCGAGATATCTGCAATCAGGTCTTGTTACAGCCTCGTCGTGAAGCTGCTGCTGAAGCGTATGCATTTGCAGTGAATAAGCTTGGAGTAAGCAGTGACGTTTCTAATCGTCTGTGGTTGGAAATGAATGCCGCTGCTGAAGAGCCAATCTCCGCTAATATGATTTGTTCTGGAACACCACTCGGACCACGTGGTGCATGCGATGGAGACAGTGGTGGTCCTTTGGTAGTACGTCAGGAAAGTGGCGCTTTTATCCAAGTTGGTATTGTAAGCTGGGGCATGTTCAGCTCAGAAGGTCCTGGCTGTAACAGGCAGGCCAAGTTCTCAGCCTATACACGTGCCGGTAATTATGCAGATTGGATTTTGACAGAGCTTGGCTTCAAGTAAGACCAACTAACACTGTGGTGGAAACAGCCTGCAAATGCCTTCAGCAGTAAGATTCTCACATTACGTTTCCGATCTAGTCGTTAAATGATACGCCGTCTGCAATGCTTCTAATTTCTTAAGCACTGCAGACGGCGTATTTGTATTTTATTCTGGTAGATTCTAGCCGATTGGCTTCATATTATTTACGCCTCTCGGCTGAGTTGAACGCAAGTTTCAAGCTTGTTTAGGCTGAATGTGCTCGATGCAACGGAACTCTATTTCAAATCCAGAAACGCTCTCAGGTAGGTGCACGTCAAACCCATGTCTTGTTGCGATCGCTTTTACAAGCGCCAAGCCCAGACCATAGCCTGGTGTTTTACCAACATTTCCTGCACGTTGAAACTGGGAGAAAATCTTGTCTTTTTCGCTTCCAGCAATGCCGTTTCCATCATTGGTGAAATTGATGATTACATGCCCATCTCGCCTCAGTGATCGGATGGTAAACACCCCGTCGATATCGGTAAATTTGACTGCATTATCGATGACATTGGAAAACATCTGCATTAGTAAAGTTTTATCGCCAAACACAGAAAGCCCACTGGTACAATTGTTGTGAATTGCAATATTTTTTTCGTCGGCAAGCGGTTCGTAGAGTGTCAGCAACTCGTCAATAACTATGCTGGTATCAACCGGCTGAAAACTCGTTTTGTCACTTATAGAATGATGTGTTGTGACAATTTCCAATACTGAGTCAAAAGCGCGAATTGTCTTTGAGACTTCATCGTCAATACGTTCAATGGAATCCTGAATTTCTGGGCCCACATTTGCGTCATACTTTCGAATTGCGTGTACAGATTTCTTAATTCGGTTCAATGGCGTTTTAAGCTCGTGCGCAATGTGCTCACTCATGGCGTTCATACGCTTTTGATGAGAGCCAATCTTGTCCAACATTGCATTGATATTTTTGCCCAGGATCTGGAATTCATTTGGGGAACTGGACAGTGCTACGCGATCATCGAGAAAGCCATCTTCAACACGGCTGGCGACGATATTAACTGCATCGATTTGTGACAAAATACGGCGGGCAAACAACCAGCCCAGCAATGCACTGAGGAAGCCGATGGAAATGGTTGCAAGGAAGGCCGCTTTCTTAAGTGAAGCAATGAGAGCCCTGTTTGGTTCCAAATTGCGTGCGTTCAAGAATTTGAAACCGCCACGCAGCATATTGGTGCCGCCGCGATAATGTGCCTCGCGGCCTGCTGAATTTGGAAAGACAAAGGTCTGCCAATCAGTTTGCACTGCCAGACCATCTGGCCATTTGTCGATATTGCCGCCAAGTTTTGAGCCATCCCTGTTGAGTAGCAAGAAAATTTGAACGTTTGGCGATACAATTTCCTGACGCCTCTCCATCCCTTCGCGCACTCCAATCAGACGCCGCTGTTCGTAAAGATCAGTAAACCCTGTAACGTCGGCGCTTAACGTGTCATCCAACCGATTGGTCAATCCTTTATCGGTTGCGGCAATAATGGTGAGTGATACCACTGCGCCCAAGCAAACTGCAGAAACGACCAATGTCACAACCATAGCTCCAAGAGCTGACTTTCGCGACATTTGAAAAAACTTTGAAATCAAGACCCTGTCTCGATTTCAATCGGCCCAAATAGATATCCTTTGCCGCGAATTGTTTGTAGTAGGGAAGGGGTGTCGGGAACGTCAATCTTTTGGCGCAGACGTCCAATATGCACATCAACAACATTTGTCTGGGGGTCGAAATGTAGTCCCCATACGTTCTCAAGAAGCATCTTTCTGGTGACCAAATGCGAACCGTTTTCTGCCAGATAAAACAGAAGATCGAATTCCTTGGGTGAAAGCGCTATGTGGGTTTTGTTTCTGTGCACGGTGCGGGCCTTCCGCCGAATTTCCATATCACCAACGACAAGAACATCGTCTTGAGAAGTGAGCATTTGTGCGCGCCGTAACAGGGACGCCAAACGGGCTCTCAATTCAACCGGATCAAAAGGTTTTGCAAGATAATCATCTGCGCCCTTGTGCAAGCCTTCTATACGCTTTTGCGCGCGCCCCAAAGCACTGACAACCATGATCAACGCGCTCTCGCTCGCAGACCTGAGCGCCTGAACTGCATCCAGCCCATCACCATCTGGTAACATACGATCTGCAACAACAATCGAAGGTTGATTATGCTGCAAGAACGCTAGTGCGTCACCAAGTGTGGGCGCTGTGTGAAACTCACAGCCCAGCTCTTGTGCAGCATCAACCATATCCGCTCTGGTTTCGGCGTCGTCTTCGATAATAAGTATTTGCATCGTAGAATATTGAGCTTTTGAGTGGGCCATTGCATTCAAAGTAGCGGATTTTCTAAAGAAGCGTCATGACAAATGCTGTCATAAATAAAATTGAGTTGATGCTTAAGCAAAATGTGGTCAGTTTCCAAGGAAGACCGTCGGAAATTTTTATGGGACCCAAAGTGAAAACCATCCTTCAAAAAGCTGTCTTGTTTGTTGCCTGTTTGGCATTCAGTTTGTTCGGTGTGCAAGCGCAAGAGGTCCCCTTGCGGGCAACTGAAAGACTGGCACTTTCGGGAAAGCTATATTTGCATGGGCTTTACGAACAGGATGCGCTCTCGTTGATAAGTGCTGCTACTCTTCGCAAAGAAGTCTTTTTTAAAGATGAAGTGATTGGAGAGAACAAGGGGAAATTGAGCAAAGGAAAAGCTCCTATTTCCTGGCAGGAAATGCTGGATGTTGCATCTGTCTTTGCGGCATCAAGAGAAGACCTAAGAGCCCTTATCGCCGATGTACAATCGCAGATTTCTAGAGGCGTTTTAACTGGGGCACTAATTTCCAAAGGTGAAATTGCACCGTTCGCGAAGCAGGAATACCTTGATATCCGCTTCGAAGGCGGGGTCTTCGCGGAGGTTTACTCTGAGGGTCGAAGTGCAGAAAACATAGATATGTTCGTCTATGACGAACGCGGCAGACTTGTTTGCGCCCAAACAGACCCAAGCCCAATTAGCTTATGCGGTTGGACACCGTCCTCAACGTCAAACCATAAAGTCGTCCTAGAAAATAAAAGCGGCCTGCAAGTCTACTATGCCTTTTTCACCAACTAGGTAAGATATTTAGTGATATAGATGCTTGCATGATCGCAAACAAGTTCAGCGATTATCGAAGGCTCTAATTCCAAACAAAGTAACATCGCAGTAAGAGTGGCCAAAATGTATGAATTCTAAAGTAGATCCTTTTGCGCATCATCCGGAGTTGAGGGAGAAGATTGCTGATCCGTTGCAGTCTTTTTTTCGGGACTTCAATGCTTTGGAAGTGTTTAAAAAATGGCCAGAACTTCATTGGGTTATCGAGAAATTATACACAGAAGAATTCCGTACGGCCTCTCGCAATGAAATCCTAAGCAACCACCGTGATAGGGACCTTTGGATATTTGCCTATGGATCTTTGATGTGGGACCCGGCCTTTTTATTCAATGAGGTGCGCCGGGCTAAAGTGCCAGACCATGCACGTCGCTTTATATTAAAGGATGTTTGGGGAGGCCGCGGAACGAGCGAATTGCCAGGCTTGATGGCTGCTTTGGACGAGGGCGATGGTTGCGATGGCCTCATCTACCGAATTTCGAGTGACACAATCGAAGCCGAGACCGCAAATCTATGGGCGCGCGAGATGGTGGCTCCAGGCTATGTCCCGCGCTTCGTTAACGCTCAGGTTGGAGATACTTCAGTTCAAGCTCTTACATTTGTAGCAAACTATGAGGCAGAGTCCATCCATCCCAATCTTACCCGCGACGAGCAGCTATGCTATCTTAAAACAGGTACAGGTGTGTTGGGCACCAGCATGGAATATTTGGAAAATATCGTTTGTCAGTTTTCTGTTCTTGGCATTGTTGATCAGGAATGTTCGGCCTTACTTCAGGAAGCAAAAGCTCTCGACGCTGACGGCCCTACCGGCTTTAGTTAAGCTGTTTTCCCCATCGCATTCGCAGACCCATAGCACTGGTATCTTTCAACATCATAACTAACAATGGCCGTTCCATTGAGATTCGAGATCGAATCTTACAATGCAGCCGGCTAAGGAGTTAGCGTAGTTGAAAGCATGGAGGTGGGAGTAGGTCACACGCGAATGCTGACGCTGTTTTCTCTTCAAATCCAGCCGATTTTGAAAGAGTTTTCACGAGTCAGTCTTTGTGCGTTGTGCAATTCAATATTGCCAGATAGTGTTCCGGCTCATCAAATGTCTGGGAGGACTTAATATGACACTAAAGAAGACTTGGCTGAGTTCAGCAGCTATCGTCGCTGCAGCCTTTGTAGCATCAACTTTCTTTGCCGCATCGCCTTCAATGGCCCAAGAATGCGAACGCGGAACACTTGATAAGCGATTCTGTGATGTAGACGGTGATCTGCTCGCCGATACACCAACAGATGCTTCAGAACTGGTTGATCCAGACACGCTGATTTTTGCGTACACGCCTGTTGAAGATCCAGCTGTTTACAAAACAGCTTGGAGTGATTTTCTGACTCATTTGGAAGCTAAGACTGGTAAGAAAACCTTGTTTTTCCCTGTGCAAAATAATGCTGCACAAATCGAAGCAATGCGCTCCGGCCGTCTCCACATTGCAGGGTTTAACACTGGCTCAAACCCGCTTGCAGTTAATTGCGCTGGGTTTAACCCATTTACAATCATGGCCTCGAAAGACGGAAACTTCGGCTATGAGATGGAAATTATCACCTATCCAGGTAGCGGAATTGAAAAAGTAGAAGACATCAAAGGCAAACAACTTGCTTTTACATCTCCGACATCAAATTCCGGCTTCAAAGCGCCATCAGCTATTTTGAAAGCTGATTTTGCAATGGAAGCCGAAAAAGATTTTGAGCCAGCTTTCTCTGGAAAGCATGACAACTCAATTCTGGGCGTTGCAAACAAAGATTATCTCGCAGCGTCAATCGCAAACTCAGTGTTGAAGCGCATGATTAGCCGTGATGTTGTGAAGGAAGATCAGGTTATCTCGATCTATAAATCACAAACGTTCCCAACAACTGGCTTTGGTACAGCTCACAATCTTACACCAGAATTGAAAGCACAGATTAAAGACGCTTTCTTCTCATTTGACTGGGAAGGCACAAGCCTTCAGGAAGAATTTGAAAAATCCAATGAAGGTCAATTCCTTGAAATGGATTACAAATCATTCTGGGATGTGATCCGCAAAATCGATACCGCAAATGGTGTTTCCTACGCTTGCGAATAAAATTTAACCTCGGCCGCGCCAACCAAGGCGCGGCCGAGATACTTTGCGGTGATCAATGCTAGAACTTACAAAGCTTACGAAAACATATGCGACAGGCGATCAAGCCCTGAAAGCAGTGGACTTGACGATTCCTGCTGGCCAGGTGGTCGCACTAATTGGTCCCTCAGGTGCGGGTAAAAGCACGCTCATTAGGTGTATCAACCGGCTTGTCGAACCTACATCTGGTTCGGTCACTTTGAATGGCGAAAATATCACGACCCTTGCTGGTCCAGGCTTGCGACGTGCTCGGCGAACAATGGGAATGATTTTTCAAGAATATGCGCTCGTCGAGCGCCTTACTGTCATGGAAAATGTGCTTTCGGGTAGGCTCGGTTATGTGGGCTTTTGGCGTAGCTTTTTGCGTAAATTTCCACAATCCGATGTAGATGAAGCCTTCAGATTGTTAGATCGCGTTGGACTGCTGGAGATGGCAGACAAACGTGCCGATGAATTATCCGGCGGCCAGCGACAACGTGTGGGCATTGCGCGCGCACTGATTCAAGATCCCAAATTACTGCTTGTTGATGAACCTACGGCTTCACTTGACCCTAAAACATCACGCCAAATCATGCGTCTTATTTGCGAGCTGTGCGAAGAACGTGGTCTGGCGGCCGTTATTAACATTCATGACGTGGCGCTCGCTCAGCTTTTTGTACAGCGGGTGATCGGACTAAAACTTGGCGAACAACAGTTTGATGGTGCACCTAAAGACCTGACGCCTGATGTTTTGACTACCATATATGGTGAAGAAGATTGGCAAGCGACAATTGAAACAGTTGAAGAAAACGATGCTGTTGAGGCCGCCGAATGAGTGCTGCGGCGTTGGAAAGCTATGTTGGCAAAAGCTGGCGCAAACCCCACTTCATTCAAAATCCAGTTTTGCGGTGGTGCCTTCTCATTGGCACGATCATCTATCTTTATCTTGCTGTAAATTCCATTGAAGTTAATTGGGCTCGCGTCAGTGAAGGGTTGGTTCGTGGGTGGGAATTTGTAAAAGCATTCGGAAACCCTGATTTTACATCGCGATGGACTGATATTCGCGAAGGGATGATTGAAAGCATAATCATCACGATAACCTCCACTGTGGTAGGCATCGCAATTTCCCTCCCCATTGGTCTTGGCGCCGCGAGAAATATTGCTCCTTTGCCTGTTTATCTGGTGTGTCGTGCGATTGTTGCAATTTCGCGTTCTTTGAATGAGATCATTGTTGCAATTTTAATGGTGGCGATATTTGGCTTCGGCCCGCTTGCTGGATTTATTACGCTGAGTTTTGCAACCATCGGCTTCCTATCCAAGCTATTGGCTGAAGATATTGAAGACATGAATCGTGTTCAGGCGGAAGCGATCAAAACCACCGGATCATCTTGGTGGCAGTGGATCAATTACGGCGTCCAACCTCAAGTAATGCCGCGCTTAATAGGGTTATCTATTTATCGGTTGGATATTAATTTCCGGGAGTCTGCTGTTCTCGGCTTGGTGGGCGCTGGCGGCATCGGCGCAACGCTTAATACCGCCTTTGATCGATATGAGTTTGATACGGCCGCGGCCATTTTGCTGATTATCATCGGTATTGTCATGGTGCTCGAATATCTGTCCGGTATCATCCGTGCGAGGGTCCAATAATGCCAATTGTAACGCGCCCTAGCGGCCCAACAAGTTGGAAACTACATACAACCAAACAATCACTGGTTCGATGGTTCTGTTATCTAATCGGCGTAGCGATTTTCGTTTATTGCTGGAATGTCATTTCAGAAGCGACAACCTGGTTTTTTGTATGGGATGCACCTCGTATCGCCGGAGACATCGGTGGTCGTGCGTTGCCACCAAAGTGGGACTATATCAACAAATTGTGGATCCCCATCTGGGACACATTTAACATGGCAACGCTGGGGACAATGCTGGCTTTGATAATGGCAGTTCCAATTGCGTTTCTGGCCGCACGCAACACGACTCCAAGCGCGCTGTTTATCCGCCCTGTCGCATTGTTCATTATCGTGGCGACGAGGTCTATTAACTCACTCATTTGGGCGTTGCTTTTGGTCGCCATTATCGGTCCAGGTGTATTTGCTGGTATGATCGCGATTGCAATCAGGTCAATTGGGTTTTGTGCAAAGCTGACTTACGAGGCCATTGAAGAAATCGACACAAAACAAGTTGAGGCGATAACGGCAACCGGCGCTAGTCGGTGGCAAGTTATGGCATTTGCAATACTGCCGCAAATTGCTCCAGCATTTGCCGGCATTGCGGTGTTCCGCTGGGATATCAATATCCGCGAATCAACAGTTCTCGGATTGGTAGGCGCTGGCGGTATTGGGCTTCAACTCCAAGGCTCTCTTAACACGTTGGCATGGAACCAAGTGTCTCTTATTTTGCTCGTTATCTTATTTGCAGTTATCATTGGTGAGTGGGTTTCCGCAAAGGTGCGCGGCGCAATAATTTAAGTAGCAGCGCCGTTAAATGAGGGCTCAGACACACGGTCTCGTGTGTGTTGGGCTACGCAAAATCGTCTTGACGAGATGAATTGTCATTTCATAAGGAGTCATAAATTTCAACAAAATCTACAATTGATTGATTTTATTGAGAAGAATGGTGCCCGAGGGCGGATTTGAACCACCGACACGCGGATTTTCAAATTGTGTCAAAAAGCATAGTGCTTTGATTCAAAAGACGATGGTTCGAACTATACTAAGTTTATGCTATTTTTATTGATTACTATTGATTTGTCCAAACGCGATCATTGAACTCTACTTCACACATTGTTTGAGAAACGATTTACGGATACCGATAGTGGTAATTGATCAGCCCCGTGCTCCATCTATCTCAATAGAAAGGATGGGTGCATGCGGATGGCTAGGTCGGGCTCAATGGCGCATGTCCGACGTAAGTTCGTGGATCTACAACAAAGCCAAGGCTCAGCGATTGCCGAGGAGGCGGTCAATTGCGTTGCCGCCCGATGAGCGGGTATAAAGGCGCAGCAACAAGGCTAAACTAGTCTTCGATGATCTGGAGGTTTGGCTGCACGCGCATCTACCCAAAATCCCTGGTAAATCATCGCTGGCAAAAGCTATCCGGTAAGTGCACGCCCGCATGCACAAAACCCGCCCCTATCTCGACAATGGCTTTCTGGGATTGAATAACAACACTTGCGAGCGCACAATGAAGCCAGTAGCAATCGGACTCAAGAATTGTATGTTCGCTGGTTCTGAGCGTGGAGGAAAAGCCAAGACCATTGCCTCCACGCTGATTGAGACCGCCAAGTTCGACGGTGTTGATCCCCAAGCGTGGCTAATTGATGGTCTCAGATGTATCGCAGATCACTAAATTGGACGAGTTAATACCCTGGCGTTACACTGAACTCTGAGCGTAATTAACCTCCAAGACACATGTCAGAGCGCTTTCACCGGACGGTTACGATTCATGCCAACAGAATGCTTTTAAATGAACGAACAATATTTCCCGTTTTTTCAATGAAAAACCTTGCAACAAAAATAAAATTTCAATGATGAAAATTCATTACTCAAAAAGTTAGCCATTTTATCTGAAACCTTCGGACGTCCTGCGAATTCTATTTTGCACTGTTTACACGTTGCTTGAAGCGGTGTTTTCTTAATTTTAAGGTGTGATTCGATCAATGGAGGTGGATCATTGATCTAGGGGCTTTCATGAACAAAATCTTCCCAAAGGAATATGTTTTGGAACCTCTCGGCGGACAAATCTACTGTAGGCGAACTGGTACCTCCAGAATTTGCCTGCTTAAAACCGTGGCCAGTGGGGCGCTATGTGTGGGCATTTTATCTCAGTTAGACCAAGCCTATGCTGACCCCGATTTATGCACAATAAACGGTTCTGTTGCAACTTGCAGTGGAGACCAGTCAGAGGGAATTGCAAGTGGAACGGACTTCACATCTCCTCCGATAGATACACTATATGTGAACAATCTCGATGCAACCGGAATAACCCCAGACCCTAATGTGGACGGCATCAACTTTCTCTCTGCAGAACCGCAGGGGATTACAATCCACGTCGACACAGCAGGCACTGCTGGGATCGTTACGACCGGAACTTCAACTTACGGCATCAAGGCTGATAGCACCGGAATAGGCTCGATCGCCATTCAAAACAATGGCTATGTTAAATCCGATTATTCTGCCATCGAGGCAAGGGTATTGGGGGCCGGCGGCAATGTAACGATTACAAATAGTGGTAACATCAAGTCAATCGAACGTGCCGGGATTTGGGGCGACGTCACAACGCTTGGAGATGTCGCCATAAGCAATAGTGGCACAATTGAGGCCTCAGGTGCCGGCATTATTGGATCATCAGCTTTTGGAAATGTGACAATCACCAACTACGCAGACATAACAGGTTTTATTATCGCCGGAATTGAAGCTGCGGCCAGCGGAGATATCAGTATCACAAGTTCCGGTACCATTGAACACCATGAAGCCAATGAAGGAATTTTGGTAGAAGGGTTTAATGCAGCAGGCAAGGTGAAGATAACCAACAACAGTGACATCGTAGTATTCAACAATGGCATAGATGTTGGTGGGAAAGGCGACGTCGGAATCATCAATACAGGTGACATTGAAGTCAAGCTTGGAAAAGGAATTAACGCTGGAGGACATGGCGACATAACCATCAGCAATTCAGGCAATATATCCGGTGTCGGCTTTGATTTTGGCGAATTCCCCGACGGAATTGAGGTCATTACCGAGGGAGCAACCGGGCAAATAACAATCACCAACACCGGTACTATTTCGTCCAATAGGTCATACGGCATTTTTGCTGGCCATTCCGATACAGGAACGGTGGAAATTTATAACTCAGGCCTCATTTCAGGCGCGGTGGGCATATCTTTGCGTGAATCAACAGGTCCTGGCGCAACAGCATCAATCATCAATTCGGGTAATATTACCGGCAGTGGCGGTTTTGCGATTAGTTTTCTGGGTGACGGGCACGATTCCCTGACGCTGCTTGCAGGGTCAGAAATTGAAGGCGCGATAGACTTTGGGCGCGGCAATGATGGTTCGGGCGGCTCGAATGCGGATGATCTTGATACCCTGACTATTGG
This sequence comes from Hyphomicrobiales bacterium, assembly GCA_045107035.1. Classification (GTDB taxonomy): domain Bacteria; phylum Pseudomonadota; class Alphaproteobacteria; order Rhizobiales. The sequence continues at coordinate 41,451 of JBGCFS010000057.1, forward strand.
ACGCGGTGTGAACGCCGAACTCAGTTTCGCCGATCACTCCGGAACTGACAATGATATTGAAAGCGCGCCCGAGACAATCAATTTTGCAAGTGCAGGTACCTCGATCAATGGCGGTGCGGGAGTGATTGCCGTGGACACGACCGGCTTTGCCGCCAGTGGCACAATTATCAGTGATTTGGTCAGTTCGGTTTTCAATTCCATTGAACACAATATTCAAAACCCACAGGCCCTCAGCCTTGATTTTTTGTCCAGCTACAGCACCCATAGTATGGAACCACTGCCGGCCCTTTCCGCACAAGGACCAAGGCTCTGGGGAAGTTTCTTTGGCAGCGCGTCCAAAGTCGCCGGCAGCACCAGTACGGTTGAGTTCAACCATGGCAGTACGGGCGTTGTTACCGGCATTGAAACCAGTGACATTGGCCATCATAACGTATTCGGAGTTCTGAGCGGTTACAGCAGAAGTAAAGTTTCCCTGGCGCAAAATGCCGGAGAGACAACGACCGCGTCATTGTTCGGCGGCATCTACTGGAAACGAAATTTCGAGTATCTTCACATCCATACGGCTTTTATTGCAGGCCTTACAGATTATGAAATGTCACGTAATTTGGGGACTTCTTCCGCTGTAGGAAAGTCCGATGGCTGGTTCTACTCACCATCGATAACTGTCTCGGCACCCGTGAATTTCGCGTTTAAACCAGCAACCCTCAGCGCTCGCATCAGTTATGCTGGCTTTCACATTGATGAATATACTGAAACTGGCGTCTTGAATCCTTTGAGTGTTGAGGAACGGGATGTCTCTCTCTTCAACTTCAGAACCCAATTTAAGCTGCCAACGATTTGGGATCACACCAATGGCAGCCGCACAAATCTGGACATAAGTGTTGGAGTTGACGCTACATTTGATGCGGGATCAGATGAGGTGCACGCAGTTGTTGCCGGAACACCGCTCAGTTTTGCAGCAGATACAACAGAAGATGTGTCCGGTTTCTTTGGCGTAGGAGTGCTGCATACCAGCCTGGATGCAAGAACATCTGCTGGCTTTTCTGGTGAAATTCAATCCGGCTTAGATGGCAGCCTTCAGACGAGCGGCGAATTCAAAGCAAGCTTTAAGTTCTAAATCACAATTCTGCCTTGTCTCCGGACCGAGCTAGCCGCCGCTGTATCGGCTTACAGTGGAATATTGTCATGTTCTTGCCTTGGGTTTTCCAGTCTCTTACCGCGCAACAGCTTTAAAGCATGCGCCGACGCTGCTCAAATAAATCTAAAACTAGCTGACTTTGAAATTTGATGTCAGGTGGAATTGCCAAAATTCGTGACTTCCAAAGACTCTGCAACACGTTGATTTTATTAAAAAAATGGTGCCCGAGGGCGGATTTGAACCACCGACACGCGGATTTTCAATCCGCTGCTCTACCCCTGAGCTACTCGGGCATACCGAAACTGATCATTGTATTCGTATCTTACAATGGTTGCCCTTGGGTGCAGGCTAATCAGGTTGCTGACGGTTTATAGGGAAGTCACAAACGCCTGTCCAGTGCGGAAATTAGGTTCTTTGATCTTCGGCAAAAAAGGTTTGTCGATAGGCTAGTCTTCAGTGTCAAATCCGCTGCTTGATGGGTCTTGCTCAACGACTGGAACTGCATATTGGCCGTTGAACCAACGGCTTAAGTCTAGATCCGCGCAACGTTTAGAGCAAAAGGGATATACCTCTCTCTTGGAGAGTTTTTTGCATATAGGGCAAGGGATAGGTTTTCGAAGAGGTGTTACCTTACTGTCGTTCGTCATAGTGCAGTATTACCTGTCGTTTGATCATTTTCCCATTGGCTCAAAACGCGGGTTAACATATCTGGTAGGTCTTCTGCAATGAGGCCTGGGCCAAATGCGCGCGCGCACTCCACATGCAGCCACGCTGCAGAACATGCCGCTTCGAACGGCGCAAATCCACGTGCCAACAATCCGGTAATCAATCCAGCCAAAACATCTCCGGATCCAGCCGTTGCAAGCCAAGGCGCCGCCCGTTCTGCTAGCGCTGCAGCCAGCTCTACGCGCCCGGTTGGGTTTGCCACTACTGTCACAGGCCCCTTTAACAGCACATGGCACTTCGCACGTTTTGCGGCTGCTCGAACAACATCAATTCTTGAGTGATTTGAAAATGGTGTCGATAATTTCTCTGCAAGATCAGGGAACAAGCGCGCAAACTCACCTTCGTGTGGTGTTAAAATAGTGGAATCGTGAGTCGCTTGAAATAGGGCGGTCGTATCGGTAGCAAAACTGGTGAGAGCATCAGCATC
>JBGCFS010000058.1:0-4487 GCA_045107035.1 Hyphomicrobiales bacterium
GTAGTCTGTTTCAGACAGATGTTTGTCCAAAACGCCATAAAGCCTGTTCGTTTCAGTTTTGAAACGCTCTTCAGCGTATGGTGCTTTACCTGGTTCAAATTTCAAGAAGTGATGGGTTTGACCAAGGATCGGGCCAAATCCGCCCATTTGCCACATAAGCCACTGAATGACTTGCCATTTTCCAGTTTCGGTGCTGGTAAGTAATTGGCCATGCTTTTCGGCCAAATACAAAAGTATCGCACCGGATTCCATCATCGTGACACCTGCTTCATGGTCGACAATGGCTGGAATTTTATTGTTCGGCGAGATTTTCAGGAAGTGAGGCTGAAACTGATCGCCTTTGGTGATGTTTATTGGAAAAACCCTGTATTCCAATCCCAATTCTTCCAAGGCAATAGAGATTTTATAACCGTTTGGCGTGCTCCAAGTATAAAAATCGATCATGGATTATTGTCCTTCGTGTCAGCCTGTAAGGCAGCGTAGATGGGGAGGAATCTGGATTATACAATCGCTTGAGGGAGAACTAGTTGTCAAACACGAGAGAGACCGAAACCGGGCGGTGGTCTGAACCGAGATTTGGGCCGACTTTCGCGGTTGTTGGTTTCGTCCCCTCGGGCAACAATATTTGATCAATTGGCATGAACAAGGGCGCTTCAACTGGCGTGACAAACTTGTAAAGCGTCATGCGAAACCCCGGAACGACTTTTGAACGAATAATATCCTCAACAGTGCGGACAGCATGGCTCCAGGGCACGGCATTAAAGTCTCCACCAAGGATGATAGGCATTTTGGCGTCCCACACCGCTATGTCGTTGCGCATGGAATCTATCTGGAACCACTGACCAAAAGGCCAAGGCCAATGTAAGTGTGTTGAAACAGCTCGGAATTTTTGGCCGTTGTGTTCAAGCTCCATCCAGGCAAGGCGACTTTCGGGGAGGCAGTCTTGAGCCGATCCTTTGGTTTTGGACAGAACCATGATGCTCATAAATTGGTTCAGGCGACAGCGTTGCTGATAGGGATATGCTTTTAATGTATCAAGAAGAGCTTCATTTTCTGGGGAGACTTCTTGAAGAAATATGACATCAGGGTCTTCGCTATTCACGTAGTCTGTTATCTCTTCAACTCTGGTGTTCAGATACAATACGTTGAAAGTGAGTATCTTCAGCTCTTCAGCTGGAGAGCCTGAACTTGCCTTTGCAATTCCAAAGGAAAAGGGTTGAGCTGGGCCAATGAGGAACACGCCAATTCCGGCAGTAAGCGCTGTCACAAAGACCGTTTTTTTCATTTTTAATATGAAGGCAGCAATCGCTACAAACGCAAAGGCGAGCAAATAATAGTGAAAGAAATGAGCAAAACTATCGAGAGGACGTATCCACCGTCCCGCAATGCCAAGCAACATAAAAAGGGTAGGAAAAACCAGCCCACATAGGACCAGAAATCGAAAAATCATAAAAATCCGTTCGTCGCGTAATTAGGCGTGAACTTGAACGGTGTCGCCCGGTTGAATGCGGCCTTTCGACAACACTTCGCACAACACGCCAAAATCACGATGCGCGAACTGTGTGAACAAGTGTGATGGCATATCTATGTCACGCGTGCCTGTTTTCGTATTGGCGCTGGTCGCGGCACAACGTTCTATACGTTCTGTCACTGCAAAGCGGACTGAGCCAATGGATACCTCTTTGCCAACCCAATTAAGCTCTTCCCACGCGGAAATGCCTGCACACCACAAATTTCCACGCCAGCGACGTTTGGAAATTTCAAGCCCGCTGCTTTCGACAACCGCATCGTGAGATGCGCTGTTATGCAGCGACAGGGCCTGCACATTGCGATCAGCCAGATGGCCATTGGGAACTTCGGCTAAAACATAGGGGCCGGGTTGTGCGGCATTGCCATATTGTTCGACAAGTGCACCCAATCGGTCTTGATCAATTGCTTGGGACAAATTGAAGCTGTGTTCAATTCCATCGGCATCCACAACTGTAAATGTTCCGGTTTCGTCTTGGTATTGCGTTGCAATGGTCGCGAGCTTTGGTGTCAGAGCAACCACAACAAAATTGTTGCGCTTTTGCCATGCAGGACTAGCGGGATCGTATTTTGATGTCTTGTGGGCGAGAGCAAATCGACGATCGCCCGCCAAAGCTTGCCCTGGAACGAGCTCAGCAGAGCTCAGTGATTCTGGGGCAAGGCCTTTAATCGGGTGGCGGAAAATGTTTGTCAGGTTCGCCATGATTTACTTTCGCTGGTTAAATGAATTTTACTTCTAAAATTTCATAACCACGCGCACCACCTGGTGCTGCAACCTCAATGGAATCGCCAACAGACTTGCTGATGAGGGCACGTGAAATCGGAGATGAAATCGAAATTTTACCTTGTTTCACATCTGCTTCAGCATCGCCTACGACTTGATATGTGATCTCATCATCGGTGTCTTCATCAACCAATGTCACAGTCGCTCCAAACTTCACGGTGTCCCCCGTAAGATTAGCAATAACAATAACTTCTGCGCGTCCAAGCTGATCTTCCAACTCGGCAATTCGGCCCTCATTGTGGCTCTGCGCTTCTTTTGCAGCATGATATTCTGCATTCTCAGACAGATCGCCATGTGCACGTGCTTCCGAAATGGCAGCAATAATGCGTGGGCGCTCTTCTTGAGTGCGCTGTTTGAATTCTTCCTGCAGAGCAACATTGCCAGCAGCTGTCATAGGGATCTTGTCCATTGATGTCCCCTTCTCCAATATTGGACCCTCTGCTTACACGTTTCGTGTTGTTAGTGGGGTCCAGACAAAAAGAAAAGCGGACCGCCCATTCCGTAAAGATTGGGCGGCCCAGCTCGGATAATTATTTAGCTAAAGTACGACTGAAGCGCGCGAACTTCAAGCGTTCCGCTCGCAAAGGCTTCAATACCGTTGGTTGCAGCCATCGCTCCAGCCAAAGTTGTGTAATACGGAACCTTGTTTAAGAGGGCTGCCTGACGCAACCCACGACTGTCTGTCAGCGCCTGTGCGCCTTCAGTGGTGTTGAAAACCAATGTAATTTCATGGTTTTTAATGGCATCCACAATATGTGGTCGGCCTTCCAATACTTTGTTGATTTTTTGGCACTTTACGCCTTCTTCAGCAAGGTAGCGTGCAGTCCCGCCGGTGGCGACAATAGAAAATCCAAGCCGTTCCAATTTTTTGATTGTGTCAAGAATGCGCACTTTATCCTTGTCGCGGACAGACACGAACACCTTGCCACCGGTTGGAACTTTGGTGCCGCTACCCAATTGGCTTTTGGCAAATGCGATTGGGAAGGCACTATCAAGGCCCATGACTTCACCCGTAGAGCGCATCTCTGGTCCCAACACAGTATCGACGCCCGGGAAGCGTGCAAATGGGAACACGGCTTCTTTAACTGCAATATGATTGAAGGATGGTTTGCTCAGGTTCATGGATGCAATGCTTTCGCCCGCCATAACACGGGAGGCAAGTTTCGCCACTGGCATACCAATTGTCTTGGCAACAAATGGCACAGTGCGGCTTGCGCGCGGATTAACTTCCAGCACGTAGATTGCATCGTCCTTGATCGCATACTGCATATTCATCAGCCCAATAACACCAATGGCCAGCGCCATTGCTTTGGTCTGAACTTCCAGCTGCTCAATAACCTCATCACTCAATGAGAATGGCGGCAGGGAACAGGCGCTATCGCCCGAGTGAATGCCCGCTTCTTCAATATGTTCCATGATACCGCACACGAACACGTCTGTTCCGTCGCACAAAGCGTCAACGTCAACTTCAATGGCGTCAGACAAGTAACTGTCGATCAGTACGGGAGAAGACCCAGACACAACAACGGCCTCTGTTATGTAGCGCTCAAGATGTGCCGTATCACGCACGATCTCCATAGCCCGACCACCCAAAACATAAGATGGGCGGATGACGACCGGATATCCAATGTCTTCGGCAATTGCGCGGGCTTCTTCGCCAGAACGAGCGATACCATTTTCAGGTTGTTTCTGATCAACTTTGTTGAGCAGTTCCTTGAATCGATCTCTGTCTTCGGCCAAATCGATAGCATCCGGTGCTGTTCCCAAAATAGGAACGCCAGCATCTTCAAGCGCCTGCGCCAAATTAAGCGGTGTCTGGCCGCCAAACTGAACAATCACACCATGCAATAAGCCCTTGGAGGTTTCCTTATGGACAATTTCCAGAACGTCCTCTGCTGTCAAAGATTCAAAATAGAGGCGGTCTGATGTGTCGTAGTCGGTTGAAACCGTTTCTGGGTTGCAGTTGACCATAATGGTCTCATAGCCAGCATCATGAAGCGCAAAGGCCGCGTGGCAGCAGCAATAGTCAAATTCAATGCCCTGACCAATGCGGTTGGGTCCACCGCCCAGAATGATAATTTTCTTAGCGTCGGTTGGTTCAGCTTCGTCCACTGGCTCTCCAGCAAATGGCACTTCATAGGTTGAGTACATATACGGCGTTGGCGAGGCGAACTCG
>JBGCFS010000059.1:0-5251 GCA_045107035.1 Hyphomicrobiales bacterium
TTGTGGATGTCATGAATCCGAAGTCTGCAAGGCGGAATCAAGTTTTACTGAACCAGCATTAGGTTTTAGTTCGACAGTTTCAAAACGACGCCGAAACGGATGCGCTACCGGCTCCTTTGCGGTCACAAAGAAAAGCCTGAACAAGGACCAATAGCCCGCTATTCGATAGTGACCATTTTCAGCATTCAGCAATGCATAATGCGACTTGTACAAATTTGGCAATTCATACCAAGGGGCACTAGGAAATCGATGATGCACAAAATGCAAATTGTTGTTTAGGTATAGAAGTGCAAAAATTGGGGACGCCTCTACGATTGCAGTTCTGGGCCCCACACTCTCGGCAGCTTGATGCTCACCATACGTCCGTAACATAAGCAAGGACATGGCTGGATAACTCACTCCCAGTAAATAGAGCCAAATTGGAAATTCGACATAGCTTAATACAAACAGCACACTTAACACGCCGCCACAATGCAATGCCCATGCCATTGTTAGGCAACGACGCCCCTTCGGTGCTTTGAGAAAGCGGGTTACTTCACTTCTATAAAACGCAAATATTGAAAGTGCTGGCCCCAGAACGAGGCGTCCAAACAGTGTATTATTTGCCCTAAGCAACACATGCATTCCAAATGGCAAATCCGCCCAATCCTGTCGAGCAAGATAGAAACTCTCAGGATCATCATATGGGTCAGTCAAATTTTCATCGCAGTGATGCCGCAAATGCAGACGTTTAAAGCGCCGATACGGAATGAATAATCCCAAGGGAGTTGCAGAAAAGCATTCATTGAAACGGGCACTGCGTGTTGGATGGCCGTGCAAGGCCTCGTGCTGCAAGGACGAATGTAAAGTGGTCAAAACCGCCAATGTCGGTAGTAAAATCCAAAATGGTAATGCGTCATGATATCCCACCAAAACCATCCAGCCAACATATACCGATGCAAACAAACTAACTGTTAGCCACTCGCACGACGCCAGAAAAGTTTGCGGATTTGGGGTGCATCTATCCTTTCGGCGCCAGCCCGCAAGTTCTACAGATCCGCCAGACGGATCTGGTGCCGAACAGGAAGATATAGCTGAAACATTGGTCGCAGACGCGGCGGCGAAATTGCGCGGCACAGACTCTCCTGAAATTTAGGAATGGACGAGCCAGACTTCGAAAGAACGGCACGGCATGTCATCAGAATGTCAGTAGCCTTCACCTCGCTCAACGAAACTATGCACAGCAAATGTTGTTTTTGCGCAGCAAAAGACACTAAAGTAGTAAATTCACAACAATTGTGAGAAATTCACATGGATAAGCGTAGGCTTGAAAAAATTTTCCGAGATAGACTTCTGGAGTTGATTGACAGGTTTGAGGGCAATCAGGCTGGCTTTGCACGCAGCATCGGGATCGACCGCTCGGCATTGAGTCAGCTTCTGTCAGAGCGCATCGTCCGCATGCCACGTGCAGAAACACTGCGCACCATGGCAGAAGCGCATCAAGTCAGTCTGGATTGGCTGCTTGGTCTCAGTCAGGCGGAAGCTCGTAGCACCGAAATCCAGAACACCACTGCTATTGAAGGTATCGGTGATGAGGAAGGCGACAGCCGCCTCGCCCGTTGGCACAAAGAAGCCGCCGGATATAAGATTCGCTATGTTCCTGCAATTATTCCTGACTTGCTACGCACGCCGGCAACAATTGCTTTGTTCTCAGGCAAACGACCAGGATTAAGCATTGAGGAGCAACTTAAGGATTCCAATGATCGTCTGGACTACAACCGTATGCCAGAAACAGATATGGAAGCCTGCATGCCATTACAGCGGCTCGAGGCTTTGGCGAACGGAACTGGTATTTGGGCTGAGCTCAATGATCAAGAGCGAGAAGAACAACTGCAACGTATTGAAGCTCTGGCAACGGAACTCTACCCGACATTTCGCCTATTTCTGTTTGATCAGAAAGTCGCCTATTCCGCACCCTATACCGTATTTGGCCCTAAGCGTGCCGCAATATATGTTGGAGATATGTACGTGGTGATCAATGGGACAGAGCACATTCGCGCCCTGACCCAGCATTTTGATGAACTGATCCGTCGTGCAAGCATTAATCCGCACGAGGTATCAGCCTATGTTGCGCGATTGCGCGCAACATCCAATTTCGAAACTTAGAGGCGTTTAAAGCGCCTCCTCACCGGTTTCTCCAGTCCGAATGCGCTGTGCACTTTCCATTGGCAATACGAAGATTTTTCCATCTCCAATATTGCCGGTCCGCGCTTCGTTACCCAACACTTCTACTACCCGTTCACTTTGCTCAGCAGAAACAGCTATTTCCAATTTTACCTTTGGCAGATAGTGCACTGCATATTCTGCACCGCGGTAAATCTCGGTGTGACCTTTTTGACGGCCATACCCTTTTACCTCGGTGACAGTCAGTCCGCTGACACCTATTTCCGACAAGGCTTCGCGAACAGGATCCAGCCTGTGCGGCTGTATGATCGCAACAATATATTTCATAACTGAGCTCCTGAACTTGTTTCTTTAGAGTCGGTAACCACTTTCGCCATGGGAAGAGAAATCAAGACCTTCAATTTCTGCTTCTTCACTGACTCTTAGACCTACAATAGCCTTCGTAATCATAACGATAATGATAGTGCCAATTATCGACCAGACAAGTACTGATCCCACTCCCAGCAGTTGAACAGAGAATTGGCTGCCAACTGAAGTTTCTCCAAGCCCGGTTCCGCCGGGAAGGTTTGCGAGGAACGGCAACAACAATGTGCCAAGCGCGCCACCGATACCGTGAACGGCAAGGACATCCAAAGAGTCATCGATTTTCATGCGGTGCTTCACAAGATCAACTGCGAGGTAACAAATCACACCACCAGCAAAACCTAGCAGAACGCCTCCCATAGGACCAACAAACCCTGACGCAGGCGTCACAGTCGCCAAACCTGCGATTGTTCCTGTTACCATGCCGACAAGTGATGGCTTGCCGAATTTAACCCATTCGATAACGACCCACACCAACGATGCAGTCGCAGCTGACATATGGGTCACCAACAATGCCATACCTGCATCGCCATTGGCGCCCAATGCACTGCCAGCGTTAAAGCCGAACCAACCAACCCAAAGCAAAGATGCGCCCACCATTACCATCCACGGTGCATGAGGTGGCTGTGATGTTTTTGGGAAACCATTACGGGCACCCAGCATAACAGCGATAACTGCGGCAGAGGCACCTGCTGTAACGTGCACAACAATACCGCCTGCAAAATCCATTACACCACGATCGGCCAACCAGCCGCCGCCCCAAACCCAATGGGTGACTGGCGCATAAACCACTAGCAACCACAATGCGCTTATTATCAGCACCGCAGAGAACTTGATGCGTTCCACGAAAGCACCAACCATCAATGCAGGCGTAATAACCGCAAACGTCATTTGAAAGCTAAAGAAAACAGATTCAGGAAGTGTCGTGCCTTCAAAGATCGTATCGCGCCCAACGCCAGCGAGAAACGCTTTTTGGAAGCCACCAAGCCAGGGGCTACCCTCGGAAAATGCCATCGTATAACCAACCGCAAGCCATAAAATGGAAGCAAGGCATGCAATCGCCATACAGTGCATAAGCACGGACAGAATATTTTGGGACCGAACAAGTCCGCCATAAAAAAGAGCAAGGCCCGGCAATGTCATTAACAAGACCAAGGCAGTGCTGGTTAAAATCCAGGCAGTATCCGCAGCGTTCATAATTTCCCCCGTGAGTATTTTTTAGGCATAGTCGAGATCAATATTGCGGCAAAGCCTTCCCGTCAACACACCGCGATAATTTTCCTTAATTTGTGCCAATCTTGCGCAAAATTTAGGCTAAAATTTTGATTAATAAATAGGCAATTGCGGAATTATTATGCAGTATCATTCGTATTTTTTCGACAACTGATCATGAGCACTATTTTTTCGGCAGTGTAAAAAACGAAAAAAATGGGGCTGCACATCAATTTCAACGATGTGCAGCCCCAATTAATCGTGGAACAAATTTGATTCGAAAATATTAGAGAACGAATTTCAGTGGTTTTACTTGCTGCACATTTTCCAGTGCATTGATGGTATCCATAAGATCACTTGTGACCTCCTGATCGACCGCAACCAAAGCAATCGCATTGCCACCTTCTGTGTCACGGCCAAATTGCATATGCGCAATATTGACACCAGCTTCACCCAGCACTGTACCGATATTACCAATAAATCCGGGGCGATCATTGTTGGTTACATAGAGCATAAGCGGCTTGAGTTCTGCTTCCATGTTAATACCTTTGATCTGAATGATCCTTGGTTTTCCGTCAGCAAAAACAGTGCCAGCAATTGACCGCTCTTGGCGTTCCGTCAAAACCGTAAGGCGAATATAGTTTTCATAAACGCCTTGCTGCGCGCGGCGCACCTCTTCGACCTTAATGCCACGCTCTTTTGCCATGGCAGGTGCAGACACCATATTAACGGTTTGCAATTGTGGCTGCAGAACACCGGTCATAGCGGCCGCGGTCAAAGCGCGCACATTCATCTCTGCCACATCGCCTTCGTACTCGATGCGAATGCCAGATATACCGCTTTCCGTAAGCTGGCCTGCAAAGGAGCCCAACAGCTCAGCCAGTTTTACGAAAGGCGTCAAACGTGGGGCCTCTTCAGCCGAGATCGACGGCATGTTCAAAGCATTGGTGACTGCACCGTTGAGAAGATAATCAGACATCTGCTCAGCAACCTGGATCGCAACATTTTCTTGCGCTTCAGTTGTTGAAGCACCCAGATGCGGGGTACAAACAACATTTGGAAGGTCAAATAGAACGCTTTCCTTCGCTGGCTCACTTGCAAAAACATCAATTCCAGCACCAGCCACTTTGCCTGACTTCAGGCCTTGAGCCAGAGCGTCCTCATCAACCAAGCCGCCACGTGCGCAGTTAATGATGCGAACGCCTGGTTTCATTTTCTCGATTGCAGCTGCATCAATGATGTTGCGGGTCTTGTCGGTAAGTGGCGTGTGCAAAGTTATGAAGTCTGCGCGCTTCAACAACTCGTCCAATTCTACCTTTTCAACACCTAGCTCCATCGCCCGTTCAGGCGATAGGAACGGATCAAATGCGATAACTTTCATACGCAAACCGATGGCGCGCTCGGCTGCAATGGATCCGATATTGCCGCAACCAATAACGCCCAGCGTCTTTGCTGTTAGCTCAACACCCATGAATTTCGACTTTTCCCATTTGCCAGCCTGTGTGGATGCATT
>JBGCFS010000006.1:0-13398 GCA_045107035.1 Hyphomicrobiales bacterium
CCAGGCATTGGAACAGCCGGAGAACCACGTTTCACTGGCAATGCACCAAGGCCAACAGGGTTGCCTGCGATGACCCATCCCGTTTCTGTTTGCCACCAATGGTCGATCACCGGCACATCGAGCTTATCTTCAGCCCATTGAATAGTATCTGGATCTGCGCGCTCACCCGCAAGAAACAATGTCCGTAGACAAGTGATATCGTAGTTCTTCAGGAATTCACCTTTCGGGTCTTCCTTTTTTATAGCTCGAAAAGCTGTTGGGGCTGTAAAAAGAGCTGAAACCTGATGCTCCTCAATAATACGCCAGAACGTCCCGGCATCAGGTGTACCAACAGGCTTTCCTTCAAATAGAAGCGTCGTGCAGCCCTTTAATAATGGTGCATACACGATGTAGGAATGCCCAACGACCCAGCCAACATCAGATGCGGCCCAAAACACTTCGCCTGGGGCCATGTCATACATTGCCCCCATCGACCAATTCAACGCGACCATATGCCCGCCATTGTCGCGCACAACACCTTTAGGCTGGCCAGTGGTACCAGACGTGTAAAGAATATAAAGCGGATCTGTTGCCTTCAACGAAACACAGTCGCTGGATTTGCCAGAGGCTCTAGCGTGTGTCATCTGCTCGGAATAGCTCCAGTCGCGGCTTTTTTTGAGGGGCGCTTCCAACTGATCGCGTTGCAAAATCAGGCAGCTTTCCGGCTTGTGGCTGGCAACTTCAATTGCATTGTCCAAAAGCGGTTTGTAGGCAATGATCCGGTTAGGTTCAATGCCGCATGAAGCCGAAATAATGAGCTTTGGTTTCGCTTCATCGATACGGGTGGCAAGTTCATTGGCAGCAAAGCCACCAAACACCACGGAATGAATGGCGCCAATCCGCGCGCAAGCAAGCATGGCAATTACGGCTTCCGGAACCATTGGCATATAGATGATGACCCTGTCGCCCTTTTGAATCCCAAACTCGGCCATCACCGCGCCCAATGTGGAAACTTCATCTTTCAGTTCAGCAAAACTGACAGTGCGTTTGCTGCCAGTAATTGGGCTATCGTAGATGATGGCCGCCTGCCCTGGCCGGTCACGGTCCGCATGGCGATCTACACAATTGTAACAAGTGTTACCAAACGCATCAGGAAACCAACGCCCGTAAACGCCGGCATTAGGGTCAAAAGCGCTTTGTGGAGCGACATCCCAATCAATTGTTTGCGCAGCTTTCAACCAAAAGGCTCCGGGGTCATTGGTCCATTGCTTGTATGTCTCGAAATAGCTGCTTTTCACAGGCCAAAGCCTCCCCGGCGGTTCTGTCTGATTTAATCGCAGACTAGGAGAGCAACTAATTTCTGTCTACTCGACCTTATGGGAATAATCACTGACATTCATGCGCTTGTCATAAATCTGAGATATTCCGCGAAACACGGGTTCAGCAACTGCATTTGTTCGCTTTTTTTACACATAGCAAAATTGAATCATATCGAGCTTCTTTGTGTAAATTAGCTACCCGGTCTCCTCTTCTGATCATCAGTGAGATTGGAGAATTGAAATGCTTACAGTTCCAAGTACACGGAAATTTTGGCGGCTAAAGTTGATACGAAGCATTGGCACAATGAGACAATCTTATGAAGTTTAACATATCACGTAGGCTATGCGCGGAAGCGATTGGGACGTTCTTTTTGCTAGCTGCCATTGTTGGCTCTGGCATCATGGGCGACAAACTTTCTGGTGGTTCGGTTGGTTTGGCCCTCTTGGCAAATGCGTTGGCAACAGGTGCAGCTCTGATTGTTTTGATCACTGTGTTTGGGCCGATTTCCGGCGCCCACTTTAACCCGGCGGTCACACTTGCTTTTCTCATACGAGGTGAAATCCGTTTCGACATTGCAGTGCTTTACGTGGTCACACAAATTGGAGCAGGAATTTTGGGCGTATGGGCCGCACACCTAATGTTTGCGGACGTAATTTTTCAAACTTCGACCACAGTCAGAACCGGTGCACCACAGTGGTTCTCTGAATTTATCGCAACGTTTGGCCTTATTTTCGTGATTTTCGCCACCTTGCGCACAAAACCAGACACCGTACCAATGGCCGTGGGACTTTACATTACAGCTGCCTACTGGTTCACATCTTCCACATCTTTCGCGAATCCGGCAGTAACTATTGCACGTTCCTTATCTGATACGTTTGCCGGGATTAGACCACTCGATGCGCCTGCCTTCATTGGAGCGCAAATTCTAGCTACATTGGTTTGCGTGACCGTTGTGAAATGGCTGATTTCAGAGGCTGCTACAAAATGAAAGTAACGATTTACCATAACCCGAATTGCGGGACGTCGCGCAACACGTTGGAAATGATAAGAAAAGCAGGCATCGAGCCTCATATCGTCGAGTATCTAGAAACACCCCCCAGCAGGGAGACTCTATTGGAGTTAATTTCAGACGCTGGCATTACACCGCGCGAATTATTGCGCGAAAAAGGAACACCATTTCAAGAGCTTAATCTCGACAATATTGAATTACTAGATATTGAGTTAATAGACCATATGATGGCGCACCCCATATTGATTAACCGACCTTTAGTTAAAACAGAAATTGGAACGCGTTTATGTCGACCTTCTGAAACGGTTCTCGAAATTTTACCTAGCGGACAAGAATTCAAATTCATCAAAGAAGACGGGCAGATCGTGACCGGCTAGATCAGCCGAATTGGTAGTCGCAAATGGTGGGAAATGGACACCTCACTCACCCAGCAAAGTATAACGGCGATACTGACAAGGCGCGCCATTTCAAGCGGTGCTTTCTTTGAGCCCATGAGATTAGTATTCTTGTTGACCAAAAAAACATTCAAAAAAATACGTTAGAGTTCCCTTTTTGCGCACTTATCTATAAAAGCCGGTCGGCAGATACATCATTTTGGCATTGAGCAAGTGTACTGTCTGGAATTGCAATCGTGGAAACGATAGGGCCAATTCATTCCTTTGGCCTAGCATCCCCGCACTTGCCGCAGTCATCCACCGGGTAACACGAGCACTATGATCACAGATCCCATCTTCTACGCGGCCGCAATTCCTGCTGTCCTATTTGTCGGCGTTTCAAAGGGCGGGCTCGGCGCCATTGCACTTTTTGGCGTCCCTATAATGGCGCTGGTCATATCTCCGGTGCAAGCAGCGGCAATTATGTTGCCTATACTTCTTATAATGGACGCTGTGGCGATAAAGTCCTACTGGCGTGAATTCGACAAACAGCTTATTAAAGATATGTTGCCTGCGGCTATCGCGGGAATTGGTGTTGGCTGGATGACAGCAGCTTATGTCGATGACGAAATGCTCCGTCTGCTTCTTGGCATAATGACATTGTTGTTTGCGTTAAAGTACTATTTTTGGCGCGGAGACGACACACCTCAACCACGTAACCCTATTAAAGCGATGTTGGGTGGTTTTGGAGCGGGCTATACAAGTTTCGTTAGTCACGCGGGTGCGCCACCATATCAGCTATATACATTGCCGCTACAAATGGACCGCCGGATTTTCGCTGGAACATCGGTTTTGTTCTTCGCCATTGTAAACATCGTCAAGCTGATACCCTATTTTGCACTCGGGCAACTCGACACCGGCAACATCACAACTTCGGTTGTTCTTATGCCATTGGCGTTTGCTTCAACAATGCTGGGGATATGGTTAGTAAAGATTGTCAGCCAGAGCGTTTTCTACCGAATCGTTTACGGCGCACTGTTGTTGGTTTCAATAAAACTTATCTGGGACGGGTTGTCTGGGTACAATTTGGTGTGATTTTACTATCGAAAGCAACAAAGTATTAAGCATCGTGGCAGGAGTACGACATAAATTAGGCGCGTTAACTCCTCGTTAGAACCTTTCTAGGCATTTTGCATCAGCGCCCCAGAAGCGGGCAGCTTTTGTATTAGTTCCAAGAAAGGACACACTATGGGTTCCGATATTACCCTCTCCAAGGCCGTACGCGGCAACTTGCTCTCCCTGCAGAGCACGTCTGACCTACTGACGAAAACACAAGAGCGCCTCTCTACAGGCCTCAAAGTGAATTCAGCTTTGGATAATCCAACTAACTTTTTCACAGCGTCCTCTTTGAACAGCCGCGCAAGCGATCTGGGTCGTCTTTTGGATTCTGTTGGCAACGCAACTCAGACACTAGAAGCTGCTGATAACGGTATCTCTGCTATTACAGACTTGGTTGAAGCCGCTCAAGCGACTGCACGTCAGGCGCTTCAGACATCCGCTGGCGTAACAGGCGGCACATTCACTGCGGCAACAACCACAGGCACTGGCGCTGCACTGAGTGCAGATGCGGGCGCTACAGTGACTGGCACAGGCGCGGCACTAAATGCAGATGCTCCGGCAACTGTAACTGGAACGGGCGCCACACTTAATGCTGACGTAGACGGTGTAACGACCGGTTCGGCAGATATTAGTGGCTTGTCCGCAACTGGTGGCAATTTAGATATTAATGGCACGTCCATCACTATCGCGGCCAGTGCCGACGCTAGTGCGGTTCTTACTGCGATCAACGACGAGACCCCAAATACTGGTGTTACCGCTACGCTTGACGGCAGTAACCAACTTGTGTTGACAGGTTCTGATGGTCAGGCAGTTGACGTCGACAACACATCAGATGCTACAACACTGACAGAACTTGGCTTGACCGGTGGTTCTACCGATACGACAACGTCAACTGTTAGCCTCCTGACCCAGGGCTTTAGCTCCGGTGAAACACTGACACTTGATGTCGGCGGTTCTACATCAACAATTACATTTGGTACGGGCACAGGTGAAGTTGCCACGCTGGCTGATCTGAATACTTCATTGGGATCATTTGCTACTGCAAACGCCAACGTTACCTCAGCTGGTATTGATGCATCGGGCAACCTCTCGGTTGTTGGTGCAAATAACGAAGACAGCATCACGGTCGGTGGTACTTCAGACTCTGGCCTTCTTGGGTCGTCCGATGCAACAACTGCAGCCTCAAACCTTCTGTCTCAAGGCTTCTCTTCTGGGGAAACACTAACACTTGATGTTGGCGGCTCAACGGCCACAATTACATTCGGTACAGGAACCAGCGAAGTTTCTACACTGGATGAATTGAACACAGCGCTGGGTTCCTTTGCGACAGCCAACGCCAATGTAACATCAGCCGCTGTTGATGCTTCCGGCAACTTGTCCGTTGTCGGTGTAGGCGCTGACGACAGCATTACAGTGGGCGGTACTTCAGACTCCGGTCTGCTGGGTTCAGCTGATGGAACAACAGAGGGTACAAATCTTCTATCTCAAGGTTTCTCCTCCGGCGAAACACTTACCTTCACAGTTGGTTCAAATGCTGCTGAGACCATCACATTCGGTACAGGCACAGGCGAAGTTTCAACAATTGATGAATTGAATACAGCACTTGGGGCTCTCACAAATGTGACAGCTAGCGTAGATGCGTCAGGTAACCTCACTGCAACAGGTAGTTCTGGAACAAATGGGGACTCATTGACAATTGGCGGAACATCAGATTCTGGCCTGCTTGGATCTGCGGATGGTACAACAGAAGCCGTTGTGTTGACTGAGGGTACAAACCGTCGTGAAGATCTTGAGACAGATTTTAACGAGTTGCTCTCACAGATTGATCAGTTGAAAAACGATGCTGGCTTTAATGGTAAAAACCTGCTCGATGGCGATGACCTCAAGGTTACGTTCAACGAAGATGGTTCCAGCTCACTGACAATTGGTGGTGTTGATTTCGATAGTGCAGGCCTTGGCCTTTCATCTGTATCCACCGGCGATTTCGCAAGTGATGCAAACATCGAAGCCACACTAGGCACACTAGACACAGCAACGAACACACTTCGTTCGCAAGCGTCCAAATTTGGTTCCAACTTGTCTGTTGTGGAGACACGCGAAAACTTCACTAAAGAGACAATCAATACACTGGAAACAGGTGCGGCCAACCTGACATTGGCTGATTTGAACGAAGAAGGCGCGAACTTGCTGTCGCTCCAAACTCGTCAGTCCCTGTCTTCAACAGCTCTCTCGCTGGCCTCGCAGGCTGACCAGAACGTGTTGCGGTTGCTCTAAATTCCGTAACCCACACACGGTTAAGAAGGCGAGTGCTTCGGCACTCGCCTTTTTCCATTTAATGACCTTTTCTTTTGCAGTGCTTTTGCTGCTATAAGTCGCGCGAAGAGGACCAAATCATGTCACTGCGTGTCGAATTGAAGCCGTTTGAAAAAATGATTGTTGGCAAAACCGTCATTACCAACGGCGAACAACGAACCAAGCTGACCATAGATGGGCATACACCTATTCTAAGGGCCAAAGACATCATTTTGCCTGAGGATGCGAACTCGCCTGCACGCCGCGTAGCACTTGTTGTTCAGACAATGTACCTGTCTGACACTCCAGAAGCCCATCACGCTGATTATTTCAAATTAATCAATGAGATAGTTGAAGCGGCACCCAGTACAATCGCCTATATTGAGCCAATAAATAACCTGATATTAACCAATGATTTGTATAAAGCATTGAGAGCAGCAAAAGCTCTGATAGCCTATGAAGGGGAATTGCTAAATCATGCAACAGGCAGCTCAAATCTACCAACAGACTCAGCAAGCGACGGTTAATCCGCGCCAGTTGGAAGCACGACTTTTGCTTAAAGCTGCTCACCGCTTAGAAGATGCTGCCTCTGCAGAAAAAGCAGATCGCGCGCAAATTCGTGAAGCACTCGCATACAACAAGAAAATCTGGACACTGTTTGTCACAGCTGTGACTGAGGAAGACAGTCCACTTCCAAACGAGATTCGCGAAAACATCGCAAATCTAGGCATCTTTGTTTTCAAACAAACCCGCGCTGCCGAAATCAAAGCAGACACCTCGTTCCTGAAATCACTGATTTCTATCAATCGCGAAATTGCTGGCGGCTTACGAACATAAACTAAGTCTGCAATCCAAAAATGAATCCCATTGAAACCGCTGCTATAACATCAGCGGTTTTATGCGTTTAGCGGATTACTATTTGGAAATGCGATCAGCTTGGTTTTGAAAGTGTTCGGGCACACTCTGGGCAATCAAGAGTTTTAGTTCCCGGTTTCAATCACCCCTAAACCAAACAAAAAAGTTAGATGTAGTTCACAAGGGACATATCGAACAGAATAGATGTTGCACGATAGCTGGCTTCCATTTGGGTCTGCAGTGTTAAGATGTTAACGGAAACCTCATTGAGGTCTGCCGATTCAATACCATCGATCATGGTTTGCAAAGTTCCGCCCTTAACAGTGTGGCGAGAGTCCGCATTGCCAGCCGCACTTCGTGCCGCACCTAGTTCCCCAGCGATTTGTTCCAAGTTTTGAACGCCACTTTGGTAGGAGATGTTCAGAATAGTTTTACTGGCTAATTCTCCATATCGCGCCTCATCATCTGCACTTCCATCGGCAAACGTATCACTTGAAAAAACCGCCAGATTTTGGACCAAAACCTGAAAGGCCTCTTCATTGGCACGCGCGCCATAGGAAATACTCAAACCGTCATCTATGCGTGCAGTTGCAGTTTTCCGGGCTGAGTTGTCGGCATTATCACCCTTGTACCAAAAAATAGTGTCCTCAGGAGTTCCGTCGCGCAAACCTGTTGCACTTTCAAAAGGCGGACCATCCACTCTCTGCGGGGCCGCACCGTTGGCCGTGTTGAAGAAATCCTCACCCGCAGCAATGGCGGATGCAGCGCGCAGGTCGACATTGTTCACATTCTCAATCGCAGACGTTAAAGCTGCAGACAAATTGGCAGCAGTATCATCAGCTGTTGCTCCAATTTCAAAGACGTTGTCACCACCTTGCCCAGCAGTTGCGGCCGTTAGAACAATATCTTTTGAACCACCATCAGGTAGGGTGAAACTCAATTTAATTGTTTCTCCAGCGGTGGGCTGCCCAGCAAAATCTATGCCAATGGCTGCAGGTGAACCCGTTGGCCCAGTGGCGGTTACATTACTTAGGCCATTGTTGGCTGCTGCTATTTTCAATCCAAACGGATGGCTGCCATCTTCCGACAATTGCACCTGGTTCGGCAGGGGTTGTGAAACGTCGAGGCGTCCTGTGCCGCTTGCACCGCTATCAGCCAAATAACGCTCTGTTCTGTGTTGGGTAAAGCCAACGCGCGCGCCTTCGCCATCCATAATCGCGTTTAAGCCTTCAACTGGTTTGTTCAGCACGTCTTCACCAGCAAAAAGGTGACGGCCACCGGCTTCAGAATTCAGCAAAGAAAGCGTCTCACCCAATAAATTGCGTGCTGTCGCTTGGCCTTGTGTCCGGCCATCGCTCAGCAGACTGTAGATATTGGGGTCCATGGAACCACGGGCTTCAGTTGCGACGTCAGACATGCGCGTCATAACCTGATCGGAAATACTGAGGCGCAATTCCACCATAGTGATGCTAGACTGATAGGAATCAAGGCGAGAAATATCGCTCCTAAAAGCAACCGAAAGACTCCGCTCCGGACCAAGCCCAGCATAAGTGCTAGACGTCTTTCCGGTGCTTAGTTGTCGCTGAAAATCAGACAGGCTGTCACGCATTTGACCAAGATCGCGTATCAGCAGTGACGAACGTGACCCGACGAGAGGATCAACCATGTGACAACCCTTCCAACTCTAAATCCGCAATACGGTTGCAAGCATTTCCTGGACCACCTGCATGACCCTGGCATTTGCTGCGTAGGCAGTTTGTAGTTCCACCAAACGAGCCATCTCTTCATCAATGGATACTTCTGTACTTTCGGCAAAACGATTTTCTAACACTTCCACAACGCTGCGCTGGCTGTCCGCAGTGCGCTGCGCGTCCTGAGCGGCTGCACCACGCACAGAAATGATCTGGCTAACAAATGATGAAACTGTTCCACTAAACGGCGCTGAGGAGGTTCCTATGCCGCCCTGATCCGTGAATGAGTTTATCGATTGGGTTAGCGCATCAAACAAAAACTCTGGACGGGTTGAATCACCATCCAATGTGTCGGGACCGGTTTCATAAACCACCAACCGCGAGTTATCCTCAATAAGGTTTTCATTGACGCTAATTCGACCTGCGAAGCCCTTTGCTTGCGGGATATCATCCAGCGAATTCGTGAAGGCTTTCCCACCAACGTCCGTGAAAAATGGTAGTGCCACTCCATCATCCGTCAAACTGGTGGTGCTAACAGAAGCATCGAAGCTGTTGATAGTAACGGCATTGCTCGCGCCGTCATCCAGAACGCGAACGACATCGCCACCTTGATCGAACACACTGAAGCTTACACCAAGTGCCGCTTGTATTTGTGTCGTGATGGGTTGTGCGCCAGCGGAATAATCAAGCCCAACCACACGATCATCAGAACGGCCGGTCGTACCGTCATCCAGCGGAAGTTTTGAGCTATCATCCACCCGGACAAAGCTAACCGTTTGGGTTTGACCATTGCTGTTGCTTGTAAAACTCAGGCTAAATGAATTCCCAGGTTGAACCCCGCTTAGATCCAAATCGTAACCGGATGCCGCTCCGGAAGTTACTGCTGTTCCAGATTCTGGACGATTGCCGAGTGCTGCTGCCATGGCGCCAGCAAATTGATCAAGCTGGGCCTGCGCCTCTACAAGCACATCATCACGCAAATCACGTGCCGCCGCCAACGCACCATCACGCAACAATCCAGGCTGAAGCAAATCCACCTGTAGTCCGCTAACGCTGGTCATGCTAATCGTGCCAACGCCGCGCTCATCAGGATTAATGCTGTATTCCGTCTGCGGCGTGATTGTGCCGCGCGCATCAAAGCTTAAACTTGCAGGCACACGGTCAAACAACAACGCACCGCCAGTTGTGGCAAGACGAACACCGCCCTGCTCATCTTCGGTGACCCGGACATCCATATAGTGTGAGATCTCGTCGATATAAATATCGCGCTGATCCTGAAGATCCGCGGTGCCTGAAGCATTGTGGGCTTCTGACAGAATTTGATCGTTCAAACGTTTGACGTTTTGTAACGCTGTATTTATCTCGTTTACGCCTTGCCGCAGAAAATCTTCGTTTTCCTGACGCATGGATTGAATATCAGCACTCAGACCGTTCAACTGAGAGGCCAAAACGCGACCGTTTGATAACGCTTCCGATCTCGTCACAAAGCTTTCAGGGGTAGTAGAAAGGCCTTCCAAAGCAGATGTAAAATTGTTGAACAAAGTGTCCAACGCATTGTTGCTGCCCGGTGTGCCCAACAGTTCATCCATCCGGGATTGATAGGAGCTTACGCGATCCGCATAGGCAGCACTTCCCGATTCAGAGCGCAATTGTGTTTGCACTGCCTGATCCAGCGATCGCTGAATACGTCCGGCCTCAAGACCAATGACCCTGCCGTCACCGACCCGAACGCTTTGGGCCTGCGTCTTAGCGCTGTAACCAGGCGTGTCCGCATTGGCGACATTCGTTGCCGCCAATTGCAAACCGCGTTGGTTAGCGTTCAGGCCCGAGAGGGCCATGGAAAGCGCTGAGGACAGGCCCATGGTTTAGTTCCCTAGCTTACGGTTACCTGACCATATTAAGCGCTTCCTGAAGCATCTCATCCGCGCTGGAGATGATCCGGGAATTCGCTGAATAGGCCTGTTGCGTGACGATTAGTTTTGAAAATTCGTCTGCGATATCGGTGTTAGAATTCTCAAGTGCCTGGCCAACGATTGCACCGGTCGCATCTAGGATCGCCTGCCCGGATTCTGATGTGGCCTCAAAGGCACCACCATCAAGACGTTTCAAGCCATCTTCGGCATTGAACGATACCAACGGGATGTCGACGATATTGAGGCTAAGACCATTTGAATAGTTACCAACAATAGTGCCGCCATCTGCGACCTGGATACCAACTAGCTCGCCGGAAGGCATGCCGTCTTGCGCTAGTGAGTTGACCTGCGCATTGCCGTTAGAATCGTCGTACTGAGTAAGGCCATCCGCGCCATGAACGATATTTATGTTACCAAGCGAAACGCCGCCAATGGTCAAATTATTGAGAGTAAGCTGCGCAATTTGCGGATCAAGCTGTCCATTGGCACCAAAGACATAGTCTTGACCAACATTACGCCATTGGGCGTCTGTTCCAGACGCATCCGCATCCTCCAAGTAGAACATATTCCATGTATCTTGGCCGCCCAGGCCTGAGCTATCTACTTTGGCCCAGCGAAATTGAACGTTTACGGGAGAGCCGTTCGCATCGTAAATTGTGACCGCACCACCTGAAACTGAACTGTTCAGAAAGTTGGTATTGTCGTTTGCGATCACAACACCAGCCGCTGGCAAGTAAGTGCCAGCTGTGGTGCCCAAAGAAGCAATTGGCGCGGTGCCGCCCAATTCAACAGAATCAGTTCCATTGTTAGCTACAATAGAAACGTTGCCGTTTGCAGTATCTACACTCCCAACTACGCCAGTAAGAGCCGCCAATGCAGTATCCAACTCATCAAGTGTGGATACTTCACCAACACCGGTGCCGAATGTTATTGTTTGTGTAGAGCCGGTGCCTACGGTGACTTCCAAAGTCTGACCTTGGGAAAATCCTTGAGACAGAAGGTTTGTAGCGGCAGTCGTTGAATCTGCTGTTCCTAGAAGCGATGCATTCGATGTTCCACCAATGGTGATGTCATCTTCGTTGCTGGAACCGACAATGGACAGATTGCCCGAGCCACTTATGGTGGCTGTAGCGTCGGTAATAGTCGCGAGTTCGGCTGTCAGCTCGGCAAGGGTAGACACTTCGCCTACGCCAGTGCCAAATGTTATTGTCTGAACTGAACCTGTACCAACGGTAATTTCAAGTGTTTCGCCTTGCGTAAATCCTTGAGACAACAAGTTCGTAGCTTCTGTGGTCGCATCAGAAGTTCCCAAAAGCGCTGAATCTGAGGTGCCGCCAATTGTTATGGCGTCTTCATCGTTAGTACCAACGACTGAAAGGTTTCCGGAACCATCAATGGTGGCGGTAGCGTCGGTGATTGCAGCAAGCGCTATTGAAAGTTCTGCAAGCGTTGACACCTGACCAACAGTCGTTCCGAATGTTACTGTCTGAGCAGAACCGGAACCGATAGTAAATGTTAGTGTCTCTCCTGATGAGAAACCCTGCGTCAAAAGATTGGTTGCAGAACCAACGGTTCCACCGCCGGTATATCCGATCTCTGTCAGAGTGGTCGCGTCACCGCCCAGCGCTATATCCGTGTCGGCATCGGCTGAATCCAATTGGAGTTCATTGCCAACCGTCAGCGAGGCAGTAACGCCATGAGTACCACTAAGCGTATTGATTGCTGTCAAAATTGCTGCTGCGTTGTCTGCAGCTGTTATGGTCACGTTTGTACCATTAACTGTAATCACGCCGCCTGTTGCGCTCAAAGCACTGATATCTGATGTGCCAGATGCTGTTGCTGCAGCATCGGCGGAAAGCCCAGCGCCCGTGCCGACAACCGAAGCCGCTGCATCTGATGAAAGTGCGGCACCAGAACCCGAAACGACCGCAGCGGCATCAGGTATTAAACTGGCGCCGGATCCGGTAATCGTACTGAAAGCCGTCGATGATGCGCGCGGGTCTGATGTAAAGAGTGATGCATTCAATATTTCGCTATTTGCCACATCTGGATCAGCATTTGCTGTCAGCGGGTAACTTGCGAGATTTGCGCGATATTGAATTTCTTCGGTCGCTTGAGCGGGGAGGAAATCATTCGAAAGCTGGATTAACTCAGGCACGCTGCCTACCGGGTTGCCAGTGGTAGGGTCAAGTTCCAGACCTTTCAAATAATAACCTGAACCGTTTACAAGGTAGCCTTCCTGATCAATCGTAAAATCACCGCGGCGTGTGTAAACATCTGTTCCAGAAAACAATGCTCTGTTGTCGCTTGTGCTTACTTTTTCCTGAACCATGAAATAACCGTCACCGGAAACTCCCATGTGTGTATCAATCGAGGATGCAGAAATATCGCCCTGCACACTGGCAGTGGACCGAGAGAACATTGAAACTGAACCAGAGCGCTGTAACTTGCTGCTGCTGGCGCCGCCCGTGACCATGTCGGCAAATGCGGTATCCTGGCGTTTAAACGCTGTGGTCTGAGAATTCGCAATATTTCCGGAGATGTTTTCCAGCGCAAATGATTGTGCCCGCAACCCGCTTACGGCCGTATTGAGTGCCCCAAAGATACCCATAACTAATTCCTCTACCTAAAACCAAACCAGTCTGAATTCAGAACTGGCCTTTCGTAGAGGATCTCTTCAAGACTTATGCCAAAGGAAATTAGATATAAAAAACAGTGGCATAAAAATTGGAACAATGCCGTATATGCAAGAATTACCCAATGTAGAGGCAAATATTGCCGATCAACTGAGTAAAATCTGTCCCATCAAAACGTTGAGTTTGTGCACCTGTAGTTTGACTCAGCCC